>CADCUO010000020.1 GCA_902805915.1 uncultured Propionibacteriaceae bacterium | reverse complement strand
TTGACCAACGCCCCGCACGGCGGCATGGACACCGGCTTCGGCGGCACCGCCGGCGTCAACACCGCACTGATCGGTCTCGGTGGCGGCGCCCTGCTGGCCGCTGTCGGAACCGGAGCAGTCGCAGCACGTCGGGCCCGTACCCAGGCCTAATGAACGAAACCACGCAAGGCGGCGGTCGTCGCGGCACACTCAGTGCCGCGGCGGTCGCCGTCGTGCTGCTCCTGGTCGGTGTCATCGCCGTGGTCGCCGGAATCCGCGGCAGCGGCGGGCCGCCCCAGCCCGTGACCGCAGCGCAACCGCAACAGTCGATCACCGCCACCCCGACGCCCACGCCGAAGGCAACGCCGAAGCGGCCCAAGTCCACGACCACAGCGTCGAGCAAGCCGCAGAAAGAGCCGCCGGCAGCAGACATTGGTCCGTTCCTGCCGGCGTCTAGGCCCACAGGTTTGAACATTCCCTCCATCGGGGTCCGCTCGTCCAACTTCGTCGACCTGGAAGTGGCCAAGGACGGCACGCTTGAAGTCCCCGGCAGCGCAGACGAGGTCGGGTTCTACACCGCCGGCCCCACCCCCGGGCAACTCGGACCGGCGGTCCTCGGGGCCCACGTGGACAGCAAAAAGGGTCCTGGCATCTTCTACAACCTAGGTGCGTTGAAACCGGGCGCGAAGATCTACGTCGAACGCGAGGACAAGTCCCGGACAACGTTTGTCGTGGATAAGGTCGCCGTCTACCCGAAGGACCAGTTCCCGACCGAAGAGGTCTATCACAGTGACTTCACCAAGTCGGAGATCCGCCTGGTGACCTGCGGCGGGACTTTTGACCGCGTCAGGCACTACCTGGACAACGTCATTGTCTTCGCGCACCTCACCGACGCCGCCTGAGGTCCTCCGGCCCGCTGACCCAGAACCCAGGTTTGTCACACCAGTTGGCAGGTGCGTCGAACGCCCGCGCTCAGTAGCAGGCGAACCGCCCAACTGTTGTGACATATCTGGGTTTCTAACCGCCATAGGTCTCCCTGAGCGCTCACCGCTCGCCTAGAGCCACGTCACGCGTCCCGCACTCACTGATCTGGCCACGGGCGAGGTGATCTTCGTCATGCGCTCCAAATAACAAATCGCACTTGATTAGCTGTTTCAAATTCCCAGGGAAATTCCTGGCGCTAAAGCGGTCACTTGTAGCACACTGACCGCGGTCATGATGGCTACATCGCAATAATTAGGGTCTCCTTTTCCGGATCAGCATTCGCTCAAGGTCACGTTAAGGGCCTGCGGGGGCGGTCTTTGCCGCCTAGTTTTTATGTCGAGGGCGGCAACCCGATGTTTCGAACATGCCGCCTCCGCCATGGGCAATACCGCCCATTGGATCCCCCGTACGGAAGAGGCATCATGACCCAGAACATCGCTGCACAACGAGTCACCGTGGCCGAGGGGCGTGGCACGCGCACTCTGCAGTCCCGCGTCCGATCCCGCGCCGCAATGGTAGCTGTGGCGTCTATCGCTTTGGCGACAGCAGTCCCAGCACTTGGCGGCACCGCCACCGCGGCAACGACGCCGCACTTCTCCTACACTGGGTCCGCCTACGGCACCTGGGCGAAGGTTGGTTCGACGGTGAGGTCGGGCCCATCTGCTTACCTCACCTTCGGGTGCACGACCAACGGCAACCTGCACAAGACCAACACGAGCGCCGGCCTGAGCCTGGCTCCGCTGGGCAAGACCGGCACCGTGTCAACGACCGGCGACACCTACGCGTCACCAGTGAAGTCGCGTACCACTGCCGCCACCGCACAGGTGAACCTGCTCAACGGCCTGGTGAAAGCCACTGCAGTCAAGGCTGCGAGCTCCACCACCCGCACCAGCACGGGGTACTCCCTGAGCTCTTCCGGTACCACGCTGACTGGCCTGGTTGTGGCTGGCAAGGCGGTGTCAGCCAACACGGCACCCAACACCCGGATCAACCTTGCCGGGTTCGGCTACGTGATCGTCAATGAGCAGATCAGGACCTCCAACGGGCTCACCGTCAACGGCCTAAACCTGTTCGTCACCGTGACCAACAGCCTCGGCGTCCCGGTAGGAAGCCGCGTCGCGGTGTCGCAGGCGGTTAGCGCACTCACCGGACCGGTGGCCGGCGTCCTCGGCGGATATGCCTATGGCACCACGGCGACCGTCGGTACGGTTGCCAAGTCTGACGCGAGCTTCCCCAAGTACATGCCCTGCCTCGGCACCGGTAACGTAGTCCGCACGAACACCGGCGCCGGCGTCGCCATCGGCACCGCAGTCAGCACCGGCACGATCACCAACACCGCTCAGGGCAGCATCTCGGCTACCTCGGCCACTGGCAAGCTGACCTCCACGGTGCAGTCGGCCAACGTGATCAACGGACTGGTCAAGGCCACCGCCATCAAGGCCAGCGCTCGCTCAACCAGCAACGGCAGCACGTACAGCCACACCAGCAGCGGGTCCGGCTTTGGAACCCTCAGCGTGACCGGACACCCGACGATCGGCGTCAGCGTCGCACCGAACACCAAGGTTGAGCTCAAGGGTGTCGGAACCCTGTACCTCCACCGCGTCATCCGCACCACCCGCACGGTCGAGGTCCGCATGATGGAGCTCGTCATCACCACCCCGGTCAACGGCCTCGCTGTCGGGACCAACATCAAGATCGGCGTCGCGAAGTCAACTGTTAGCTGATCTCACGGCTGATACGCACAACCGAACACCAGAGAGCGGGCCGCACATGCGGCCCGCTCTTCGGCCGTCGTGTGGGCGGCGAGCCATGGCGTACGGATCCATGCGCCCTCACTTGCTACCCGCACCCGGCCGCCGGCTCAGCGCGTGGTCACGGGGTCGGGAGTTGGCCTGGCGCCCAGAGCGACGCCACATCCTCGCCTCGCTCATCTCGGGCTTTGAGGTCTTGCAGGAACTCCACGAACCCGAACTGGGGTGCCCAGCCGATCACGCGGCTGGCCGCAGAGAGGTCGTGTTGTTCCACCTGCGCGGGCAGCTCTATTCCGTACTTCTCCAACACCTCGCTCGAGCCGGGGACGTGCTGATCGCACCATCCGGCGCCGAGCTTGGCGAAGTTGGCTACCACCGCGGCGGGCATGTGGTGGTCGGTGTGAACCACAGTCTGGAACAGGTCCACCTCATGGCTGACGACTCCCCGCAGAGCAGCAAGGGTGGCAGCTGCCACATCTCGCCTGTCCACCCCGTTGCGCAACAGCTTCGCACCCCAGGCGAGGTAAGGCTTCGGGACGAAGTCGTGGTAGCGGAGCAGGGCGACCGAGGCTCCGGTGGTTTCGTGGTACATCCGCCACAAATCTTCACCAATGACCTTGGTAATCCCATAGACACTCCACCACCCGTACGCCATCGACGATGCGAAGACCACCGACCCGACCTGCGCGTTTCGGCAGGCCTGCACGACGTTGAAGGTGCCGTCGACGTTAACGGCGAAGATCGTCTCGTCGCTTACCGGTGGTTCGTGCGCGATGTGCCAGGCGGCGAGGTGCACGACCGCATCGCAGCCGTCGACGGCACGCTGAACATCAGCGGGGGTACGGGTGTCGGAGCGCACAAACTACAGGTCACGGAGGCCTTCGTCTGGTGGCGCAGCAACATCGGCCATGCGTACGGCGTAGCCAGCTTCGTGCAGCTGGCGACAGACCACCCTTCCAGCGTTACCCGAAGCGCCGGTGACAAGAACTCGCGTCATATGGACCCCACCTCCCTGCCCGGCCGCGGGCAGTTGTTGACGAACAGGCGCTCATTCGACCACCGCCTGCAAGCTCTGTCGGAGTGTACGCATCAGCACGGTGTTGGGATGGTCGGGGTGGACCAGGTACTTGGATCAACTTCTGGCTGAAACGGGTCCGCATTAGCGTGACTGTTACCACAACGACACGCTCGGGAAGCAATGTCTGGCCAAACTGGACCCTTGAGATTGCACAGTTAGGGGACATTGCACAGTTAGGTAGGAGTTGCCTTCTCCAGGAAAGCGCAACGTCGCTCGGGGGACGGCATCAGCCACGCAGGATCAGTACCGAGCATCGAGGCGACATGTACCAGGACAACGTGGATCTGCAGGTCTGCACGTATGACGACATCACAGTCACCAGCAACCAAGGCGGCGTCACGCTGTGCTGCCCGGCGTGCGGTCCCCTTACAGCACTCACCGTCAGAACGCTGAGCGACTTGACCAATGCCGCAACTGAGCACCTCGAGCGGCACCCGGAAGCGCACCGTTACGCCTCGGCGGCAGCCTGAGCCTTACCGTTCGACGTGACAACATAGCGGTGTCGCCTCAATAGCGCGACATAATCACTGCGACTGCGCCCGCCGGCAATCTCGTGCAAGCGAGATCACTGACATCGTGGCGTTCGTGGTTCGTAAGGGGTCTGGTGTTGCATGTTTGCTGCCTCACGGTCCTAATGGGAAGGTGAGGAAGGAGCCAGTCATGGCTACCACGACCGCCGCCCTGCCCGAGGCGAGTATGGATGCACGGCTATCCCGCCTGTGCGTCGCCGCGTTGCGCATCGGTGTGGCGTTGCTGTGGATCCAGAACGCGAGTTGGAAAACGCCGCCGGACTTCGGCAGGCGTGACAACGGCGGCCTGTACTTCTTCACCCGGTTCGCGGTTGATCATCCGGTGCTCCCGCCCTATGCCTGGTTCGTGGAGCAGGTGGTGTTGCCTAACTTTGCATTCTTCGGCTGGGTGACGCTGCTCATTGAGTCCGCTCTGGGAGCGTTTCTGCTCGTCGGACTCGCCACCCGGCTGTGGGCGGTGGTCGGCATAGGGCAGTCGCTGGCGATCATGTTGTCTGTTCTCAACGCACCGAACGAGTGGCACTGGTCTTATTACCTGATGATCTTGGTGCATGTTGCCATCTTCGCTACAGCGGCGGGGCGCAGCTTCGGGGTGGATGGGGTGCTGCGTCCCACCTGGCTGGCGTCCCCCGGACGGCTCAACGGGCTGCTGGCGAGGCTGTCGTGACTGACGAGCGGCTGGACCGTGCCGCGCTGGTCCTGGGTGGAGCGGCGTTGTTGAGTTCTCTGTTTGCCATCTCGACTGGAGGGCCCGAGCCGGTCGACTTCATTCACGTACGCGGCGCCGCTCTGGGCGTACTCCTGGTCCTAGGCGCGATAGCGGCATTGGGCGGCATTCTGCATCGTCGCGTTCTTGTCATCGTTGCGGGCGCTGGGCTTGCCATCGCCGCGGTGATTCAGCTGCTGCAGGTCGGTCGTGCAACTAACTGGCTCGGCGGGGATGGGTCGACACTCGCGCTCATGGGTGGGATCGGGCTCGCCCTACTTGCCGTCGGCCTCACGTCCCGGAACAAGGTTTCCCAACCAGATAGGCCCAACTAGATAGGACTGTGGAGAATGGATCTGTCCCCGAAGCTTGATCCGGTGCTGGACGTGGCAGCTCAACACGCCCACGACGTCGACGCCAACGCCCGGTTCCCCGACGAGACGGTCGCGGCGCTGCGTGAGTCCGGGCTGTTCGGGCTTACGCTGCCTGCCGACGTGGGAGGGCTGGGTGGTGGACCACACGAGCTGGTGAATGTCATCGGCTCGCTGGCTGGAGTTTGTGGCTCGGCCGCGATGATCTACCTCATGCACGTCAGCGCAGCGATGCCGGTTGCCATCGCACCACCGCCTGGACTACCTGATCTACTCCCAGATCTTGCCACCGGCCGAGCTTTGGGGTCGCTGGCATTCTCCGAGGCTGGATCTCGGTCACACTTCTGGGCGCCGGTCTCACAGGCGAAGAGCAACGCAGCCGGCGTACGGCTCAGCGCCCGTAAGAGCTGGGTCACCTCCGCCGGACATGCCGACGTCTATGTGGCCTCGACGCTGACCGCGGACGCCGACACTGTGGACCTGTTTGCGATACCGGCCGACACTCCCGGCATCGAAGTGGCTGGTCACTGGCGCGGGCTCGGCCTTCGGGGAAATGCCTCCACCCCGATGAGCTTCGCCACTGAGGTGCCCCAGAGCTATCGGCTTGGCGCGGCTGGCGGTGGGCTGGACCTCATGCTGCAGACAGTCCTGCCATGGTTCAACCTCGGCAATGCGGCGGTGTCAGTCGGATTGTGCCGAGCCGCGGTAGACGCAGCGGTGCGGCACACGAGCGGGGCGCAGCTAGAACATCGGGGCGAGAGCTTGTCCGCGCTGCCGACCATCCGCGCCCAACTGGCCAGGATGTCGATCGAGCTGGCGACCACCTCCGCCTACCTCACCCAGGCAGCCGCTCGGCTGGCGGAACCGCAGCAGGACACCATGCTGCACGTGCTGGGAGTCAAGGCAGCGGCCAACGATGCGGCGCTGCGAATCACAGACTCCGCGATGCGCGTCTGCGGCGGGGCGGCGTTCTCACAGCACCTGCAGATCGACCGGTTCTTCCGCGATGCCCGGGCCGGCCACGTTATGGCCCCGACCGCCGATGTGCTGTACGACTTCTACGGCAGGGTCATCACGGGGCAGCCGCTGTTCGACCCCCCTCAGTCCGCTTCCGCAGGAACCGCCGCGTGAGCACACCGCTGATCATCGGATCCGTCGCCTACACCCCCAATGTGGTCCCTATCTGGGAAGGGATCCGCGAGTACTTCTCCAGCGGCCCGGCCGAGATGGACTTCGTGCTCTTCTCCAACTACGGACGCCAGGTCGACGCGCTGCTGGAGGGCACCATCGACATCGCCTGGAACACCAACCTGGCCTGGGTACGCACCGTTGCCCAGACCCGCGGTGCTTGTCGAGCACTGGCGATGCGCGACACCGACACGGTGTTTCGGACGATGTTCGTGGCTCGCACCGGCAGCGAGCTCGGCGGCCTGGAGCAGCTCAAAGGTCGACGGTTAGCGCTGGGGTCCCAGGACTCAGCGCAAGCCGCGATCCTACCGATCCATTTCCTCAGCCACGCCGGGCTCGGCGCGGACGATGTCGACCTGCTGCGGATCAACAGTGACGTAGGCAAGCACGGTGACACCGGACGAAGTGAGCTTGACGCATTGCGCGCGGTCCTTGATGAACGGGCGGATGCCGCCGCAATCGGCATCAACACCTGGGAGGCGATCGGACGCGACGAGCTCATGCCAGGGGCTTTCGAGGTGTTCTGGGTGTCACCCACGTACAGCCACTGCAACTTCACCGCCCTGTCGGGGCTGCCGAGCGAGCGAACCGATCCTTGGGTGAGGCAGCTACTGGAAATGGACTGGGACAACCCAGAACATCGGCCGATCCTTGAGATGGAAGGGCTTCGGCGGTGGGTGCCTCCCCAGCTCGACGGCTACACCTCGCTGTTCGAGGCCGTACGCGAGCAGGGGATCGGAGCCCGCTGGTGAGCTACGGCGTGGTCTTGGACCTGGTGGAACGGGTCGCCGCAGCGGCGAGGGGCACCACGGTGGCCGTGCCACTGCACGGCGGAACTGATGCTGCCCTGCTGGAGACCGTGGCTGCGTGGTGCGCTCACAGCGGCAACGAGCTGGTGGAGATCCGAGACAACACCGCAATAGTGCGACGCGGCCGCAGTCCGGATCCGCTCGCCGAGCTTGCTCCCGAGCAGCTGCCCGGCACCCGACTGTGGATCTACACCAACTTCGACTGCAACCTGGCGTGCGACTACTGCTGCGTCCGATCCTCACCGCAGACGGCCCGCCGGGCACTGGGGGTCGACCGCGTGCGCCGACTGGCAACGGAAGCCGTGGAGGCCGGGGTGAGCGAGCTGCTCCTCACTGGAGGCGAGCCCTTCTTGCTGCCAGACCTTGACGATCTGGTAGCTGCATGCACCACTGCACTGCCGACCACGTTGTTGACAAACGGAATGCTGTTTCGCGGCAGTCGGCTGGAACGGCTCCGCCGGATGGACAGCAGCCGGCTGACGTTGCAGATCAGCCTCGATTCCGCCAACCCCGGGCTGCATGATCAACACCGCGGCGCGGGAACGTGGCAACGGGCCGTGGCGGGTATCCGAACTGCGCATGCCGAGGGGTTCCGCGTCAGGGTAGCCGCAACCCTCCAGTCCGAGCACATCGTGGAGCTCACCGAGTTCCATACTTTCCTTGACTCCATCGACATTGCCCGCGATGACCAGGTCATCCGCCCCCTCGCCCACCGTGGCGTAGCCGACTCGGGTCTGGAGCTGACCCGAGAATCCCTTATTCCAGAGGTCACCATCACCGCCGACGGTGTCTACTGGCACCCGGTCGGCGCCGACCACGCCGACCAGCTCGTCACACCAGTGATCTTCCCGCTACGCGAGGCCATCACCGAGGTTCGCCGACGATTCACCGAATATCGGGCCCGCGAAAATGCAGCAGCGCAGTGGTTTCCCTGCGCATGATTTGGTGTTTTGACGGCATTCAGGCCGACGTTACCCAGCGGTAAGAACCAACGGGCTGAAACAGCCTTAGGCTCGAAGAAAGCTACCTAAGGAGTTGGGTTAGATGCTCGATTATATGACCATGCCCGTGCTGTTTCTCACCTTGTTCGGGGCTATGGCATTAGTCACTATTGGGGTGTTCTTGGCCCTCCGGATCATCGGTGGCCGCATCAAGGCCAGCGACGAAGAACCCAGGCGCAGGACGCGTCGGCCGAAACTGCGGTCCGGTACGCGCGGTGTCCCGATGCCCTGAGCAGCAGAGTTGCACCAGATCCTCGGTGACGTCTCAGCGAACCAGGTCCCGAATCCCCTCGCTGAGGTGGGTCTCAGCCCGCCAGCCGAGCACCTTCTCAGCTGCGGAGCAGTCGGCCGTGATGTGTCGAACATCCCCCAGCCGGTACCGACCCGTGATCACCGGCTCCGGTCCCTCCAGGGCAGACGACAACGCCGATGCCATGCCAGCAATAGTCGTCACCCAAGGAGACCCAATATTGAGTGCGGTTACCCCTGGTCCGAGGTCAGCCGACAATGCGGCCACCACGGCGCAGGCCACGTCCGCCACATGAATGAAATTGCGACGTTGTGCACCGTCTTCGAAAACCTCCGGGGAACGTCCTCGTCTGAGGCTGGAAAGAAACAGCGCCGCCACCCCGGCGTACGGGGTGTTGCGTGGCATGCCGGGACCGTACACATTGTGAAACCTGAGCGCGGCAACTACTCCGCCGGACTCCCGGCACCAGCTGCTGGCCAACTGCTCACCATGGACTTTGGTGGCTGCATAGACGTTGCGGGGATCGAGCGGGGCGGACTCCGGTACCAGTCCCGGCGCCAGTGGCTTGCCACATGATGGGCAGCCCGGGTCGAAGACGCCGAGCTCAAGATCGGCTACGGTGCGCGGCGGCGGGTGCACGGCCCCATGATCAACACATGAGTACGAGCCCTCACCGTAGACCACCATCGACGAGGCGTAGACGATCCGGTGCACCTTGGCCTCGGCTGCAGCCCGGAGCACGACGGCGGTGCCTAGGTCGTTGCACCGGACGTAGTCGTCGATGTCGGAGAGGTTGACGCCGAGCCCGACCTTCGCCGCCAGGTGGATGATGCCGCCGCATCCGGACAGCGCGGCTCGCACCCGAGCCAGCTCGCAGACGTCATTCCGAGGATCCACCGCCCAGTCGAAGATCACCGTTTCATGCCCGGCAGCCACCAGCCGTTCGGCGACTGCTGAACCGATGAAGCCGGCGCCGCCGGTCAGCAGTACCTTCACCGCTCAGCTCGCTGCTTCGGTGCAGGCAATACGATATTGAACCGGCAGCCCCCGTCTACGTTGTTGACCTCGATGTCGCCGGCGTGTGACTCGACCACCTCGCGGGCAATCGCTAGCCCGAGACCGGCCCCGCGGTCATCACCGCTGCGAGAGGGGGTCCCGCGCCATCCGGTCTCAAAGACCTTGGACAGGTGTGCCGTCGGGATGCCGCCGCAGCCGTCGGTGACCGCAACCTGCACCCGGCCGTTGTCCGCCCGCTGTCCGCGCAGCTCCACCGTGTGGCCGCGGTCGGTGTGCTGGACAGCATTGACGACGAGATTGGCGAAAGCTCGAGTGAGATCGTCAGGCGAGCCGAGCACAGCCAGTCGATCCTCCGGTGGCACGTCAAGGCGCAGCTTCACCTCGCGCGTCGTCGCCGTCGCGGCGATCTCCGAGGCGACATCGGTGAGGAGCTCGGTTAGTGATACAAGCTTCTGCTCTTTGGGGTGGGGTGCGCCTTGAAGTCGGGACAGGGCAAACAGGTCATCGACCAGACCCGCCATCCGGGTCACCGTGCTGCGAAGGTCGGACAAGGCTCGCGGTACGTCTTTGATGACGCCGTCCTCCAGGCCTTCGGACAGCGCCCTCAGCCCAGCGAGCGGGGTCCGCAGATCATGCGACATGAACGCGACCAGCTCCCGGCGTGACTGCTCGGCCGCTCGCTCACGGCCTCGCGCCTCAGCCAGCGTGGCTCTGGCGTCAGTGAGGTCGGCAGCCACCCGTGCCAACTCGTGGGGCAGCTCAGCGGACCGCTCCACCTTGGTCAGGACAGACGACCCGCCTCCCGCCCCCGCCGACTCGGCGACCAGCTGGTTCAGTCCGGCCCCCAGCTGCTGTGAGGCCTGGACGATCCGGCGCATCACCAACCAGGCACCGCCAACTGCCAGCGCCATGGAAATGGCAAGCGCAACCAGGATCACTGCGGAGTCGTGGGAGGACAAGAACATGAACTGCACGTTGATGGCTACGGTGGCCACCACGGCCACAACCGGGATGAGGGTGGCCATGGTCAGCTGCGCGCGCAGTGACCGACGCCGAATGAGGTGGAGCAACGCTGCGCCGAGCACGCCCATGGAGACACACGCGCCCAGGGTCAGGGCGAGAATGGTTGTGAGATCTGTCATGGCAGTTCGTCTTCGCGCGCCATCCGGTAGCCGGCCCGGCCGACGGTCAGCACCAGCTTGGGCTGGGACGGGTCTACCTCCAATTTCTCCCGGAGTCGACGGATGTGTACCGTCACCGTCGAGGTGTCGCCGAAGTTCCAGCCCCAGACACGGCGGATCAGCTCCTCCTTGCCAAAGGTCTGGCCGGGATGCCCGGCCAGAAATCCCAGCAGATCAAACTCTCGCGTCGTCAGCGACAACTCGGCTCCGGCACGGGTCGCGACGCGGGCAGCGAAGTCGATCCGGAGCTCACCGAGCTCGACCACCTGGTTGAGCAGCTGGGCACCGGCGAGCCGCTCAGTCCGGCGCAGCAAAGCCTCCACCCTGAGCACCACCTCACGTGGGGAAAACGGCTTGACCACATAGTCGTCTGCGACGGTTTCCAACCCGACCAACCGGTCTTCCTCCTCACCACGCGCGGAGAGCATGATGACGGCCGCATGGTCCCCGGCATTCCTGCGCCGGCGCAGCACCTCTAGGCCGGAGAGCCCAGGGAGCATGATGTCGAGGATCACCACATCAGGCGAGCAGCGCTGCCAGAGCTGCACCGCCTCCGCACCGTCACCAACCCAGTCAACCTGATAGCCGCCCTTGCCCAGATAGGCGGTGAGCACCTCGGCCATGGTCGGATCGTCCTCAACGATGAGTACGCGCGCAGCCACCTACGCAGCCTAGGCACCCCAGCAGCATTCGGCGCGGAGTTCGGGCAGTTATCGGCAGCCGTAACCGAGCGGAAAGCGCTGAACCCTGTCCGGAACAGATAGGCCCGCCTAGCGTCGAGGAGTGGGAAAAGCGGTGAACTCTTCTCGCGCCGATGTTTCGGATCCTAGTCCGAGTAAATGTATCTACTGGCCGTGCGGAGAGTTCTCGTGTCGCCCCGCGTAGAGTCCTCTTGGTGCGCGCACGAAGTTCATCGTTCCTGCGCTTGAACCTGCTGCTGAAGACCGGAGATACCGTGACCCTGACCGCCCCCACCACGCCGAGCATGCTGGCCCGGTTCCTTGAGGTCCGTGCGCTCACCGAATCCCTGGCGGCGCCGTTGTCCGCTGAGGACCAAACCGCACAGTCGATGCCAGATGCCAGCCCGACGAAGTGGCACCGTGCCCATACCTCCTGGTTCTTTGAGGAGTTCCTGCTTGCCCCGACCGGCCGCTATCGGCCGTTCGACCCGACTTTTGGCTATCTGTTCAACTCCTACTACGAGGCGGTCGGCCCGCGGCATCCGCGGCCGCAGCGCGGCTTGGTGACCCGACCCTCTGCTGCTGAGGTCGGTCGCTATCGCACCCACGTCGAGGAGGCCGTCGTGACCCTCCTCCAGGATGGGCTCGACCCGGAGCAGGCCGAGGTCGTCGAGCTGGGCATCAACCATGAGCAGCAGCATCAGGAACTGCTTGTCATGGACGCGCTGCATCTGCTGTCGTGCCACCCGTTCGCTCCGGCATTTCTTGATCAGCAGGGGTCCGCTCGGGCAGGGCTCGACGACCTGGACCCCGTACCGCTGACGTGGCGGGCAGTGGGTGGCGGGCTGCATGAGATCGGCCACGAGGGGGCCGGCTTCAGCTACGACAACGAGGGGCCGCGGCATCGCGTGCATCTGGTGCCCTACGAGATCGCCGAGCGCGCTGTCACCAACCAGGACTGGTTGGCGTTCATCGCCGACGGTGGTTACACCCGCCCAGAGCTGTGGCTTGCCGATGGATGGGGTGCAGTGCAGCAGCACGGCTGGCAGGCGCCCGGCTACTGGCAGGAGCAGGACGGTCAGTGGGCTGCGTTCAGCTCCACCGGTCTGCGACCCCTGCGCCGCGCCGAGCCGGTATGCCACGTCTCGTTCTACGAGGCCGATGCGTACGCCCGCTGGGCCGGCGCCCGACTGCCCACCGAAGCGGAGTGGGAGGTGGCAGCCCGCGACGTCGCGGACCTGCGCGGTCAACTGCTGGACCCCGACCGGCTGCATCCCGGAGTGGCAGGACGGCACATGGTCGGCGATGTGTGGGAATGGACCTCCAGCGCCTATCTGCCTTACCCAGGCTTCCGCCCGGTGGAGGGTGCAGTCGGGGAGTACAACGGGAAGTTCATGTCCGACCAGCACGTGCTGCGGGGGGCGAGCTGCGCAACCCCGGTCGGCCATGAGCGGCTGACCTACCGCAACTTCTTCCCAGGAGCCGCCCGGTGGGCGTTCGCCGGACTGCGGCTGGCGCGCCCGTGACGACGGCCCACAAGCTGACCACCACTCACGACGACGCCAGCCACGACGACGCATCGCCCGGCAGCTCCGATGAGAGCCGGGTCCGGATCGATCAGCATCTTCCGCCGTCGGCGATGCAGGACGCGCTGGAAGCCGATGTCAGAGCTGGACTCACCATGACCCCCAAATCACTGCCGCCGAAGTGGTTCTACGACGCCCGCGGCTCAGAGCTGTTCGAGGCAATCACCGAGCTGCCGGAGTACTACCCGACCCGGAGGGAACGGGCGATCCTGCAGGAACACGCCCCGGACATCGCCGAGCTTTCGGATGCCGACACCCTGATCGAGCTCGGCAGCGGCACATCGCAGAAGACCAGGCTGCTGCTTGATGCGCTCCAAAAAGCCGGGACGCTTCAGCGTTTCGTGCCTTTCGATGTGGACCCGGCGGTGCTCACCGCTGCGAGTACGGCGGTGGCCAACGAGTACCCCACTATCGCCGTGCACGCCGTGGTGGGTGACTTTGAGCACCACCTTCCGCTGCTGCCGACCGGTGGCCGCCGGTTGGTCGCCTTTTTGGGTGGCACGATCGGCAACCTGCTGCCGAACGAACGCGCTCGATTCCTCCGCACACTGGCGGACTCGATGGCGCCCGGGGACAGCCTGCTGCTCGGCACCGACCTGGTGAAGGACCCGAAGCGGCTGGTCGCCGCCTACGACGATGCCGCGGGCGTGACCGCAGAGTTCAACCGCAACGTGCTGCGCGTGCTCGCCCGTGAACTTGGTGCCGACGTCGATCCGGACTCGTTCGCGCACGTCGCGGCGTGGGACGCGAACAACGAGTGGATCGAGATGCGCCTACGGTCTCGGCATCGCCAGACCGTGCGGGTGATGGACCTGCAGGTGCAGTTCGATGAGGGCGAGGAGCTGCGGACCGAGATCAGTGCCAAGTTCAGACGCGAGCGTGTCGCCGGGGAGCTCTCCGACGCCGGGTTGCAGCTGCGGTGCTGGTGGACGGATCCCCAGCAGGACTATGCGCTGTCGCTGGCAACCAAGCCACACATCGATGGCGTCGACGGCCGGCTCGCCGGACTGGAGGAATGAAGAGCCGCACGCTGTAAGCGAGCGGAAAGCGTTGCTAGCTGTTGAGTGCGGCCCGGCCCGCCTAGCGTCATGGGGTGATCGATGTGATCCTGCCGTGCCTGGACGAGGCCGAGGCACTGCCCTGGGTGCTGTCTCGGATGCCCGAGCACCTGTCAGCCATTGTGGTCGACAACGGCTCGACAGACGGGTCCGACCGAATTGCGGAGCAGTTGGGCGCTCGGGTCGTCCATGCCGAACAGCGAGGGTACGGCGCCGCTTGTCACGCCGGTCTGCTTGCCGCCACTGCACCCGTCGTCGCGGTGATGGATGCCGACGGCAGCCTCGACCCGCAACAGCTGCACCGCGTACTGGACCCGGTCCTTGACGGCGAGTGCGACCTGATGCTCGGCTGTCGCCGGCCGACGACCCGTGGCGCCTTTCCGTGGCAGCTCCGGTTCGCGAACCAGGTGCTGGCGGGCCGGATCCGACGCCGTACCGGGTTGGGGCTGCGTGACCTGGGACCGATGCGCGCCGCCAACCGGGAACGGCTCCTAGCACTTGGGCTGACAGATCGTCGTTCTGGCTATCCGGCGGAGACGGTGGTTCGGGCAGCTGACGCCGGTTGGCGGATCGGGCAGGTCTGGGTCGACTACCTGCCGCGCCGTGGCCTGTCCAAGGTGACCGGCACCCCGTTGGGGGTATGGCGGGCCGTACGCGACATGAGCGCAGCGATCGCCAGATGACAGACAGTGAGCCGTGATGCGCGACGGTGTCCAACGGAGCGTCGGTGACCACCGAATCCCAGACCGGGCCCGCGCCGTGCTGCTGCTCGCCAAAGAACCGCGGCCAGGGCTGGTCAAGACCCGGCTCCACTCTGTGTTCACGGCCCTCGAAGCTGCTCAGCTGGCGGCGGCGGCGATCGAGGATACGGTGGCGGCTATCCGGGGGAGTGCTGCGCCACGTCGGATCTTGGCGTGGGACGGGAACGCGGATCCGTGGAGCCAAGGGTTCCAGGTGGTGCCCCAGGTCGCCGGGACCCTCAACGACCGGCTGGTGGGGGCCTTCGAGGCTGCACTGGACCAGCCAGACGCGGGTCCGGTTCTGCTGGTCGGGATGGACACGCCGCAGGTGACCTCCACGCTGCTCGACACCGACTGGCACGGCGCCGACGCGATGCTGGGGTTGGCCGATGACGGTGGATTCTGGGCCATCGGGTTGCGGTACGGGAACCCGCGGGACGTGTTTGCGGGCATCCAGATGTCGACCGCTCAGACCGGAGCAGCACAGCAGGCCAGGCTCGCCGACCTCGGCTACACTGTCCAGCTGCTGCCGTCTCTGCGGGATGTCGATCTGCCCTGCGACGCTGAGGAGATCTCCATCGACTATCCCGGCCTTGCCTTCTCCCGTGCGTATCGTGAGCTCATCCGAGCAGGGCAGCGGCTGACGTGATGGTCGGTGTCCACGAGGCATCTCCGGCCCGGCCGCGGACGAGCAGCCGGCTGCTGGTCGGCGTGCTTGTTCTTCTCACCGCCAATGTCGCGATGCTCATCTCGGTCGCACACTTCGGCAACTTCGGCCGCCACATCCTCACCCTGATCCTGCTCTTCGCCGCGCTGGCGTACTGGCTGCGTCGGGAGGCGTCGTCGCTGCCGTTGTGGGCGATCGTGGGGGTCACCGCCGCAGTGCAGCTGCCAGGCGTATTCGTGCATCCGCTGACCAGCGATGATGCCTACCGCTATGTCTGGGACGGCCGGGTGCAGCTCGCCGGGATCAACCCGTACCGGTATGTGCCGCTGGACCCGGCCCTGGCGCACCTCCGAGACCCGGTGCTGTTCCCTGCTGATCGGATGACGCGGATCAATCGACCGAGCGTCCCGACCATTTACCCCCCGTTCGCCCAGCTGTGGTTCGCGGCGGTCGCGTTCGTCACGCCCTGGTCATGGGGCACCTTCGGTGTGCAGCTCGGCGCCGGCGCGGCGGTGACGGCCACCACCGGGATGCTGGCCCGCTTTCTCGGGGATCGGCGCGGCTGGGCGTTGCTGTACGGCGGCTGCCCTGCGGTGATGGTGGAGGCTGCCAACGGTGCCCACCTGGACGCGATCACCGCCCTGCTGGTGATCGGCCTCGGCTGGTGTGCGGTCGCCCACCGCTTCTGGCTGGCGGGAGTGTTTCTGGGAGCGGCTGCCGGGATCAAGCTGGTGCCGCTACTCCTGGTACCGGTGTTCCTACGGCGCGGCCGCTGGCGGACCAGCCTTACTGCCCTGTCTGTCGTCATCGCTGGATATATCCCCCACCTGCTCCTGGTGGGCGGGCTGGTGGTCGGGTTCCTTCCGGGCTACTGGCGGGAAGAGGGGTACGACGGCGCGAGACGGTTCGCCCTGCTGCTTTGGCTGCCAGAGGCTTGGCGGACAGCTGTGGCGCTCATCATCGCGGGGCTGCTGGCCGGTTACGCATTCTGGCGGTCCCGGCACGAGCCGGTGCTGGTGACGTGTTGCTGGCTGTACGGCTGCTCATTCTTGGTGGCCACCCCGATCTACGCCTGGTACGCCTTGCCGTTCGTGGTCCTGGTTATCATGGCCGGGCGGCTGGAGTGGCTGTCGGTATGGGCTGCCACCTATGTTGCATTCGTCTTCGACCGGGAGGTGTTCATTCAAAGCTGTGGCTACGCTGCGGCGCTGCTCTGTGTCGCCGCAGTCGGCTGGCGCCGGCATCGAGGCAACAAGACAGCCCCGCAGCCTGTCCTGGACCGGTCCGCCCAATGATCTGCGGCGGTGCTCGCCCGGGGTGTTCAGCGCGGTGTCGACCCTGTCTGCAGATTGGTCAGGGCGTCGTAGGCGGCCCCTGTGACGGCGGCGTGCACCCCCTTGTGCAGCATGTCGATGCCAAGCTCCGCCGGCTCCCAACGCCACGGGACGTCGGCGACCCCGAGGGCCCGGTACAGGGCGGCGTCACCGGCCCACAGCAGGGCGAAGTGCGCGGCGCTCGCGGCGGGCCCGCGGATTCCTGCAATGTCCAGGACGCCACGCATGGCGCCCATGCTGATGCCGTGTGCCCAGTGGACCGCCGTGTTGAGCGCCGCGACATCGGAGCCGGAGCGATGATCCTTCCCGGGGATGAGGTGGGCGCCAACCTCGCCGGGTACCCGACTGCCTTCCCGGCCCGAGATCGACATTTCCAGCCGTTCGGACACCGTCATAGCGGCGGTGCCTAGAGTTCCGGCGACCATGCCGCGGAGGACCGCGCCGAGAGCGTTGCTGCTTGCCATGTTCGTACTCCTTTGTTGGTATCCGTGTTGAGGACAGCTCGATATGGTGCCCGGTGGCAGAACGCCACCTAGGCGCCCTGACCCAGATTGATCATCAGACCGCCGTCCATGACATAGGACGCTCCTGTGACGTAGTCGGCGTCGCTGGAGGCGAGGAATAGGGCAAGCTTGGCGATCTCCTCCGGCTGCGCAGCGCGTTTCCACGGGATACTCTGCACCTGCTCCGCCAGTAGGTCGGGGTCGTTGATGGCCGGCTGGTTGAACGGGGTGAGCACCATCCCCGGCGCCAGGCTGTTCACGTTGATCTTGTGCGGCGCCAGCTCCAACGCGAGCGTGCGGGTCAGCATCCGTACCGCACCCTTGGAGCAGTCGTAGTCCGATCCGCCGGCGTTCGGGTTGTCGGCATGCACCGAGGAGACGTTGATGATCTTGCCTCCCCCGCCTGCTGCCAGCCGCAGCTGCACGAAGCGACGGCAGCAGAAGAACGGGCCGTAGACATTGGTCCGGATAGCCCGATCCCACACCTCGGTCGAGAGCTCGGCCACCGGGGAACCGGACGCATCGACACCGGCGTTGTTCATCAAGATGTCAACAGCGCCAAAGGATTCGACCGCTCGATCGAAGAGCGCGGCGACCTGCTCCTCGTCGCTGACGTCTGCCTGCACGATGATGGCGCTGCTGCCTTCGGCGGTGACCGCAGCCGAAGTCTTGGCGGCACCCTTGGCGTCGTGCAGGTAGTTCACCACGATCGCGGCGCCCTCCTTGGCGAACTCCACCGCAGTCGCCTGTCCGATCCCGGAGTCGGATCCAGTGATGAGAGCCACCTTGCCCTCGAGTCTTCGTGTCGCCATGTCGCGTTACTCCTTCATCGTCGGACCCGCGGAGCCGTTTGGCCGAGTCGCCAGGCGGCATTGATCAGTCCCACATGGGAGAAGGCTTGTGGGTAGTTCCCGAGCATCTCCCCCGACGTGGTGTCGGCTTCTTCAGACAGCAGCCCGAGGTCGTTGGCATGATCGGTAGCGTCGCGGAACCATTGCTCGGCGCGATCCTGCTGGCCAGCAAGCGCGAGGCACTCGACCAGCCAGTACGTACAGATCAGGAAGCCGCTCGGGTCGGCGGACCAGCGGCGCACCAGCCGACTGTCGCCCAGCTCACGCTCGATGGCTTCGATGGTGGCAAACATCCGCGGGTCGGTTGCCGGGAGGAAGCCGACAAGGGGAAGCAGCAGCACTGACGCATCCAGCTCGTCGGATTCGAACGCGCCGGTGAAGGCTGCCGCCTGCTCGCTCCACCCCTGATCGAGAATCGCCGCCCGAACCTCGTCCCGGGCCCGCACCCAGGGATCTAGGCCAGCCTCCTCACCCAATGCCCCAGCTAGCTTGACCGCCCGGTCCAGGGCGACCCAGCACATCACTTTCGAGCTGACGTAGTGTCGAGAAGCGTCGCGGGCCTCCCACATGCCGGCGTCCGGCTGCTGCCAGCTGCTCGCCGCGCGGTTGGCGAGGGTCAGCAGAAGCTGCCGGGTGGGTCCGTTCAGCTCACCAAGCTCATCACGCAGCAGGTAGGCGGCGTCCAGGACCTCACCGAGAACATCCAGCTGCCGTTGCTCCCACGCCGCGTTACCAACCCGCACCGGCGTGCTGCCGCGGAAACCCGAAAGGTGCTCCAGCACATGCTCGGTAAGGTCGCGCTCGCCCTCCACCCCATACATGATCTGGATCAGTTCGTCCCGGACGTGCCCGGAGCTGGTGGACAGCCAGTCGAAGAGCTGGGCCGGCTCGTCCGGACAGGCAGCGATCCACAGCGCCCGCATGGTCAGGCTCAGGTCGCGGAGCCAGGCGTAGCGGTAGTCGAAGTTGAGCTCCCCGCCCATCTCCTCGGGCAGCGAGGTGGTAGCGGCTGCGATCACCGCACCGGAAGGACGGTACGTCAGTCCCTGAAGCACAAGCGCGCTCCGGCGTACGTCGTCTCCAAAAGGGCCGTCGTAGGCGGTATGGAGTGCCGCCCACGACTCCCACCCGGCCAGGGTGTCCTCAATACTCGGCGCCTGGTGCGGGCGGCGAGCGGAATCACGGTGAAAGGACCCCTGATAAGCAAGCCGCAGGTCTATCGTTTGGCCGGCCACCACGGTCAAGTCGGCTCTGGCCATCCCTTCGGCACAGTCGAACGGCAGCGCGGAACTGCAGGTCAGCCGGATCGGACCGCCGTGAAACTGCACTCCACCGGCTACCAGTTGGATATGCGGCTCCGTGCGTCCGTACTCCATCCGTGGTGCCAGCTCACTGCGCATCGCGACCTCGCCTTCGAGCCCAACGACTCGACGCAGCAACACGTGCGGGCTCGCCAGACCGATGTCATGACCGCGCGCACCAGCCGCGAACGCGAGTGCGTCAGTCACAGCCACCACACCACGTGCGGTGCTGAATACCGTCCGCAGCACCAGGCTGCTGCCCAGGTACGAACGCTGGGAGGTGAACTCCTTCGTGGGACAGATCGCCCAGTGACCGGCCTCCGGATCGAGCAGGCGACCAAGCACTGATGGCGAGTCGAAACGGGGCACACACCACCAGTTCACCGAACCCGCCCGGTCAACCAGCGCGGCCGACTGGCAGTCCGAGAGAAAGCCGTAGTCGGAGATGGCCGGTTGCCAGGCGGCACCACCGTCACCAGCAGCCGCGGCGGCAGACAGCCGCTCCGGCTCGGCTCTCCTCAACGGTGGAGCTGTCGCTGGGTCAGCTGATGCGCTTCCATGTCGGGTCCTTTCGGCCTGCCGCCGTTGCTACAGATCCTGCCCGAAGGCCAGACCGTAGGACATGGTGTCGAGGGTTACCTGCGGCTTACGGCT
Source organism: uncultured Propionibacteriaceae bacterium (assembly GCA_902805915.1). Taxonomy (GTDB): domain Bacteria; phylum Actinomycetota; class Actinomycetes; order Propionibacteriales; family Propionibacteriaceae; genus Microlunatus. Next base: position 6,302 of record CADCUO010000020.1, on the reverse strand, counting down.
GCCTGCCGGGACGGCGTTCTGCTTCACTCTTGATGGTGGCGAACGAGGCCTTGACGACGGCTTCCCACCGGTCAGCGACAGCGTCGCCCCAGCGCTCGCCCAGCCCCCACAGGTCGGTGCCGAGCTCACCGCTGTAGGTCAAGGTGGTGCCGCCGTCCGCTTCCTGCAGCAGAAACTCCTCGACCACGTGCGGCACCGGGCCCCGGACCAGCCTGAAGTCGACGCGGTGAGGCGGATCGAACCGCACGGTCTCTATCGTGGTGGCCCGAAGCAGGCCGCGAATCGGGGTGTAGTGAGCCGCTAGCACCATGTCGGTGCCGCGCTCCAGCACCCGTACTTTGTCTCGCAGCGCCTGCGGAACCCGTTTACCGTACGGTGCCCGGATCACCGCGAACACTGTCTGCTGTGGCGCGGCGATCTGGATCTGGAGCGGCCCGAGCGGGCGGGTTCGGCGCCCGATGCCGAGGTCGACGGGTGCTGCTCCGGTGACCAGGCCAAGATAACCGGCGCCACCGACCAGTCCGCCACCAGCGGCGACAGCGGCCAGCATGGCGCCTGCCCGTCGCAGGCTCGTCATGACGCTGCCCCGGCGAGGGTGTCGGCGAGGTGACCAAGGTCGCTCACCTGCAAGCTCGGCGGGAGAAACGCGCCGGGGTAGGGCATCCTCTTGCGGTCCACCCAGACGCCGGCCAGACCGGCTCTGCGAGCGCCATCGATGTCCCACGGGTGCACGGCGACCAGGGCCATCTTCGCCGGCTCCACGCCGCACACTTCGGCTGCGTACCGGTAGGCGTCCGGATGTGGCTTCCACCGCTGCGGTTCGTCGACCGACAGCCGGTGCTCGAGCACGGGCAGCACACCGGCGTCGCTCAGCATGCGGTCTGAGACCGAAGTTGCGCCGTTGGTCAGGGTCACCAGGCGGACGCCCTGGTCGTGGATCCGCCGCAGCCCGGGACCTACGTCGGCATGCGGCGGCAGCTCGGTGAAGCCGGCCAGCACCTGATCTACTGCGCCGGCGTGATCGACCCGGTGTATGGCCAGCAGCGTCCGCAGCACATCCGATGCCACGTCGCGGAAAGGCGCATAGCTGCCGGCGGCGGTCAGTGCGAACCCGTCGCGAAGGGTTGCGGCGAACCACGCGTCGAGGGCATGCGCCGGCAGCCCCACCTGTTCGAACCGGAGGCGCAGTGGTTCCAGGTCGGACAGCGTCTCATTGACGTCAAGCACCAGAACCTCTGGCCGCAGTGGCACGTACGTCTCCTGTCAGGGGCGGGAGTTGATGTCGCGGGGCCATGATCGTAGTCCGGACGCCTGACAGTGCGGGATGGCTACCGGCGGACTGTCGGCAACGATGGACACACCCGCGCGTTCCTGGCCAGGCAGGGGCTGCATCCAGGTCAGTTGCCGGCGGCGTGCTGCACTAGGCAGATGCGTCCACCAGTAGTTGTTCGGCCAGCGGTCTCCGATGACCTGGACAGGCTCGTCGCGCTGGCCGCCCTGCGCCGCGTTCAGTATGCGGAGTTCGCACCGCAGTTCTGGCGACCCGCCACTGACGCCGGCGCCCTACAGCGACGGTTCTTCGCATCACTGCTCGCCGATGACTCCACCATCACGCTGGTTGCAATTGCAGCCGCTCGGCTAGCGGGCTTCGCCATCGCCAGAGTCGTGCCAGCCCCTCCGGTGTACGACCCCGGGGGGCTGACCTGCCTCGTCGACGACTTCACGGTCGAGCACCCGGAAGACTGGCCCACGATCGGTGTTCAACTCCTGGAACGAGTCCGCGAGTTGGCCTCCGAGCGAGGAGCGGCTCAGGTCGTGGTCGTCACGGCGTACCGGGACATTCCCAAACGCCAAGCGCTCCGTGTCGCCGGTCTGGCTCTTACCTCGGAGTGGTGGGTAGGACCAGCGTGCCGAGAGGTCAAGCCAGAATGATTGGACGGGTGGGACGAAGCCGAGGGACACAGTGTCGGGGCGGTACACGGTTCACCCGCTCGACACCTCGACATGGGACGCTTTCGTCGAGCTGGTGGAACGCAAAGGCTTCATGTTCAGCGGTTGCTGGTGCATCAGCCATCATCCCGAGGGGCGCGCAGGAGGGCCTCGACCGGAACGCGCAGAGCCGGTTCCTCACCTCTGCGCGACTGTCGAGCTATTCGAGCCGCACCGCTTCACACGCGTCCGAAAGGTCGGCAAGCATGTCGGATCATGCACCGCACCCTTGCCTCCGCCTGATGCAGAATCGACTCGGTCAGGAAGGAGGGCGGGAACTCTGCCGCACCACGAGACTGGTCGCCAGATCCAACCGTAGGGTGCCGCTCTGGTCGGCGTTGCGGAGTCCCAAGACAAGTCGGGTGGCTTGTTCGGCCATCTCTGTCAGGGGCTGCCGGACTGTCGTCAAGGGAGGCCCCACCCACTTGGCGATCTGCAGGTCGTCGTAGCCGACCACGGACAGGTCGTCGGGGATGGCCACGCCCAGCTCCCGCGCCGCCTCATACACTCCCAGGGCTTGGAGGTCACTACCAGCGAAGACGCCGGTGGGTGGTCTCTGCAACGAAAGCAGCTCTTTCCCACGAATGATGCCGTCCTCGCGGAGGAACCGGCCAACAACGATGAGTTCCTCGCGGACGGGTATTCCCGCAGCATCCATCGCCGACCTGAAACCCGAGACGCGAGCCCGTGAGCACATCATGTCGTCAGGTCCAGTGATCATCGCGATATCGCGGTGTCCGAGATCAATCAGGTGACGGGCGGCAAGCACACCGCCAGACCAGTTGGCGGAGCCTACCGAAGGTACGTCAGGTGCAGGATCACCGGCTGGATCGACCACAACGAAAGGGATACCGCGCGTCCGCAACTGACGCTTCTGCTCCGGGGAGAGATCCGAGAAGACCAAGATCACTCCCGCCGGCCGACGCTGCGTGACGCCGTCAACCCACTCGGTTCCAGGCGAGTGCCGATCACCGCTCTGAGTCAGAACCACGCTCATGTGGTTCTCCCGCGCGACCCGCTCGACACCACGGATAAGCTCGATGGACCAAGCCTCATCCAGCTGGCTGAAAACAAGCTCGATCAGCGGTGCGGTCTCGGCACCTCCCCTCCGGCTGTACCCGTGCGCGTGCAGCAACGACTCCACCCGGGCTCTGGTCACCTCGGAAACCCCGGGCCGGGCATTCAACACCTTGGAAACCGTGGACATCGAAACGGCGGCCTCGGCGGCGACCACGGCCAGCGTGGTTCGCTCCGGTGGCCGGTCGATAGTTTCCATCGCCATGGCGACTAGTTTACGGCCACCGGTCGGGATCGAAGAGAATCTTCGCCTGGCAGCGGTCCGCCCGGGCACAGGAATAGCAAGCGCGCGATAACTTGGCCCATGATCATTGACCAGGAATCGGGAGAATGAGCTCAGTGGCTGAGACCTCTGCCAGGCGTACGGTCATTCTCTCGCCAGCACCTCAGCCGGTTGATCGAATCTTCACCACGGGCGCCTTGGCACGTCTGCGGGATGCTTTCACGGTGATCGAGGTCGAGCCGGAGGCGCGAGAAGAGTGGGAAGCCGCCCTGCCCACCGCGTTCGCCATCATCGGCCAGCCGGACCTCCCGCGAGAGAGGCTCCTCAAGGCCCCCCATCTTCGAGCACTGCTCAACGTCGAAGGAAACTTCTACCCCAACGTCGACTACCCAACATGTTTCGAGCGAGGGATTCACGTCCTCGGCTGTGGCCCGGCCTACGCTCAGGCGGTGGCGGAATACGCCTTGGGCCTGTCACTTGATCTGGCGCGGGGAATAAGTAGGGAGGATCGGGCTTTCCGCGCGGGACGTGAGCGCTACCTGGCAGCCGGGAACGCAGACGCAATCCTGCTCCGCCACGCCGATGTTGGTTTCATCGGCTACGGCAACCTCGGACGAGCTCTGCACCGCCTGCTGATCCCGTTCAGCCCAACGCTGCGGGTCTACGACCCATGGCTACCCGACGCCGTAGTCCAGGACGCAGACGCCGTACCCGCGATTCTCGAGGAAACCCTTCAACGTAGTCAGTTCCTCTTCGTCCTCGCCGCCGTCACAGATGCCAACCAGCATCTGCTGGGAGCCGACCAGCTGGACCAGATCCCAGTCGGTGCGCGCCTGATCTTGGTCAGCCGCGCCGCTGTGGTCGACTACGACGCTCTCAGCGAACGGGTAGCAGCGGGTCGGTTGCTGGCGGCCGTTGACGTCTGGCCACAGGAACCAGTTGCGGCGGAGGATCCCTGGCGGGGCATGGAAGGAGTCGTTCTGTCAGCACACCGGGCGGGCGGCATCCCGGCGGCTTTCACCCAGATCGGCGACATGGTCCTCGACGACCTGAGCTTGATAGCCCGCGGGCTGCCACCCGTACGGATGCAGATAGCGGCCCGCGAACTGGTGGGCCGGTACCGCAACCGGCCAGCCGGCTGATTACCTGCTGGCCGACCGCGGGCGCCCGAAGATCAGCGACCGGCCAGCGACCCGCCGACGCCACCGACGCTGAAGTACCTAAGCCAGTACGCGCAGCGAACTGCCGCGAACGTTGGAGTGTTTCCTCCGATGAGGAAGGCGGCGGGTCGGCAACCTCGATCCAACGCCGGCCTTCACCTTCGGCCACGGGCTGTCGTACACCACCGCGCGAGTCACCTTCGTCTCCATGCCGACCGGGTCTGTCTACCGGTCGAGCAATGACCCGCATCGTCGAAACGGGCGAAGCACATCACAGGGTCGGATCGAGAAGGGGCTTCCTGCCCGCCCTGACAGTCCCCTTGGTGGGGCCGTACGGGAGCTGAAGGGCAGGCGGGTGATGGACACCGACGCTTCTGTCAGCCCCGCGGTGTTGAGGCGAGCCACGTCTCGCATTCATTCGTGGCCTGTCGCGCACCGCTGACGTGTGGCAAACTAGCCCTCGCCGCGGAGTAAACACGCGCGCATACCGCTCGGCACGTGACCGCCACGTGTGTATCCGCCAGGGGAGCTTACCCATGACCCTAGACCAGACCGATAGAGGGCCCCGGGCCGCCACCAACAGACTCTCCGACAATGTGGGTCGGTACGAGTGGGACATCAAGGCGGGCTCATGGTGGTGGTCTGACTCCATGTACCGCCTGTACGGGTACGAACCAGAGTCGGTGGAGCCGAGCATGGAGCGGTTCCTCAAGCACAAGCATCCCAATGACATGGCACGCATCGATGCCGTCTTCGACCGGGCTTTGTCCAAGGGCGGCCCGTTCAGCTGTTACCACCGCATCATCGACGCCCGAGGTAAGCAGCGGACGGTGGTTGTGGTCGGCTACAGCAACCGAAACCCCCAGGACACCGAGACACTGTCCATGGAGGGCTTCATGGTGGATGTCACCGAAGGCACCCGGCATGAGACCAATGAAGCGTTGCGGGTCCTGTTACGGACTCGGGCCGGCATCGAACAGGTCAAAGGTGCGCTGATGCTCGTGCACGGACTGGACGACGACGGGGCGTTTGAGGTCCTGCGCAGCCACTCTCAGGTCTACAACAAGAAGCTGTCCGCCGTTGTCGCCGATCTCCTCGCGATGTTTCGCCACCGCGACACGGCTGAGAGCATCAGTCGGGGCGAGCTCGACCAGATGCTCTGGGACGCCGCTCACTGACGGCACTGCCAACCCCCCACCCACGCTGTTTAGAGGCGGTGGGTTGTCGGCGCCAACCCTGCCAGCGCCGCGTCTGCGGTAAGTCGACCGGCAACGGCTGGCACCCGACCGATCACGCGCAGCAGCACCGCGCGAAGAGCCCCCACAGCCGGCGAGCCGACCGCATGCCGCGGAAGGTGCGGGCGTTCGATCGCTGGACAGTCATCGCGGCGCGCCGCTGGGTGGCCTCATACAGTGTCGCCCGCTGCGGCCAGCTCGCCTCGGAAGTCGCTAGCGACGCCGAGCATTTTGGCTACCCCGGAACGGGTGCTGCCAGCGCCGTCGCAGCCAAGGCCGAACCGTGCCGATATCGGGTGGGTCGTCCCTTCCCCGTCCCCGACCGTAGCCCTCACACCATCCGCAACGTCCTCAGCTGCGGTGACCCGCCAGCCGCGCCGCAGGGTCACGCACTGCGTCGCTAGCGCGGCTGACTGCAGTAACTCTTCGGTAGCGCCTTGCGGCAGGTTCAATGTGTAGCCGTGCTTGTGGTCCAACCGGCCCATGTCGAAGGTGACGAGCGCAGGCCCACGCGGCCGGGCGCGAAACTCGTGGTATCTGCGCAGAACTGACTGGCTCCGGAGCAGATCGGTGATTCCGATCTCGTCGGCGGCCAGCAGGCCCTCCGGCATCCAGGTG
>CADCUO010000019.1 GCA_902805915.1 uncultured Propionibacteriaceae bacterium | reverse complement strand
GACGTGCAACCCGTGGTTGTTCAGCAGGATGCTGCTCGGTGCGTCGGGGTCCCCGGCGTAGCCGCGGAACTTGTCGACGTCAGCCAGGCCGGTGGTATGACCGTCGGCGAGCGTGACTACCAGCTGGGTTGCCTGGATCCGGTAGGCCCGGGCATCGCCGTGAGAACCGTCTGACAGCGGGAAGAACTCGTCGAGGTAGCTGCGAGCCGCGGCGACAACCTGGGCGCCACGCGCCTCGTCGTATCCGGCGCTCGGCTGCGCGCTGCCGTCCCGTGGGATGGCGTCGGTGCCGTAGAGCGCGTCGTACAACGATCCCCAGCGAGCATTTGCTGCGTTCAGAGTGAAGCGAGCGTTGAGGACCGGGACGACAAGCTGCGGACCGGCGATGTCGCTGATCTCGGGATCGACGTTCGCCGTGCTGACCGCGAACTGGCCCGGATCCGGCACGAGGTACCCGATCTCTACCAGGAACGCCTGATATGCGGGCGGGTCGATCTCCTGACCAGCGTGGTCCCGGTGCCACTGGTCGATTCTGGTCTGGAGCTCATCGCGGCGGTCGAGCAAGGCCCGGTTCCTGGGCGCGAAGTCGGCGACCATCCGCCCGAAGTCGTCCCAGAAGCGCTCGGCGTCGACGACTGTGTCCGGCAGCACCTCCTCGGTCACGAAGTCGAACAGGCTTCGTGCCACCTGTAGACCTCCCACGGATACCCGATCCGACATCTCGTCCCCTCTCCTCGTACCTGCACGTACCGCTGTCATTGGAGTCCGGCCTGGGTGACACCGAACGCACAACAGGCCTCATCCTGGTCGCCGGTACCACCACTGGCTCCCACGGCACCCAGCAGGGCGCCGCCCCGGTCACGGACCAAGACGGCCCCCGGCTGCGGCAGGAACCGTCCGTGGCCCGTGGCGGCCAGCGCGACGAAGAAGTTGGGGTTGTCCTGAGCCCGAGCGGCCAGCTCACGGCTGGACATACCCATGGCGACCGCCGCCCACGCCTTGCCCAGCGCCACATCGAAGCGGAACATGCTCGCTCCGTCTTGTCGCTGAGCAGCGATGAGGTGGCCAGACGGGTCCAGGACCACGACGGTCAGCGGCGGGACCCCGTCCTGGACTGCCTTGGCAGTGGCATGCTCGATGACCAGATTCGCCTGCTCGAGAGTAAGTGGCAACGGGGCTGTGTTCTCGGCGGTCATTGTGTGCTCCTCGTTCGACGTCAGTGATGAACTGCGGGCTCGACGGTGGCTGACCACCGGTGGTCATTCCGAAGTCGCACGCCCCCACCCGAGGTGCGGGTCGGCGTGTACGACGAAGTACGGCTGGTTCGATAGCTGCACTGGGTCGAGTCGTGGATGGAGACCGGTGCCGACGGGGGATCGGAGCTCGGTGAAGTACTGGATGGAGTACGGACTGTCGGTGAACTGCCCCGGAAGGTCCACGCTTAGTCGATCACCCTCGGACACCGTTGGCGCTACAAGCCAGGCCGCAGACTGGTCGACGTGCCGGTAGTGCACCCGGATGGTCAGATCGGAGTCCGCGGCCGCCGTGAACGTCAGGGTGAGCGGCTGGCTCTTCGTAAACGAGGCCGGCGGGACGTGGCCGATCGTCGGCTGGATCCTTGGCGCTGAGCGGGCAGGCGTTCCTGCCCGGTCGGCATGGGCCAGGCAGTCCACCTCACTGGAATGTCTTGCCACGGCAGCGAGATCCTCCTCGATCCCAGGCAGCCGGTCCGCCCAGTGCCCACGCTGGTAGGGCATCCGGCCGAACGGTAGGTCCAGCTGGTACACCTCGGCGGCGTCGGCTGCCCGCTGCCAGGCGTCCCGGGCGGAACGGTACGCAGACAGGGCAGAGTCGAGAGTGGTCGGTCCAGCAGTCCGGTCGTGCAACCGCCAGGCCACCCCGGCCCGGAACTTGTGTGCGAAGAACTGGCTGAGGTGGGCGAGAACCTCGACGTCGACCGCCAGCCGACGGAACTCGGCGCTCGGGTCGGTGAGCTGGCGAGCCGAGCTGAGGTGGTCCAGAGCCGACTCTGCCAGCCGCTGCAACCAGTCGGCCACCTCGAGTGGGGAGTACTTCACCGTGGGTTCATCGCCCAGCAGCGAGTCCACGTACTCATCCACCGTGGCGAAGAGCTCGGGATCCAACGTGCTGGTGTTGCCGAACGTGTAAGGGGCGGTCATGTCGAAGTTGGCGTTCGGCTGCCAACCGAACTGCGCGAAGGGGTTCTCCGTCGGTGGCTCGACGGCTACCAGCGGGATGTTGGTGTACATCTCGGGCCAGTAGATGTTCCCCGCCACCGATGGCGCGTGCGCTGTCATGACCAAGGGCAGGACGCGGCTGGCGAAGCTCAGCGCAGCCTCGCAGTCGGCTGCGCCGGCGCTGAACAGACTGTGGAGATAGCGGCTCCACGACTCAGGTTCCGCGTCCGGGTCGTAGCTGAGCCGCCCCCAGAGCCGGAACGTGTAGAGGTACTTCTTCCACCCGCTCGCCCTCGGCAGGGAAACCTCAGGGTTGGCGTACAAATCCCGGTCGGTTCGGGGCGACTGCAGGTCCAGAGGGTGACCGGCCGAGTCCTTGCGACCGAGGAAGGTCAGCGGTTCGAACCACTCGATTCCCTGTGAGTTCGCGAAGCTGGCCTGTCGTCCGATGCCCGCGGCCATAGCCGGATCGCCCCAGAGGAGCACCCGCTGGGTTCCTGGCCAGACCCGGTGCAACAGCCCGTATCCGGCGTCGTCACGTGCGTAGTCGGCATAGCCGTAACGGGTGAAGCTTCGCCTGCGGGTGGTGGCGGCGCCAGACAAGCCGCGTCCGGACTCCGCGGTCTCAGCTTCCGAGCCGCGGACGCCGAACTCCCGGGTC
>CADCUO010000018.1 GCA_902805915.1 uncultured Propionibacteriaceae bacterium | reverse complement strand
GTGGCGTCTGACCATGTGGAGGGCTGCGCTGGTGCCCGTGTCGGTCAGGTCGATGGATCCGTAGGGACGGTGGGTGACTAGTCCCCGTTTAGTGAGCTTCTTCACCGCCTCGGACACCGTCGATGGTGCGAAGCCCATTTGGTTAGCCAACTCATTAGTTGTTAGTGGTCGGTCTACCCACTCTTTGGATGACCAAATCACTTTCAGGTAGTCCTCAAAACTTGCGGTGAGCTCTGCTGCCATCACGAATCCGCTCTCTGGGTTACTAGTTGGCGGCGGCGGAAGGTGCTAACTCGAGTGGCGATGATACCGTGTCGGGGACTGACGAGGTAGACGATTCCGAAGAGGAGCCCCTGCGTGAGCACAACCATCCCGCCCGATGCCGCGTCGAGGTAGTAACTGGTATAGATACCGACGACCGCACAAGTCGCAGAGAGAATCGGGGCGATCAGTAGCATGCGGGGGAATCGGTCGGTGAGTAGGTAGGCGGTCGCACCCGGAATGATGAGCAGCGCCACAACTAGGACCACCCCCACAGCTTGCAAGGCGATCACCGACGTCAACGCCAGCAGCCCGAGTAGCAGGGCGCCGAGGACGCGTGGAGACAGGCCGATGGCGTGCGCGTGGGTTGGGTCAAAGGCATAGAGGGTGAGGTCCCGACGCTTGAGCAGCAAAATCGCGAACGCGACCGTGCCGAGCATTACCACTTGGAGTAGGTCGGGGGTGCTCACCCCGAGGAGGTTCCCGAACAGGATGTGGCTCAGATCGGTCTGGCTCGGGGTGACGGAGATGAGCACGATGCCGAGCGCGAAGAGGGTGGTGAACACGACGCCGATCGCCGCGTCCTCCTTGATCCGGCTGGTATCGCGGAGTGTGCCGATCAGAGCCACGGCGAGAACTCCGAAAATCAGTGCACCCAGCGCGAAGGGTGCCCCCACAACGTAGGCCAGGACAACCCCGGGAAGCACAGCGTGAGAGACGGCGTCGCCCATGAGGGACCATCCGATCAGCACTAGCCAGCAGCTCAGCAGTGCGCAGACGATCGAGGCGACGACCGTGACCGTCAGGGCGCGGGTCATGAAGTCGTAGCTGAGCGGCTCAAGGAGGAACTCGATGGGGTTCATCAGCGGTCCCGGTTGAGGACGTCGAGACCGAAGGCAAGAGCGAGGTTGTCCGGCTTCAGCACCTCAGAGGGGATTCCCTGGAGCAGCACCTTTTTCATGAGCAAGATCGCTTCGTCGCAGAGATCGGGCAGCGTATGCAGGTCATGGGTGGAGATCAGGATCGTTCTTCCCTCCGCAGACAGACTTCGGAGGAGGGTGCTGATGGTGGCCTCTGATCGCTTGTCGACCCCGGCGAACGGTTCATCGAGCAACATGATCGTGGCGCCTTGGGCGATCCCTCGGGCGACGAAGGCACGTTTGCGTTGACCGCCAGACAGAGCGCCGACCTGTCGAGCAGCGAGGTCGGTCAGCTCAACTCGGTCCAGCGCCTCGTCAACCGCTTGCTGGTCAACTCGCGATGGCCTTCGCGTCCAGCCCTGTCGTCCGTAGCGACCCATCATGACAACGTCGCGCACGCTCAGCGGGAAATCCCAATCGACGTCCTCACCCTGAGGGACGTATCCGACCACCCCAGACTTCCGCGCCTGGGCAGGCGGATCGCCGTCAATCAGGACCGATCCGCGATCGAGCTGGATCAGCCCCATGATCGCCTTAAACAGCGTTGACTTCCCGGACCCGTTCATTCCGATCAACCCGCAGACCTGACCGGCGTCGATAGACATGGTCGCCGAATCTAAAGCCAGCACATCGCCGTAGTGCACCGTCGCCGCCTTCACCGCGATGGCCGGAACGGTCACCCTGCCGCTCCTGTTAGGCCGGCGATGATGGTGTCCGCGTCATAGCGGAGCAACTCGAGATAGCTCGGAACTGGCCCGGCAGGCTCTGACAGAGAATCGACGTACAGGACTCCCGCGAACGCCGCCCCTGCTTCCCTGGCGACCTGTTTCATGGCGTCCGCGGACACCGTGGACTCGCAGAACACTGCCGGGACTTTGTTCCGGCTCACGAAATCGATGGTGTCGGCGATCTTTTGTGGAGTAGCCTGTTGCTCCGCATTGACTGCCCAGATGTAGGCTTCCTGGAGACCTACATCTCGCGTCAGGTATGAGAAGGCCCCCTCGCAGGTAACCAGAGCGCGCTGCGTCTCCGGCAGACTCTCCAGCCTGGTGACCAGCTCGTCCTGAACCAACTGGATTTCTTGACTGTAGGTGGCGGCGTTCGCGGCGTAGTCAGCCGCATGGCCCGGGTCCAGATCCGAGAACGCCTTGGCCATGTTGGTGACATAGATCTGGGCATTGAGCGGTGACATCCAGGCGTGCGGATTTGGCAGGCCCTCATAAGCGTCCTCGGTGATCGACAGTTCTTCCACCCCCTCGCTAACAACGACGTGGGGAACGTCAAGCCGCTCAACGAACTGAGCGAACCAGGACTCGAGGTTCAAGCCGTTGTCCAGGATCAGATCCGCATCCTGAGCCCGCCGGATGTCCCCAGGGGTGGGTTCATACCCATGGATCTCGGCTCCCACCTTCGTGATCGACTCGACGCGGAGCTCGTCGCCCGCCACCTGTTTGGCCATATCAGCTAAGACGGTGAACGTGGTCAGCACCACGGGCCGAGCATCGCCTGCCGCCTCGACCTCACCAGACGGCCCGGCGCTGCAGGCGCTGAAGGCAAGAACCGCCACCAACACCGCCACACCCGGCATCCGCAATTTATTTTTAGGCATACCGAAACATAGGCCTGGTGACGGCTAGTTGCAAGTACCTGGTGAAGCACCGCGAGGAGCACTGGCCGACCGCGCCGCGGCTTGCTTCGTCGAGGTGGTGCCGAACATGCTCAGAGGACCTCGAGGGTGACAACGCCGTCAAGCCGGGCGAGGTCGTCAGCCATCACGCGCAGACAGCAGAACGTTGCAGGGCCCTACGCTGCCATGTGGTTCCGAGCTACCGGGCCAAGCCCGAGATGGAGGCGCTCCTCGCCGTGGCAGCTGGTTAGACGCTGCAGACAACAAGGCGGTCGACGCCACCTCGAGGGAAGGTGACGTCGACCGCTCGCCTAGGAGGTCACGACGCCGGGGCGTTGTTCGCGCTGACTCGGAGCTGACCGTTGACGCCGGCGGGGAAGAACCCGCCCTTGCTCACCGACTTGGGGTTGAGGTAGGCGATGTTGAGCACCTGGCTCGGGGTACGGGAGTAGACGATGCTGTTCCGGTCTGTCGGGACCAGGTTGCCGCGGGTCTTGCGGCCGATGCCTTGGTCGAGGTTGCGGGGCCCGTCGAGGCTGTCGCGGGCGTCGGAGATCTTCTGGGCTGCTGCGTACAGACCCTTGGCGTACAGGGAGGTGCGCACGATGCCGGCGTGGTAGGCCTCGACGGCGAGGATGCCTGCTGCGGCCTCGAGGTAGTCCTTGTTGTCGATCAGCGGGGCGGCACCCTTGTAGGCGGTGACGCCGACGTCTTCGAAGATGAACGCCGCGAGGAGGAAGTTGTTCTCGTTGGCGAACGGGTCGAAGGTCTGGGTGGCCGAGATGAGACCGGCGGCCCTGGGCCGCGCTGAACCGCAGCCGATGGCGACGCGCAAAACGCTTGACCCACTAGCCGTCTATCGATAGGTTCAGGTTGTACGTCGATATGAATGGAGCTTGAGTGTGAGGTACTCGGTCGTTCGCGCACTACGCATCCTCCTCGCGGCGGGACTCGCGGGCTCGTTGCTCGTCCAGGCCGTCATGGTGCCGCTCCTGGCCCTCAACCTGAAGCCGTTGCCGGCCCAGGTTCGCTTCCCAGTCGTCATCATCGTGTTACTGGGGATCGTCACCGTCCAGATCACCATGGTCTGCGTCTGGCGGCTGCTGACCCTGGTTCGCCGGGGGACAGTGTTCTCCCAAGCCGCCTTCGGCTACGTCGACGTGGTGACCGGCGCGGTCGCCACAGCGTCATTGCTGGCTTTCTGGCTTGCCTTCGTACTGGCAGGCAGTGGCCTACCCCCCGAGATGGTCTTACTAGTCGGAGGCGCTGGCGGCCTCATCACTGGCGTCGCGCTGGTCGTGTACGTGCTGCGCATGCTGCTCGCCCAGGCGGTGGCCCGCGACGCCGAGGCGCACCAACTCCAAGCCCTGCTGGACGAGGTCATCTGATGCCGATCGTCGTCGACGTCGACGTGATGCTCGCTCGGCGCAAGATGGCGGTGGGAACTCTGGCCGAGCGAGTCGGCATCACGCCCGCCAACCTGTCGGTACTCAAGAACGGACGGGCCAAAGCGGTCCGATTCTCAACGCTCGCGGCCCTCTGCGATGTGCTGCAGTGCCAACCCGGCGACCTACTGCGCTTCGAACCTGACCAAAGATCTGCCGAACTGGCTGAAGTCTCGTCGACTGCCGAGTGAGCTTCCCGGGTCTTCATCATCTGAGGCTCAAGTGGGTTGACCCAGTCCCCTGAGCCGACGGTGGTGCGAGACGCACGCAGTGGTCGACCCTCGTGCGGGGCGCGTCAGTGGGCGACCCTCGCGCGGAGTACGTCAGTTGACGAACCCTCGTGCGGAATACGTCGGTGACGAACCCTCGTGCGGAGTACGTCAGTGGCCGACCTCGCGCGGAGTACGTCAGGGGGGACACTCGTTCGGGGCGTACCTCCTAATCGGCACCGGTCTACCAGGAGGGCTCAGACGAGGATTTCAGTCTGGTCAGTCTTCGTACTGTCGGACGTCGCCGTTCGCGGCCAGTTGGTTGGCCAACGGCGGTAGCTGGTGGTGGCCATGGTGACCGCGGCAGCGAGGGAGAGCAGGGTGCTGGTGATGTAGCCGGTGCCGGGGGGAACGTCCCAGTTCGCCGAGCTGGTTGCGATCATCATCATGTAGTCGCCGGTCTGGTGCACGGTTCCGAACGCGGTCGCACCCCAGCTGAGGACGAGCAGCCGGATCAAGAGTGCAGAGCCGGCACCAACCTCCCAACGGAAGATCAGCACGACTGCAGCCACTCCGAGAGCCTCCACAGCCAGCCACAGGGCAGTGTTACCTGCAGAGCCGACGATGCCGTCGGCTAGCGGGTAGCTGCGGATGGCTAGCAGCAGGGTCGCCGCCACGGGCAGCAACGCCACAAGACGACTACGGGCGCGCCATCCGAGACCGAAGGCGACGGGCAGCCAGGCCAGCGCGGTCAATGCGATGGCCGCAGCAGCGAACATTGCCGACGCGGTCACGCCTTCACCGAGGGCTTCGGGGTAGGGAAAGGGGGTGCCTGAGTCCATCCGCTCGAGGCAGGCGTCGGAGAACTCGATGGCGCCGCCCAAGCCCAAGATGCTCCCATCGAGCATCGACCCGCGGCACGGCAGCCAGAATAGGTAGGTAGCTACACCGGCGGTTCCGCCGGCGACCAGCAAGAACACGGCAGACATCAACCAGGGCCAGCGACGAGACGACGGGGTACCAGTCATAGGGACTCCTTGGTGCGACTGCTCTGACGGTACCGCCGCTGCGCCCTTCAGGCGCGGCAGCCGCGATGCCGGAATGCAGCCAAGCATCAGCTAGCGCGCCATGACAACGACTGTGTTGCGAGACGCGCGCACTTCCGTCCGACCAGGGGCCGTGGTACGGAGCCTGCAGTGGACGGCCCTCGTGCGGGGCACGTCAGTGGACGACCCTCGTGCGGAGCACGTCAGTGGACGACCTTCATACGGGACACGAGTAGCGCCCGCCCTGCGAGCGAGGTGCGGTTGCACTAGCCCGGTTCGTAGTCCTCAAACTCCCAGTGGCCCAGACGCCCGACCTTGCTTGCCACCTCAGTCCAGTTGTCCCCGGCGACTCGACGGAGGCGGTCCTGAATCATCTGCTCAACCTGACTCTCGTAGATGACGTCGACGATGAGGAGATGTCGTCCCACCACCGGACCATCTCGCTCGATGCGTGCGGCCAGCGCAGTCAAAGTGAGTACCTCCAGTGAAAAGATCTCCGATCCCTTATCGCCGCTCGGGCCGACATGAAAGGTGAGGAGTGCCTCCTGACGGTCGTCGCCAAGCTCCCAGTGGACACTGACCAGTCGCGGGATCACAGGTCCATGATCGCGGTAGGCCAACAGTCGTTCAGGCAGCTCACGTAGCCAACACGCGCGTTCGGTAGCCGGACGACGCAGTAGCCGACCCTCGCGCGGGGCACGTCAGTGACCGACGCCCTACTGGGACTGCTCGGGTAGGACTCGAAGGACGACGACATCTGCGAAAGGGTCAGCTACTCGGCCTACCTCTACTGGCCCAGCGGGTGGGGTCCGGCACAGGACACCAACCCATACCACTGGCCATTCGACGCTCGCCGCGCCAAGGGGGCAGCCAACGAGCTCGGTGCTCATATGGTCGACCTGGCTCGCTGGTTCCTCGGCGATGTGGTCAGGGTCAGCGCCAGCCTGCGCTCATTCGTCACCCGAACAGGGCCGGTCGGGGAACCGATGGAGAACGCCAACGACTCCGCCTTCTTCCTGTTGGACTTCGCCAGCGGCGCCCACGGCGTCATCCACGTCGGTACGCCCAACGTCGCCGGCCCCGGCCTGGCCCATACCGGGCAGCTGGTCATCATTCACGGCAGGGAGGGAACCCTGGAGACCCGGGGTGATCCGTGGACCATGCCGACCGTGTCACAGATCACGGGGTTGCGTCGCGGTGTCGACCAGGCCGAAACACTCACGGTGCCCGCGCACTACTACGGGTCAGCGGACCGCAGCGACCCCTTCGCGGTGTTCCAGCACCAGTCGGTGGGCCCTCGCCACTTCGTTGACGCCATCACCAACGACGTACCGGCCAGCCCGAGCTTCCACGACGGCCACCAAGTTCAGCGCATCATCGAGGCAGCGGTCGACTCCCACCGCACCGGAGCAGCACAAACACTGTACGAAACGATCAGTACGTTCAGTGGTCGACCGGCCTTGGCGCACCGACCATGCCGTCGGTGGTCCGCGGGGTTGTGAACGCTTCTCCTGCGCGACAGGCGGTGACTCATGTGGTGGGCCCTGGCCAGGCGGTGGCTGCGCGAAGTAGCTTGGTCAGTCTCCCAGTGGCACGTACAGCGCGGTGAACGATCACCGGGAGGAAGGCTGCGGCGGGAAGGGACTGGTGTCAGATGGCAACGGTGGGATTCATCGGCAGCGGAAACATCGGCAGCACAGTCGCGCAGCTGGCCGTCGATGCAGGCCATGACGTGGTACTCAGCAACAGTCGCGGCCCTGACACCCTCACCGACCTGGTGGACCGCCTCGGCCCGCGGGCACGAGCAGCGACGACGGTCGAAGCGGCCGCGGCCGCCGACATCGTCGTCGTGGCAACCCCACTGAAGGCCTACCGCGACATGCCCGTCGAGGCGCTCCGCGGCAGGGTCGTCATCGATGCCAACAACTACTACCCGGACCGCGACGGACACATCGCCGAACTCGACGACGAGTCCATGACGTCCAGCGAGCTGCTGCAGAAGCAGCTCCCCGACTCCCACGTCGTCAAGGTGTTCAACAACATCTGGTTCGGCCACCTGGCCAGCCTGCCCCACCCAGCGGGACACCCGGAGCGGTCCGTTCTGCCAATCGCCGGCGACGACCCGGCAGCGAAGCAGGCGGTAACTGACTTCCTGGACTCGATCGGCTATGACGCCTACGACGTCGGACCGCTCTCCGAAGGCTGGCGCTACCAGCGCGATACTGCGGCCTACGCCGCAATCTACGCCGTCCCTGGCTCTGAGTACCCGACCTGGCCAGCCCGTCAGGTCACACCAGAGATGCTGCAAGACAGCCTTAACGCAGCCGTGCGCTACAGGAACAGCTGAGGCAATCACGCAAACAACCCTGCGCGGGCCAACCGGCTGCCGCCACGGTTACGGCGATGCCGCAGGACGACC
>CADCUO010000017.1 GCA_902805915.1 uncultured Propionibacteriaceae bacterium | reverse complement strand
TGTACTCGGCGGGGACGTTGGTGACACGAGGGCTTCGGGTCGTTGACATGAGGAAGACCTCCGGGTGCGGTGGAGATGTTCACGTCTTCACCAACCGGAGGTCTTCATGTCCCACCGTAATGCCCGTTTGAATCATCATGGCCGGCTGTTGCTGGTCGACCGCGTCTGCCGTCAGGGTTGGGCGGTGGCCCACGCCGCGAAAGCGATGGGCATCTCGCGGCAGTGTGCGCACCGCTGGGTCAGCCGATGGCGGGCCGAGGGCAAGGCAGGGTTGGCCGACCGGTCGTCTCGGCCGCATTCCTGCCCGACCCGGACCCCGGCCGCGGTCGAGGCCAAGGTGGTGGCGCTTCGGGCGACCTCGCGGCGGGGGCAGGACTGGATTGGACCCGAGCTGGGGTTGGCGCCGCGGACGGTGTCGCGGGTGCTGCGCCGTCACCGGCTGCCGTATCTAGCCGAGTGCGACCCGATCACCGGGGAGCTGGTCCGCTCCTCTCGACAGACCGGATGCCGCTACGAACATGACCGGCCCGGGGACCTGGTCCACATGGATGTGAAGAAGATCGGGAAGATCCCCGACGGTGGCGGGTGGAAGGCCCATGGCCGCCAGATGGGCTCGACCGGGGCGAAGAAACGGGCCCGGATCGGCTACGACTATGTCCACTCCCTAGTCGATGACCACTCCCGGCTCGCCTACTCCGAGATCTTGCTCGATGAGAAAGGTCCGACCTGCGCGTCGTTCCTGCTCCGCGCCGCAGCCTATTTCGCCGACCACGGCATCACCCGGATCGAGCGGGTCATCACCGACAACCACTTCAGCTACCGCAAATCCACTGCCATGGAGAACGCGATCGCCACTCTCGGCGCCCGGCACAAGTTCATCAAGCCCCACTGCCCCTGGCAGAACGGGAAAGTCGAGCGGTTCAACCGCACCCTGCAAGTCGAGTGGGCCTACCGACAGGTGTTCCTCACCAACGCCGACCGCGCCGCAGCCCTTGCCCCCTGGCTGGAGTTCTACAACACTGAACGCCGACACACCGCACTCAAAGGCCTTCCCCCCATCACCCGACTGTCACCAACCTCATGACCGGGTACAGCTAGGCGCTGGATCTCGCTGTGCCGCACCGCCTGCTCGCGGCTGGCTTCGCGGGGTTGGCGCCGCCGCGCCACGGCGGCGAGCACGGGATCGGTCAGCGCCACTCGAGCCATGTCACGTTCGGCGTCGTTGCCGCTTAGCAGCAGGGCGCGGAGTCGGTTGGTCTGGGCGGTGTTGGCCACGGTCAGGTCGTGGCGGGCACCGAGCAGGATCCGCAGCGCCTCGCGGTCGCCATCGGCACGAGGTACGGGTAGCCGGTCAGCGTCCAGGCGGAGCGCGGCGAGCACCGCAAGATGAGCGTCGATGGGGTCGGACTTGCTCTTCCCGCGGCGGGCCTTGAGGTTGGGCTGCTCGCACTCGGTGACGGTCAGGCCGGCGGCAGCGACTGCGCGGGCCAGCCCGACACCGAAGCTGCGGGTGCCCTCGATCGACACGACCACCCGCGGCCTCGGCGCATAGTCGACGATCCAGGCCAACAACTCGGCGAAGCCTGTGTTGGTATTGCTGATCTTTCGGGTGCCGATCGGCGTGCCGGTCGGGAGTGCCATCTCCACCTCGTGGGTGTCGCGGTGGGTGTCAACACCAATGACGGCGTCGACGACTTCTGCCAGCATGGGCATCGGCCTAGTCCTTCCTGTAGGGAGTGGGTCAACGTCGGCACCGGCCTGGGTAGAGGTCACGGAGTGGCACATCTGTGACGGGTCACGCCCCGTGAGCGGACAGGCTTCTGATCAGGCCAACTGGTGGGCCAGGCCGGTGTCGGCAACCACGACGGACAGGTCAGATGAAGGGCACGCCGAAGCGGCCGAATCCGTAGAGAGTCACATCGGGTCACCGACACCGAGCCTGGCGGTCCTCCACCCAAGAGCACCACAACAACACTCACAGATCCGTAGTTCGCGACCGGGCGTCCGGAGGCGTGCGCGATCGTCGGCGTACACGCTCAGGGCGGCATGCGTGGCTTTGCTGACGTCCGTGCCGGTCTGAGTCGGTCTGGACCGTCTGGCTCCCAGATTGGCTCCAACGGGAATGAGCGAGTCTCAGTTCGGGAAGACATGACCACGGTCAACAGTGGAAGGGAGACCAGAGGAGAGACTGGAGCCTCTGCTTGCAAAGGGGCGGCACAGCCGACGCAGCGGCCTCCCTTGCGCCAAGCCGGGCTCAACTGGGCGTTCTTGGACCTGGAGAGTAGCGGGGCCGCTGCCGTATTTCACTGCTGTACGTATGGCGGTGCAGGCAACACAGCCTCACGCCGGAGTTACCGACCGGGGCCGCGCCGCCCAGGACAGACCTGCCGCCACAGCTCCCGCAGCGGCAAGGCCGACATCAGTTACTAAGGCGGCTAGCAGGTCGAACTGAATGACCGCTAGCACGGCGTATGCGATCAGCCACGCAACGCCCACCAGAGCCGACGCGACAATCGCCCCGGCCGACGGCCGGACCAGCAGCCAGACCGCCACCGCGGCCCCCGCGACTGCGAGGACTACGGTTACAGCCGCCTGGCCCGTCGCGTCGCCGCGGTACAGGACCGTGATCCCAGCGGCCAACGCGGTCGCCACCACCCAGATCACAGGATCGCTCGGCTGCGGGTCACCGGCCGCTCCTCCATCGTGATGGTCCACGCATCCGTACCCTCCCTTTGGCGGCTCGGCAGCCTACGCATTTACGAGATAGTCCAGCGAATCGAGGGTCGTCCATGGCTGGTGTCGAAATATCATCTCGCAGGATGTGCATCGAGATGGCAAGTAGCCGGAAGGTATCGAGATGGTTCCTCGCGCTCCCCGTCGATCCAACCAATGAAAACCTCGAATGGTTTAGCGCGTTCACTGCCGATCAGCCCTTCGATTGCATGTCGGACTAACGCAGCTGAACACTTTTTCGTCCATCGACATGTCCTCGACAGGTCTTACCTCGGGTACCACTTGTTCAGTACTGATTGAACACCTGCTCGCGCTGCGCAGCGTCAACCCAATCCAGCCCGCCGAGCGCCTGCTTTATTGTCGTAGTCGGACGCCGCGGTGTACTTCATGGTCGACGCTAGGCTGCGGTTGGTCGAGCCTCCCACCTGGGCCACCTTTGGCCGCTTCGGCTCCTGAGGGGCTGCGGCGCCCAAGTCGAGGGATAATTCGTGGAGACGCCATCGGGGCACGACGATCGCTATAGCCTGAGTGGGTGTGGGCGGAACGTCTCTGCCGTATAGCCCTACTCATCGTCCTAACGGCCGGTGTAGTAGCACTGCTTAGCGGTGCACTCTCCCTCGTTTGGTCTCCATCCTTCTCAGATGCCCCGGCCGAGCCGTGCACGGATCCACCCTGTTTGAGTCTGGACCTCGACGGCGCCTCGCCATGGCTAGTGCTGTTCCTTGCACACCTTGTCTTGCTAGGGGTGGCGCTGCTGGTGGGAGCGCTCTCGCTGCTGGCCGGGTTCGTCGCTGCCGCGCGGGGACATGGGCGGCGTCTGATGGGTGTTGGAGCGATGGCCTTGGCGGCCCCGGTGTTGGTGCTTATCGGTGGTGAGCTGTTGCCGCACGTGTTGAATCCCTGCATACTTCCAGAGCTGGCGGGAGTAGAGCCTCCCGGCTTTTGCGAACGGTCCTCGGAGGGGATCGA
The DNA here is from genome assembly GCA_902805915.1 of uncultured Propionibacteriaceae bacterium. Lineage (GTDB taxonomy): Bacteria > Actinomycetota > Actinomycetes > Propionibacteriales > Propionibacteriaceae > Microlunatus. The sequence continues at coordinate 9,381 of CADCUO010000017.1, read as the reverse complement.
TGTCCCGGATCGTTGGCATGCCATGTATCACGCGGTCGTGGGATTCCTGCCGCTGTCGTTGGCGGTGGCCTGGTGGGGAAAATGGCTTCTGAGGCGTTCCCTCAGAGACGTCACTGGATGATCCCTTCGGAGTGTTCAGGCAACAGAGGGCTCCAAAGCAGGCATGACCGGACGTCGCCCTGCTTGAACGTGAACGCTTCGCGGTCAGCGACACCGGGGCTGTCGATGGCGGTAAGGCACGAGCAGGACGTTGATCAAGCCGTACTCGACCAACTCGTCGCGGATGATGATGAGATACCACCGGTTCTCATCGGCGTACACGTCGCTACCGCTAATAAACCTCGCGGGACACGCGATTTCGAAGCCGTCGTTTGCAGGTGGTCAGTGGGCGACTCTACGGCTGCGAAGTGCGCTCAGCCATTCGAATCCCTTTTCCGAGTTCCAGGTGTGGACGGTGCGGAGCGCCCCCGCTATGGCCGGCAGCGCCATACGGCTCCGACCGCTGCGCGCACTTGCCCCTCAGTCAGCGGCGACCGCCGCGCCAGGGGTTGCGCCACGGCGTCTGCCACCTTGACCCGCCAGCCCTGCAGTCCCGCTTTTCCCCACGACACTGTGTCCATGTCGGCATCGTATCCGGCCAGTTCGAGGTCGGGCCTCTACGGCCACGGCGACGAGAGGATGGATCGGATGAGCGCCGTCACTCATCGTCTTGTTTTCGGGGGAGCCCCAGCAAGCGGACGGGGACGGGGGAGGGAATGGTCCGGGTCGGATTGGGACCGGTGGAGCAAACGTTGGTCCTACGCACTCGCGTGGTTTGGCCCGCCCCTCGGCCGCCACTCGTCACGAACCCCCGGTTGGGGTGTTGGAGACTGCCTGAAGAGCAGGCCGGGGCTAAGCCCCAGCTCTGGTTCATCGCGACCTGGCAGACCTCAGGCATGCGCGGCGGAGACCGGTGGGTTTAACCCGACATCGGAGCAGCTGACGGTGGTGTACTCGGGTGCTGTCGACGCTGTGCTGCGCGATGCCGATACTTCCCGCCGCCGATTTTCTGGGACATCCTGTACGACCTGGCGATCGGATCCGGGGTGGATGCCAGCACGGTGGTCGCGCACGTCGGTTCGCTACCGGGAGTCGCTCGGCGGGAGTTGATCCGTCGAACCGGATGCCAGGTCGAGGTTGGTGGAGCTGCTGCTCCAGCTGATCGAGCGGGGGGTTGGCGAGATGGTCGAGGACGGATTGACGGAGCAGTTCCGATCAGGCAGGGATCAATCTAGACATCCCGTTACAGGGGTGGCTGCGCCGACGTGGTGTGGTGCACTGATGTGTTCGGCCTCATCGAGGATCCACCGGGGGCGGTGGCTGAGTGTGCCCGGGTTCTGAAGCCGGTCAGGATCAGTGATCAGCTGCGTCACGGTGTCAACCAGCCGCATGACGGCCTTCGAGCAAGCTGAGCTGGACGCCAGGTGTGGGCGCAGTCGCGGCGAGCATGGACCAGGAACGGCTGGAACACCATTGAGCAGCGCATCGTTGTCGGCGGCCAGCACCGCCAGCACCTGGCTGAGAAAGGCGACAGCGAAACACTCCAGAGTCTGATGCGGGCAGCGCGACTAATGACCGGCCTTGACGACTTCCGCGCCCGCCTGATTACCTGGCCTACCGAACCGCATTGACCGAGGCCTTGGGGGCGTTCACCACAGCTTGCCAAGCTGCAGTCGACCGCGGACGTTCTCCGCTAGCGTGCCGCGAGCATCTGATGGCGTGCCAGGCATCTCATGCTCGGGACAGGGCCCCATGGTCGGACCTATTCGGCGCCCGTAGGAGGGTCGACTTGCGGACGGACGTTTCAAGGTGCGGGTTTACCGCGGTCGACGGGCTGAAGGAGGCGCTGCTGGCGGAGGCCGCGGAGGCGTAGAAGAAGGCGGCCGACCCGACCGCCGCGGACTGCAATGATGCGGCCGCGAAAGGTTGCCCAGTTTGGGGCGGCGCGAGCTGGGCGAAGGGCGCATCTTTGGACAGCAACCCAGAAGCGGGACGCGGCCGCGTTCCAGGCGGGATGATGAGGTGTGGGCAGGGGTTCGGCGCATCCGTGGCGGCGGGCGGCCGCGCTGGTGGCCGCCGGGCTGCTGGTTCTCGGGGTGTTGGCCACCGCCGTACGCCTGGACGCGCCGGCCGACCCGGGGTTGGTCCGCCTCGGCTGGTCGGCCTGGCAGGCGGACGGGGTGGTCGTCGACGTGGCTGCGGGCGAGACCCGGAGCGATCTGCGCACCGGTGAGGTTGTCAACGCCGTCGCCGGCCACCCGCTGACCGACCCGCCGGGCGGGGTGGGGCGGCCGAGCACGGGGGACGTCCTGCCGTACACGGTGGGCGGCGTCGAACGCCCGGTCACCATGCTGCGGCCGGAGCCGCGGGTCCTGCTGCTTGACGGCTGGGGCAACCTCGTCTTCGTGTTGGCCCTCGGCGGACTGGCCCTGGCGCTCTACGCTCGTCGTCCCGAGGAGCCGGCGACGTCGGCCTTCCTGGTCGGCGCGTCCGGTCTGTTCGGCAGCACCCTGGTCGTCGTCGCCGGGTTGCCCGTCCTGGCCATCGCGACAGGCGGACCGATGCTCTGGCTCTTCCACTTGGCCACCAGCGGGGTCTATCTGGCGGGGTGGGGCGGCATGGTGGCGATGGCACTGCTGCTGGCCCCGGAGCATCCCTGGCTCCGTCGCGCCCCCCGTCTGGTCTTGACCACCGCGTACGCCGGTCCGGCCGCAGTCCTCGGGCTGTGGGTGGTCGGGGTGGTCCTCGAGGTACCGACGACGACGGGCCGCTTCGCCCTGGTCTCGGTGGGCAGTTCGGCGGTGCTCGCCGTCACACAGCTGACCGGGATCGTCGCCGGTGTGGTCGGCTACCGGGTCGCCCCACCGGCGCTTCGCGCCCGGCTGGGCGTGCTGGCTCTCAGCGGGGCCGTGGCGGTGGGCCTAGGGCTGGCCGGCTGGGTCTTCCCGGAACTGGTGACCGGTCGCCAGCTGTTGCCCGGTGGTGCGATCGGTCTGGCCGGCCTGCCGTTCGTGGTTGGGCTGGCGGTCGCGCTGCGTCGCCACCAACTCTTCGACATCGAGCGACTGGTCAACCGGTCCTTGGTCTACGGCATCGTGCTCGCCGTGCTGGTGGCCAGCTATGCCGGACTGGTGAGTTTGCTGGCCGTGGTGCTGGATCTCTCCGACACCGTCGCCGCTGCGCTTGCCGCGGCCCTGGCCGCCCTGGCTCTGGCCCCGCTACGCAATCTCGCCCAGAGGACGGTGAACCGGATGATGTACGGCCATCGCGACGACCCGTCCCGGGTACTGAACGACCTCGGGGCCCGGCTGCAGTCGGTGCTGCTGCCGGGCGAGGTGCTGCCCGCCGCGGTCGAGGCCGTGGCCGACTCGCTGCGGGTGCCGTACGTCGCGGTCGACCTGGCCGACGGCACCGGCGAGTTCCGGCTCGCGGCCGAGCGCGGCCGGCCGTTCGGGCGCGAGCACGAGACCGCGCTCTTCCATCACGGCGAAACCGTGGGCCGGCTGCGGGTGTCGGGCCGGGGCCGCGACGACCCGCTGGACGCCACCGACCTGGCGCTGATCGATGCGCTGGTCCAGCAGGTCGGGCCGGCGGTCCAGGCCGTACGCCTGCACGCGGACCTGGTCCGGTCCCGCGCGGCGGTGGTGGCGTCACGGGAGGATGAGCGGCGCCGGCTTCGGCGCGACCTGCACGACGGTCTCGGCCCCTCGCTGGCCGCCATCCGGCTCAAGGCCGGCCTGGCTGCACGGAGTGCGCCGGCTGGGTCGCCGACCCGGACGCTCCTGGACGAGATCGGCACCGAGGTGGAGTCGAGCATCGCCGATGTACGGCGGGTGGTCGACGCGCTTCGCCCGCCGGCTCTGGACGAGCTCGGCCTGATCGGGGCGCTCCGCGCCCGCACGGCATCCCTGGCCGGGGAGCTCGAGTTCACTGTGACTGGACCGGACCAGCGGCCGCCGCTGCCCGCTGCGGTCGAGATCGCCGCTTACCGGATCGCGGTCGAGGCGCTGACCAACGCCGCTCGGCATAGTCAGGCGCACCGATGTGAGGTGGTGGTCGAGGTGAGTGTGAGGGAGGTGCGGGTGACCGTGTCGGACGACGGTATTGGGCTCGACCCGGCTAGGCCGTCGCACGTGGGTCTGTGGTCGATGCATGAGCGAGCGGCCGAGGTTGGTGGTCGGTGCGCGGTGACCGCTCGGGCGGGAGGTGGCACGGTGGTCCGGGCGACGCTGCCGCTCGTTATGGAGGGCCAGCAATGATCCGCCTCGTCCCGGAGGGACTGCCATGATCCGGATCGTGTTGGCCGACGACCATCCCGTCTTTGCCGCTGGGCTGTGCGCGGTGTTCGACGCCGAGGACGATCTCGAGGTGCTGGCGGTCGCCGCCACCGGACGGACCGCCCTCGAGGCGCTGAACCAACACGGGCCCGACGTCGCCGTCCTTGACCTGTCGATGCCCGACGGCGATGGGTTGTGGGTCTGCACCGAGCTGCAGCGCGCGGGAAGCACCACCCGCGTACTGATCCTGACCATGGCCGAGGAGGCCGAGAGCGTGCTCGCAGCGCTGCGGGCCGGAGCCCACGGGTACGCCGTCAAGGGCGCCGGGCCGGACGAGATCGCGGCCGCAGTCCGCGCGGTCGCCCACGGCGAGGCGGTGTTCGGGGCGAGCATTGCCGCCCGGATGCTGCAGCACTTCACCCGGGCCGCGTCGGCGGCGCCGTTCCCGCAGCTCACCGAACGTGAGCACGAGGTGCTGCGGCTGGTGGCGACCGGGATGGACAACCCGGCCGTGGCGCGCCGGCTCGGGGTCAGCGGCAAGACCGTGCGCAACCACGTCTCGGCCATCATCACCAAGCTGCAGGTGACCGACCGCACCGCCGCCGTGCTCAAGGCCCGTAAGGCCGGCCTCACCGACTGACCCGCCGGGCTAACCTCCCGGTCCGGCTGGGACATCGTCCCGTGACACCGGGACCCGGGCCTCGCGATGCTGATCGGCATGGAGCATCCGACCCGTCCGGCCGATCCGATCCATGCCCGCGCCTTAGCCTGGGTCAGCGGGGTCGTCGGCTTTCTGGCGGGTGCGTTCCTGCTCGGCTTTTTCCCGCTGGACTCCTACGGCGTACGGTTGGCCAACTTTTCGCTGGGCCAGTTCAACGACATCCTGGGGGCGGTCCAGTTCGCCGCCCTTGCGCCGGTCGCCTGGGCGTTGGGTCGTCGTCTGCCCGCCACCCGCACCGTGCGCGTCGCCACCGTCCTGGGCGTGGCCGCCTCGGTTGCTTTCGTGGTCCTCAGCGCGCTGCTCATCGCCGGCGCCCTAACGTTCACCCAACAGATCGGTCCCTTGATGGTGACCATCGTCGCCATCTACGGCTGGCTGCTCGCGGTGAACCTGGCGGCCCATCGCACCCGCACGCTGCCCCGCGCGGTCACCCGTACCGGGGTGCTCCTCGCGGTCGCGCTGCTCACCGCGCTGGTGCTCGTCGGGGCCGGGTACGTCCTGCCCGGCATCGTCGGCCAGCTGGTGACCTGGCTGGGGTACGGCCTCGGCGTGGTCGGCTGGCTGGGGCTGCCGCTGTACGTCCTACTGCTGGCCCTGCGGGTGTTTCCCCATTCCCGATCGTCCGCCGTCTCCGCGGCGGCCGAACCGCTCCAGGGAGTTCCATCATGACTGAAGAAACCTTGCTCGGAGGATCGATCGCGCCGGCCGGCGCCGTCGATCCTTGGGCGCGCCTTTCCCGCGCGACTGGAATCATCGGCTTGTCGACGTTCGTGCTCATCTTCACACCTATCATCGCCATCTCGACCCTCGGTGAACCGCCGTTCACCGCCACCACCGACCAGGCCCACACCTTTCTCGTCAACGCGAGTGCGACCTGGGTAGGGGTGGCGATGGCGGCCCTAACCGTGGCCGCCATCGGCCTGATCTGGTTCGTCGTCGGGCTGTCGTTGCTGCTCGCCCGGGCCGAGGGAAACCCGCCGTGGCGGTCCGTCGCCGCGCTGGTGACCGGCGTTCTGCTGCCGGCGAACCTGCTGCTCAACGCCAGCTGGGGTGCGGCCGCCTACCGCGGGGCGGGGACCGAGCCGGGACTGGCCCGCTACGCCTTCGACGTCGGGAACCTCGGCTTCGCCAATGCCTGGGTGGCGATGGGCAGCTTCGCGGTGGCCTGTGGCTGGGTCGTGCTGCTCACCCGGCTGTTCGGGCGCTGGCTCGGATGGTGGGCCATCGTCGCCGGAGTCGGGCTGGTGTTGGCTCGGTTTGTCTGGACCAGCGAGTTCTGGCTCGCGCCGTACTTCCTGTTTTGGATCTGGATAGTCGTCGTCTCCGTCCAGCTCATCCGCGCCAAGGCCCGCTGGGGCGGTCAGCCATGACCGTGCTGACCGGGCCATCGGTCGGCACTAGCGTGCCCGCTGCTCGCGCGTACGCGGTCCTCACCTGGGCCTACGCCGCCGGATTCGGCGTACCGGCGGTTCCGGTATCGGTCTACCTGCTGCGGCGCGGCTCGCTGCCCTGGTTCGGGGACCTGTTCCCGATGTACGGCGGGCCCTGGTCGGGCCGGCTCACCGACGACCAGTTCGTCGGACTGCTCCTCAGCTACCTCGGACTGATGGCCCTCGTTGCCTGGGCCGCCGGACGGGTCCGGCACGGTTCGCGGCGCGGAGCCGTGGTTAGCGCCGGACTGCTGCCGGTCGAGGCCGTGATCTGGCTCGGCTTCGACCTGCCCATTCCGTGGGTCCTCGGTGCCGCCCGGGTGGCGCTGCTCGTCGCGGCCTGGCGGCAGCTCCGCGGACCCCAACCGACTTCACCCAACTCGAAGGAGATCTCTCATGCGTAAGGTGCACTTCGTCCTCAGCGCGCTGATCCTGGCCGCGGTGGTGCTGCAGTTCTACCTGGCCGGCGTCGGGGTGTTCAGCATGCCGGAGGACGAGCTGTTCGGCCTGCACACCGCCACCGGGCGGTTCGTGCTCCCCGTCCTGCTGCTGCTCAACATCGCCGCCTCCGCGCTGGCCCGCGGCCGGACACTGCGGTACGCCCTTGGTCTGGTCGGCCTGCTGGCCTTGCAGACGGTGATCTTCGTGATCGCGATCGTGACCACCGGCTCGAATCCGTTCGAGGACGTGGTCATCACCACCGCAGGCACGGTCATCCTCAGCTTCCACGTGCTCAACGGGTTGGTGATCCTCGGCGTCACCGTGCTGCTGGTCCGCAAGACGTACCCGCTCGCGTTCCCGCGCCGCGCGGCCGCGGAGTCGGAGACGCCGGAGTCGGTTCAGGCCGCGGCACCGTGACCACCGTCGCGCTGCTCGGGCTGGACCTCATCCTGGGCCTGCTCGCGCTGGCCCTGTGGGCGTACGCCGCGGTGCGGGCCGGAGCGTCCGGGCTGCCCTGGGCCTTGGCCGGGCTGCTGGTGCTGCTGGCCCGCCTGGTGACGGTGCTGGTCCTGGCCGGCCGGGGCTGGGAGCTCGCCGCCGAGCGGGTGACCGTCGGGGTCCCGCTCGGGTTGCTGGCCGCAGCGGCGGCGATCGGGCTGCTGGTCCGTGCCCGGCGGCGCGGCCCGACCGGGTCAACGGCCGCCCGGATGGCGCTGTGGTCCGCGGCCGCGGCGAGCGCGGTCTCCCTGCTCCTCACCGGCGTGGTCGGCTATCCCGGCGGCCCGGGCGCGGCAGCTCATGATCATTCCCACCCCGGCAGGGTGTCGGTGGCAGACCTGCGTACAGCGGCGGTCGGACCCGCCAAGAAGTTCAAGTTGACAGCGCAGACTCAGGCGGTCACGCTGCCGTCGGGTCGGGTGGTCGACGCATGGACGTTCGGCTCCCTGCCCGGGCCGACGCTGACCGCGCAGGTCGGGCAGACCCTCGAGATCACCCTACGCAACCGCGACATCACCACCGGCGTGACCCTGCACTGGCACGGGCTCTCGGTGCCCAACGGCGAGGATGGGGTGGCCGGGGTGACCCAGGACGCGGTGTTCCCGGGCGAGACGTTCGTCTACCGGTTCCGGGCCGAGCAGCCAGGCACCTTCTGGTACCACACGCACCAGCACGCCCGGGAGGCGATTGCGCGCGGACTGTACGGCGCCTTGGTGGTGCAGCCCGCGACCCGTTCGACGGCCGGTGTCGACCTCGTGCTGCCGTTCCACACCATCGGGAAGATCCCGATCTTGGGCGACAGCGATCAGGTGCAGCGCGACGTCGTGGCGGCCGGTACGCCGGTCCGGCTCCGGCTGGTCAACACCGAACAGCAGCCGCGGCGGTTCGCGCTCAACGGTGCAGCGTTCCGGGTGGTAGCCCTGGACGGGGTCGACCTGAACGGGCCGACCGAGGTGAGTGACCAAGCGATACGGGTTCCCGCCGGCGGTCGGTACGACCTCGCGTTCACGATGCCCGCCAACCCGGTCCGACTTTCGGTCGAGGGGGCTCGGCAGGCGGGCCTGGTCCTGGCGGGAAGTGCGGACGCTCCCGAGCCCGAGGCCAAGGTGGCGAAGGCGACCTTCGACCCCACCAGGTACGGGTCCCCCCAGCCGGTGCCGGACATGACTGGGAAGTTCGACGTGTCGAGCACGATCGTGCTTGACCGGCTACCGCGCGTCGTGAACGGTCGGCCCGCTCTCGCCCAGACGGTCAACGGCGGTGTCTACCCCGACATCACGCCGATCATGGTGGCCGAGGGCGACCTAGTCCGGATACGGGTGGTGAACCGGAGCTTCGAGACTCACCCGATGCACCCGCACGGGCACCACATCCTGGTGCTGAGCGTCAACGGCCGCGCCCCCACGGGCAGCCCGCTCTTGCTGGACACCTTCGACGTGCAGCCCGGCGAGGTCTGGGAGGTCGCGCTGCGCGCCGACAACCCCGGAATCTGGATGAACCACTGCCATAACCTCGAGCACGCGACCTCCGGCATGATGTTCCACCTCGCCTACGCCGGAGTCAGCACGCCCTTCACCCACGGCCCGGGCAGCCCCAACGTCCCCGAGTGACACGCCGACCTGTCAGAGTCTCAGACGGCTATAGCCAGCTGAGGGTCTGACAAGTCAGAGTTTGCGGGCCCGATGTGGAGGCCGAGCTCGGCGTCAGTCACCGCGTCGGTCACCTCACCTGCACGAGAAGCCCGACCCACCCTCGTTGGTCAGCGTGGCCGAGACCTCGGCGCGAAGCGTCCTGGCGGGTCCGGATCCCCCGGCAAGGTCGGGGGGAGCCGCCGACCCGCCACCACAGATCGACCCGGGCGCTGACTTCGAGCCCACTGTCACCTCCTGTTCGATGTGACCGCTGGGCCGGCGACGCGCAAGCACTCTGGGGCGGCCATAGCTGGTGTCCCCGCTTTGCCCCAAGCCTCTATCGG
>CADCUO010000016.1 GCA_902805915.1 uncultured Propionibacteriaceae bacterium | reverse complement strand
GGGGAGACGATTCTGGTCGACGCTCCCCAGGGACTGGCCGGTCGGATGCCTGGCGACACCTTCGTTGTGCACACCTCCACCGGCCCACTTCTGTTCCACCGGGTATCCGTGGCTGATCCATGCGTGGAGTTCTCCCGCTTCTGCCTCAGCGAGGAGCCCTCGATGACGGTCAGTGACGCCGTCCGACAGGCGCTGGTGGACCTCGACGGCGGCGCCCGGGGGTACCGTGCCGTCGCCGCCGGCCGAGGGGTGCTTCGGTTGGGCGACCAGCTGGAGCCTCGCTAACGGCCGAGGCGGTTCTCGGTACCGGGCTCGTCAGTTCGGGGATTGCCGGTGCCGGGCTCGTCGGTACGGTTGACATCGGTATGGGGCATACCGGTAGGAGGAACATCGGTACGGGGAATATCGGTACGGCGGCTGGGATCCACAGGCGGAGCTGGAGCCGTCGACTCGTCGCGCAGGGGCGCTGAGGCCAGTGGATCAACTGTCGGCGGGATGCCGGCCGCGGGCGGAATGGGCGGCGGGATCACCTGCGGCGGCTCGACCCCGACCCGGCTGGTCGGTGCGGCCTGCATCCGGCGCCACAGGGCGAAAGCGACCACGATCAGGACCACCAGGACGAGGAGCACCAACCACTTCATCTCAAGCCCCTTCTCCGCGCCTTACCGTTGTGGTCCGCAGTTATTGATCATCACCCTACGCCGGGTCGCGCTATGCCATGAGGAACGACGTCAGAGCTGTCCGACGCCGACGATCTCCAGCACGGCGACGCCCTGGTCGTCGCTGCGGGCCAGGTGGACCACCGCCGTGATGCCCCAGTCATGGTCGCCGGCCGGGTCGTCGATGATCTGCCGGACCACCCAACGCGCCGGGTGCTCGTCGATGATCAGTCTCGCCGGCCCGCGCGCGTCGGCACCGGTCAGGATCGTGCCGTGCTCAGCGAAGTAGGGCTCAAGCGCGGCAGCCCAGGCATCCGCATCCCAGCCCGCGTCGCCATCCAGCTCGCCCAGCTCGTACCAGCGCCTTCTGGCTGCCAGCTCGACCCGGCGGAAGAGAGCGTTGCGGACCAGGACCCGGAACGCGCGGGCGTTGCTCGTCACCGGCGGCGGCCGTTCGTCCACCGACGCGACAACGATCGGCTCCTCAGGGTTGCGCAGCCGCTCCCACTCGTCCAACAAGCTGGAATCCACCTGCCGTACCAGCTCGCCCAGCCAGACGATGAGGTCGGTCAGCTCCTCGGTCCGCAGGCTGTCTGGGACCGTCTGCCGCAGCGCCTTGTACGCGTCCGCGAGATAGCGCAGCACCAGACCTTCGGAGCGGGCAAGCCCGTAGAAGCTGACGTACTCGGTGAACGTCATCGCCTTCTCCGACAGGTCCCGGGCCACTGACTTCGGGGACAGCTGGTAGTCGGCGATCCAGGGGTGGCTCTTCGCGTACGCGTTGAACGCAGTGGTCAGCAGCGCTTCCAGCGGCTTGGGATAGGTCACGTCCTCGAGCAGCTCCATCCGCTCCTCGTACTCCATTCCTTCAGCCTTCATCGCCTCGACCGCATCGCCGCGCGCTTTCGACCGCTGCGCGCTCAGCACCGTACGGGGGTCCTCCAGGGACGACTCGATCACGGACACGACGTCCAGCGCATAGCTCTCGGACTCTCGATCGAGCAGGTCGAGAGCGGCCAGCGCGAACTGTGACAGTGGCTGGTTCAGGGCGAAGTCTGGCTGCAGCTCCACGGTCAGCTGGACCGTCCGTCCCTGACTGTCGGGGGTGGGAAGCTGCTGCACCACGCCGGCATCCAGCAGCCCCCGGTAAATCGCTACCGCACGGGAGACGTGGCGGCGGCGGCGCTCCGGTGGCTCATCGTTGTCGGTCAGCAGGTGGCGCATCGCCTGATAGCAGTCCCCCGGTCGGTTGATCACGTTGAGCAGCATGGAATGGCTGACTCCGAAGCTGGAGGTCAGGGGTTCCGGCGCCGCAGCGACGAGCCGGTCGTAGGTGGGGAGGCCGTATCCGACTTCGCCTTCGGGTGGGCGCTTGCGGACGACCTTACGACGCTTCTTCGGGTCATCACCTGCCTTGGCCAGCGCCTTCTCGTTGGCGACCACGTGGTCCGGCGCCTGAACGACCACCGTGCCGGAGGCGTCGAACCCAGCCCGACCGGCTCGCCCTCCGATCTGGTGGAACTCCCGTGCTGTCAGCAGCCTCGGCCGGACGCCGTCGTACTTGCTGAGCGAGGTGAGCAGGACCGTCCGGATCGGTACGTTGATGCCGACGCCGAGGGTGTCGGTGCCGCAGATGACCTTGAGCAGACCGGCCTGCGCCAGCAGCTCCACCAGCCGGCGGTACTTCGGCAGCATCCCGGCGTGGTGGACGCCCACACCGTTGCGGACCAGCCGGGAGAGGGTCTTCCCGAAGCCTGCTGTGAACCGGAAGTTGCCGATCAGGTCGGCGATCTGGTCCTTCTCCTCCCGGGTGCACACCTTCAGACTGGTCAATGCCTGAGCCTGGTCAATAGCCGCGGCCCGGATGAAGTACACCACGTAGATCGGAGCCTGATGGGTTGCCAGCCGTTCCTCGATGGTCTCGTGCATCGCTGTGGTCACGTACTCGTAGTGCAGCGGTACGGGTCGTTCCACTGAGGCGACGACAGCCGTCGGGCGTCCGGTACGGCGGGTGAGGTCACGCTGGAACCGATCCACCTCACCCAGGGTTGCGGACATGAGGACAAACTGAGCCTTGGGCAGCTCCAGCAGCGGGACCTGCCAGGCCCAGCCCCGGTCCGGGTCGGCGTAGTAGTGGAACTCGTCCATCACGACCGAGTCGACGTCAGCGTCAGAGCCCTCACGCAGCGCGATGTTGGCCAGGATCTCCGCGGTGCAGCAGATGATCGGGGCGCCCGGGTTGACGCTGGCGTCCCCGGTCATCATGCCGACCTGGTCACTGCCGAAGATCTCCACCGCGGCGAAGAACTTCTCCGATACCAGCGCCTTGATCGGGGCCGTGTAGTAGGTACGCCCGCGCCGGGCCAGGGTGGCGAACTGAACGCCGGTAGCGACCAGGCTCTTCCCAGACCCGGTGGGGGTCGACAAGATCACGTTGGAGCCGGACACGATCTCGATCAGCGCCTCAGTCTGCGCCGGGTACGGCGCAAGTCCACGCGCCGTCGCCCAGTCGGTGAACGTCTCGAACAGGGAGTCCGGATCAGGCTCGGCCGGGATCAGGTCGGTAAGGGTCATCGTGGACTCAATGGTGCCTTGGTGCCGGTCACCTGTCACACCAGCCGAGGCGGGCCCGGGTGCAACACTTAGGCCTTGTGAGCGGCAGGCAGCTGGTGGTGGCAGCTCTTCTTCTCGACGACTTGCACCGCCCCCAGCGGGTGCTTGCCGCCCGACGGAGTACACCGGTTGAGCTCCGTGGTCGCTGGGAGTTCCCCGGCGGCAAGGTGGAACCCGGAGAGGATGTCGTGACGGCGTTGGTACGGGAGATCGCCGAGGAGCTCGACCTCGCGGTCGAGGTCGGCGCGGAGCTGGTCGACCCCGAGGCGGCGTGCTGGCCCATCTCCGCCGCGTACGAGCTCCGCTGCTGGTTCGCTCACATCGTCGCGGGTACGCCCCGAGCAGGCCACTCTCACGACGCCACCGGTTGGGTCCGGCCCGGCGACCTGGCCACCATGGACTGGCTGGACGCCGACCGTCCGGTAGCAGCGGAGCTGCTCCGACAGTGGGCGAGCAGCGGAGCTGCTCCGACAGTGGCCAGCAGCGGAGCTGCTCCGCCGTTGGCGGTAACCACCACGACACCGAACCACAGCAACGATGACGGAGGAGCCCCATGCAGACCACGTTCGGGTTAATCGGCAGTGGACGCCGGACCTCCTTCTATCTACGGCTGGCGACGATGGCGCCCGACCGATTCCGGGTCGCCGGTGTGGTCACCAGGACGGAGGAGCGCGGCGCGGAGGTGACAGCCCAGTGGGGCGTGCCTACCTTCCGTACCCCGGCCGACCTCCGGGCGGCGGAGCCGGTGGACCTGGTGGTGGCGTCGGTGCCGTGGGCGGCGATGCCCGAGGCGGTGCGCGCAGTCGTCGCTCTCGACCTGCCGGTGCTGGCAGAGACCCCGCCTGCGCCGGACCTCGAAGGGCTGCGGTCGCTGTGGTCAGACGTGGGAAGCAGCGGTCTGGTGCAGGTCGCGGAGCAGTACCTGCTGATGCCGGGCCACGCCGTTCGGCTGGCTGCGGTCCGATCCGGGATCATCGGTGAGGTCACCTCCGTGCAGGTCTCGTCGACCCACCTCTACCACGCAGTGTCGATGATCAGAGGGTTGCTCGGTGTGGGCTTCGAGCCGGCGGTCGTCTCCGCCAGGGACTTCAGCGCCCCACTGGTGAACCCACTCACCGGTGACGGTTGGACCAACGACGTGGACCCGAAACCAGCAACCACCACTGTGGCCACGGTGGACTTCGGCGGCCGGATGGGGCTGTATGACTTCACCGACAACCAGTGGTGGAACCCGCTGCGGAGCCGACGAATTGTCATCCGCGGGTCGGCGGGCGAGATCAGCGACGACTCGGTCATCCGGATGAGTGACCCCACGACCCCGGTGGAGTCGAGGCTGATCAGGCGGCAGACCGGTCTGGATCTCAACCTGGAGGGCATGGACCTGCACCACCTGAGCCTCGACGGCCAGGTGCTGTATCGCAACGCGTTCATGGGCACTCGGATGTCGGATGACGACATCGCTGTGGCAGCGATCCTGGAAGCGACCGGCCTGTGGGCTCAGGGCTCTGGAGCAGCGCCGTATCCGCTGGCTGACGCCTGCCAGGACCATCTCATCAGTCTGGCGATCGGCCATTCAGCCCAGACTGGCGCGGACGTCAGCACCACCACGGAGGCGTGGGCACACAAGAGCCGCGACGATCGCGCGACCGGCCGCTGCTGACACAATGCCACGGTGAAGGTGGCGCGGATCGGTCTCACGCCGGTGAAAGGGACCCGACACCAGGCCCGTACCGAAGTCGAGCTGACTCGCACCGGACCGGTTGGTGATCGGGTCTTCTGTCTGGTCGACCCAAACCGAAGGCAGGTGCTCAAGACCGTCGCCACCGCCCCGCTGCTTGCGATATCGACCTCCTGGAGCGGCGGGATATTGACTGCTGATATCGGCGGTGCCGACCTAAGTGGCGTCCCAGCGGTCACCGGCGGAGCGATCAAGGTGGACTACTGGGGCCGTCAGATCACCGCGCAGCCGGTGTCTGGGCCCTGGTCAGCCGCCTTCTCGGACTACCTGAATCGTCCGGTGGTGCTCGCTGCCACCCACGTCGGCGACATCGTCTACGGTGACAGCGTCTCCGTGGTTACCACCGCCTCGCTGGCGAGCCTGCGAGTCGCGCGACGTCGTCCAGGGGCAGCGACGGACGAACTTGATCTCCACTCCGATAGCGCCCGCTTCCGCTCCACCTTCGTGATCGACACCACCGACAGCCCCTACGACACCGCGGGAGGCGAGTTGCGCTGGATCGGTCATGACCTCGATATCGGGTCGGCCACGGTACGCCTCACCGGCGCGATCGTGCGGTGTGCAGTCGTCGATCTCCATCCCAGCACTGGCCAGTCCGACCTGCGGTTGCTGAAGGCGCTGCCTCGTGACCCGGCCGGCGAACCGGTGTTCGGGCTTCAAGGTGTGGTGGTGCGACCGGGAATGGTGCGGGTGAACTCCGTAGCGGCCGCACCAGTCCGTAGAACACGATCGAGCGAAGGAGCCCTAGTGGACAGTCGGTGCCGGCCGTGACCACGTTGGGATTGGATGTCGGGGCTACCACCATCAAGGGCGCGGCCGTGTCCGACTCTGGGACGATCATGACCCGGCACACCGTACCGACGCCAAGCGAAGGCAGCAGTGCCGATCTCGAAGACGCCATCGTCACCTGCCTGAAGGCGCTGCGCACCATCGCGCCGTCTGCGGACGCCGTTGGACTGGCAGTTGCCGGCTGGATCGGCGCCGACCGTCGGTCCGTGGTCTTCTCAGCCAACTTCCCTTCCTGGAAAGAGGAACCGCTGGTCCAGCGGCTGGAGGCGCGGGTCGGACTGCCGGTAGTGATGGAGAACGACGCCAACGCGGCGGCGTGGGGGGAGTTCCGGTTCGGCGCCGGCGCCGGTACCGACTCGATGGCAGCCATCACCTTGGGCAGCGGCGTCGGCGGCGCATTGATCGTGAACGGCGCTCTGGTCCGTGGCTTTCAGGGAGCAGCCGGCGAGATCGGCCATTCAGTCATGATCACGAACGGCTATCCCTGCAACTGCGGCCGTTCCGGCTGCATGGAGAACTACGTCAGCGGCAGGTCCATCAACCGGCGTGCGCTGCCTGTTCTGAGTGATCAAGATCTGTATCCGCTGGCACTGCGGGGCGACGAGCGAGCGCTCGCGCTCTACACCGAGTTGGGCCGCTATCTGGGCCAGGGGCTGGCCAATGTGGTGATGCTCATCAACCCGGAGCGGGTGGTGGTCAGCGGCGGGGTCGCGGAGGCATTCGAGCTGTTTGCGGACGCCGCCACTGAGGCCATGCGGGTGGAGCTGGGCCCTTCGTGGCGGGCCCTCGTACCTGAGTTCGCTGTCGGCACCCTCGGCTCCGACGCGGGCTGTCTGGGCGCCGCCGACCTCGCCCGGTCCGCACGAGCCCTCTAACTGTGTCCAAACTGCCGTAGTCGGGAGAACGGACACAGCTAAAGACGTAGCACACTTGGTTAATGAGGCGTACGGCTGCGGCGATGGTTCTGCTGGTCGCTCTAGCCGGGTGCACCGGCCCGGCCACCCCGCCCGGGCCGACGCCCGTGCCGACAGCGACCGTGCCGACACCCACGGCGCCCACCGCCACAATGCCTGAGCCTCGGTCCCCGGCTGGTTCCACACAAACTACTGAACCCAGCACCGGCAGCTCGAACTCAGCCAGCACGACCCCGGCGGAGCCACGACGGACGTCAAAACCGCATCCAATTTCAGTCCAGGCGCTGATCGAGAAGAGGTACAACGGCGGCAACCTCAAGCTGGGCAGGCTTCTGGATGACTTCGGTGCATACCGTCGATATCTGATCAGCTACCGCAGCGAGGACCTGACGATCTCAGGCGTCATGAACGTGCCTGAGGGCAAGGGACCCTTCCCGGTCCTGGTGCTGAACCACGGCTACATCGACCGCCGCACCTACTTCCCCGGCCAGGGGATGCCACGTGAGCACGACTATCTGGCCCGACGCGGCTACGTCGTGCTGCACACCGACTACCGCGGCCATGCCGGCTCAGACGATGACCCGAGTGTCGACTACGAGCTACGGCTGCCCTACGCGGTCGACACCATCAACGCCGTGCTGGCGGTGAAGAACTCCACGCTCAAGTTCCTGGACCGCGAACGAGTCGGCTGGCTGGGCCGCTCGATGGGAGGCAATGTGACCCTCACCGCACTCGTCGCGCAGCCCGGACTGGTCGACGCGGCCGTGATCTACGCCTCCACCAGCTCACTCGCCGCCGACAACTGGAAGCAGTTCTATCGCAACAGCGGTGATCGAGCCCGGGTCAACCGCAGGATCAAACGGACCTACGGCCTGCCGGACCAGTCCCCGCAGTTCTGGCGCGCAGCATCGCCGAGGCCGTACTTCGAACGGGTCACCGAACCGCTCCTAGTGCTGCACGGCACCGAAGACGACACCTGCCCGATCGAGTGGTCCGAAGCCACGGTGGCCGCCCTTCGCAAGGAGGGCAAGACGGCCGAGCTGGTCCGCTACCGCGGGGAGGGCCACACCTTCGAGCGGCAATGGCAGCGCTCCATCCGGCGCACTGCCGCCTTCTTCGAGCAGCACCTGGACTGAGCCGAGCCGGAGGGAGAGGTACAGCCAGCACGGCTCAGTCCTGGTCCATCGAGCCCGCCCAGGAGCCCGAGCCCTTGTCCTCCTGCCGTGCCTCCAGCTTGATCACGTGCAGCACGGCGTTGATCAGGGCCAGGTGGGTGAAGGCCTGCGGGAAGTTGCCGAGGTGCTGCCCGGTGTTGGGGTCGAGCTCCTCCCCGTACAGCTCCAGCGGTCCGGAGAACGACAACAGCTTGGCGCACAGCTGCCGGGCACGCTTGTACTCACCGATCTCACACAGGGCCGAGACCAGCCAGAAGGAGCAGATGGTGAAGCTGCCCTCGTCTCCCTCGAACCCGTCGTCGGTTTCCTCGACGCGATAGCGCAGCACCAGACCGTGCACGGTCAGCTCGTCGGCGATCGCGAGTACGGTGGCTCGGATCCGCGGGTCGTCGGCGGGGAGGAAGCGGAGCAGCGGGGCCAGCAGCAGGGACGCGTCCAAGGCATTGGTGCCGTAGTACTGGGTGAAGACGCCGCGCTCGTCCACGCCGTTGGCAAGGATGTCCGCTCTGATCTCCTCGGCCGCCATCTCCCACTCGGCTGCCTTCGCGTCCTCACCACTGATGCGGGCCAGCCGGGCGCCACGGTCGACCGCGACCCAGCACATGATCTTGGAGGAGGTGAAGTGCTTCAGCTCCCCCCGTACCTCCCAGATGCCGGCGTCCGGCTCCCGCCAGTGCTTCAGCGCCTGGTTCACCTGCTTGTCCAGGATGGGCCAGATGCGACCGTCCAGATGGTCGGCCGCCTTCGAGTGCAGGTAGACCGAGTCGAGCAGTGCACCCCAGACGTCGTGCTGCTGCTGGGCGTACGCAGCATTGCCTATCCGTACCGGTCGGGAGTTGGCGTAACCGGGAAGGTGGTCCAGCTCCTTCTCCTCGAGGTTTCGTTCGCCGCCGATCCCGTACATGATCTGCAGGTCGTCGTCCCGCTCGGCGATGTCGGCGATGAAGGCGAAGAAGTCGATGGCCTCCCAGTCAAAACCGAGCGAGTACAGGCCCCACAACGCAAATGTGGCATCCCTGATCCAGGTGAAGCGGTAGTCGTAGTTGCGTGCCCCGCCGGGGGTCTCCGGGAGTGAGGTGGTCCCCGCGGCCGCGATTGCCCCCGTCGGTACGTAGGTCAGCCCCTTCAGGGTCAGGGCGCTGCGCTGCAGGTAGCTGGTCCAGGGGTGGTCGGGGAACTTTCCCCGGGCCAGCCAGTGCTGCCAGTGATGCGCGGTCCATACCAGGCGCGAGTACGCATCGGCGTAATCCATCGGCGGCGGCTTTGATCCCCAGGACAACGCGATATAGCGGACATCGCCGTCCTTGAGCAGGGTCCGCGAGCTGGCCTGTCCCCCTTCGAAGCCAAGGCGCAGGTCGGTGGTGAGCGTCAACGTCAGATCGGATCCCTCCGCGCTGGCCACCCCCTGGTGGTAGCCGTGGTCGGTGTAGGCCCAGGACACGCTGGACCGCCCATAGTTCAGGACAGGCTCGCAGTCCATCACCGTCTGCACCTCGCCGGAGACACAGCGGATGGTGCGGAGCAGGACATGCTCGGCGTCGTAGTCGTTGGGAGTGCGCCGATGCGTCTTGGAACGGTCCTTCTCGTGCCGCCAGGGGCCCAGCAGCAAGGCATCGCGCACGATGATCCAACCGGTGGCGGTTCCCCAGCTGGTCTCCAGAATCATCGTGCCCGGCAGATAGCGGTGGTCCGCCGGAACGGTGACGTCGGCCGGTGCGATCTTGAAGTTGCCGGCGTGACTCCCGAGGATCGCTCCGAAGACGCTCGGTGAGTCGAAGCGCGGGACGCACATCCAGTCCACCGACCCGCCCGGCGCGACCAACGCAGAGACCTCGCCATCACTGATGAACCCGTAGTCGCCGATCGGGACCGCACGAGCATGCTCGCGCAGAGGGTGGGGGTGGACCCCGCTGCTCTTCTTTGCCATGAACGAAGCATGGCTGCGTCCGCCCCCGCTGACAAGGACGCGGCCAGCGCCGTTGACTCTTCGCGGCAACGATTCGGCAACGACACGCCCACGTAACAAAGGCTTCCTACTATCAGGTATGCCCCCACCGCCGACACCCGTCGAGGACGCCCACCTGACCTTGGGCGTCGAGGAAGAGCTCCATCTCATCGATCTGGCCACCTTCCGCCTCGCCGGACGCGCTCCCGCGCTGCTCGCGCAGCTGGCCGGCGAGCACTTCTCGTCTGAGCTGCAGCGGAGCACGGTGGAGATCAACACAGCCGTTTGCAGCTCGCTGGAGCAGCTGCGGGCAGAGCTCCTGCAGCACCGCAACGAGCTCATCGCTGTCGCCTCCAGTGAAGGTATCGGCATCGCCGCGGTCGGTACGGTGCCAATGTCCACGGCAGGCGACTTCGAGCTGACCAGCAACGGGCGCTTCGCCCGGATGCAGGAGGACTACCGCCTGCTGGTGGATGAGCAGCTCATCTGCGGCACCCAGTTTCACGTGGGTATCGCCGACCGCGACCTGGCGGTACGGATCATTCCGCGGCTGAGCCGGGACCTTCCCGTGCTGCTGGCACTGTCGGCCAGCTCACCGCTGTGGCACGGCTCCAACACCGGGTACGCCAGCATCCGCTCTATCATCTGGCAACGATGGCCGACCTCCGGCGTCACCGGCCCGGTGACCTCGGCCGCCGAGTATGACCAGCTGCTTGGGGACCTGATCGCCTCCGGTGTGATCACCGACGCCAAGATGGCCTACTTCGACGTCCGACCGTCCTCCCACGTGCCAACCCTGGAGCTGCGCATCTGCGACGCCATCCCCCTGCTCGACGACACAGTTCTGATAGCTGGACTGTTCCGGGCGCTGGTGGCTGATGCCATCGCCGCCGAGGAGGCCGGCGATCCCACCGAGGCTCCGGCGCTGCCGCTGTATCGGGCAGCGGTCTGGCGGGCTGCCCGGAGTGGTCTCACCGGCCAGCTGCTCGACGACCAGGCGCACCCCCGGCCCCAGCCGGCTCCCGAGGTGGTCCGCGCTCTGGTCAACCGGCTCCATCCCCGGCTGGAGAAGCTGGGCGACTACGAGGTCGTCGCGGAGCTGGCTGAGCGTGCGCTGGAGCGGGGCAACTCTGCTGAGCGGCAACGGGCCGCACTTGCCGAGCGTGGCCGACTCGCCGATGTGGTGCTGCAGGTGGTGTCCGAAACCCAGGACAACTCAACCGGTTTCTACCAGCCACGGCAGCAACTGAGCGGCTATCCCGCCACTCCGGGTGACGAGGCCTTCACTCCTTCCGGGGCGGTGCGACCGCCCTACCGCGAGGTGGTCGCGGGGCTGGACTCCATTGGACGCTTCATGCTCCGAGACCGACTGGATGAGCGAAACCGGTGGCTCTCCGGCGCCGGGATGACGTTCGGAGTGGGGCACCGCCAGCGTCCGTTCCAGGTGGACCTGATACCGCGGGTGATCCCTGCCCACGAGTGGCACACCCTTAGAGCCGGACTGGTCCAGCGGGCGCGCACGCTGGAGATGTTCCTGGCCGATGTCTACGGCCTTGGCGAGGTGGTGCGGGACGGCGTGCTGCCGGCTGCAGCCGTCTATCAGTGCACCGGCTGGCGGCGCGAGGCTCGGATGCTTCCCAGAGACACCGTGCACGCTCCCATCATCGGCTTCGACCTGGTCCGCGACGATTCCGCGTCCTGGCGGGTGCTGGAGGACAACGCCCGGGTGCCGTCTGGACTCGGGTACGCCCTGGCGACCCGGCAGCTGATGGATGCGGTGATGCCGGAGCTGCCGCGGCCGCCGGGCTTGCTGCCCTCCCACACCGCACCGATGCTGCTCCGCCGTACCCTGGCTGCGCTGAGTCCAGTTGAGAATCCCACCATCGCGCTTCTCTCCGACGGAGCGGCCAATTCCGCCTGGTTCGAGCACCGGCTGCTCGCGGAAAGAGCCGGTTTCCTGTTGGCTCAACCGGGCGACATCGAGGTGTACGGGGCAGTGGTCACGGTGCGCGGTCGGCGGGTGGACGTGGTGTACCTCCGGCTGGACGTTGAGCTCGCCGACCTGACGGCGTCGAACGGCGCCCCGGTCGGCAGCAGCCTGCTGCAGGCGGCTGCTCACGGTTCTGTACGGCTGGCAAACCCACCGGGGAACGGAGTCGCCGACGATAAGGCGATGTACTGCAACATGCCCGACCTGATTGCCTACTACCTCGGCGAACGTCCGCTGTTGGATCCAACGCCGACATACCGCTGCTCCGACCCGGACGAGCGTTCGTCGGTTCTGGGCCGGTTGGACCAGCTGGTCACCAAGCCGGTGGACGGGCACGGCGGCGGCGGGGTGTTGATCGGGCCGCAGGCCACCACCAAGGAGATCGAGCAACGTCGAAAGGAGATCATCGCCTCTCCGGCCAGCTGGATCGCCCAAGAGATGGTGAACCTGTCGACCCATCCCACGTTGACTGCCGACGGGATGGAACCTCGCCATGTCGACCTCCGCGCCTTCGCCTACCTCACCGGGACCGGCGAAGGTGACGTCGAGGTCGCCGACGTGGGGCTGACTCGGGTTGCTCCAGCCGGGAGCATGCTGGTCAACTCGTCGCGTGGCGGCGGCGCCAAGGACACCTGGATCCTGGCTGACCCGTCCGAGGACCACTGAGCCCGGCGGGCGAAACATCAACCAATTAAGGAGGTTCCATGTGCGGACTTGCTGGTGAGATGCGTTTCGACGGCCGACGCGCCGATGTGGCGGCGGTGGACTGTGGCTGCAGCCGGCTGGCCAGGCGCGGTCCTGACGGCAGCGGGGTCTGGGCGAACGGACCAGTGGCTCTCGCACACCGTCGGCTCTCGATCATCGACCTCAGCGCAGCTGGGTCCCAGCCGATGGTTGACTCGCCGACTGGGCTGACCGTGGTGTTCAACGGGTGCATCTATAACTACCGGGAGCTGCGTGAGCTGCTGACCGGCCGCGGGCACCGATTCTTCTCCACCTCTGACACCGAGGTGGTGCTGCGCTCCTATGTGGAGTGGGGTGCCGACTGCGTACAGAGGTTCAAAGGCATGTTCGCCTTCGCCATCGTCGAGCGGGACACCGGAAGAATGATCGTGGGACGGGACCGGCTCGGGATCAAGCCGCTCTACCTCGACCACACCCCTGACCGGCTGCGGTTCGCCTCCACCCTGCCGGCCCTGCTCGCCGCTGGCGGTACCGACACCTCGATCGACAAGGTCGCGCTGGCCCACTACCTGACGTTCCACTCGGTGGTGCCGGCGCCACGCACCATCCTCGCCGGGGTACGCAAGCTGCCGCCGGCCACCGTACGGATCGTCGAGCCGGACGGCCGTACCAAGGACCATCTCTACTGGGAGCCAGACTTCAGCCGCCGGCCCGACGATGCTCAGATGACGGAGCGGGACTGGCAGGAGGCACTGCTGGACAGCCTCCGAACCGCGGTCAAGCGGCGAATGGTCTCCGATGTGCCGGTCGGGGTGCTGCTGTCGGGCGGGATCGACTCCAGCCTGGTCGTCGCGCTGCTGGCGGAGTCGGGCCAGCACGGGCTGAGCACCTTCAGCATCGGGTTTGAGTCAGCCGGTGGGGAGTCCGGAGAGGAGTTCGAGTACTCCGGCCTGGTGGCCGAGCACTTCGCCACCAAGCATCACCGGATCGAGATCGACAGCAGCCGGTTGCTGCCGGGGATCGACGCGGCGATCGAGAACATGAGCGAACCGATGGTCAGCCACGACTGCGTGGCCTTCTACCTGCTCAGTGAAGAGGTATCCCGCGACGTCAAGGTGGTCCAGTCGGGCCAGGGGGCCGACGAGGTCCTGGCCGGCTACGACTGGTATCCGCCGCTGGCCGACGTACCCCGCAACGATGCCGTGGAGGCGTACGCCCGCGTGTTCTTCGACCGACGGGACGCCGCCCTGCGGGAGCTGCTGCGCCCGGACTGGCTGGTCGACTTCGACGCCCCGCTGAACTTCATCACCCAGCAGTTCGCCCGGCCAGGGGCAGAGACCTCGGTCGACGCAGCGCTACGCAACGACACCACCATCATGTTGGTGGACGACCCGGTCAAGCGGGTGGACAACATGACGATGGCGTGGGGACTGGAAGCCCGGGTGCCGTTCCTGGACCACGAGTTCGTGGAGCTCGCCGGACGGATCCCCCCAGTGCTGAAGCTGGCCGACGGCGGCAAGGGCGTGCTGAAGCGGGCCAGCCGCGGCGTGGTGCCGGATGCGGTTATCGACCGGACCAAAGGCAGCTTCCCGGTGCCGGCGATCCGCCAGCTCGAAGGTCCGTACCTGGACCGGGTCCGTGCGGCCTTGTCCGACCCGGCGGCCCGCCGTCGGGATCTCTTCGAACCGGCCGTGGTGGAGACGATGCTGTCCGATCCGAACGGCACCCGGACCACGCTGGGCTCGAATGCGCTCTGGCAGCTTGCCCTGCTGGAGATGTGGTTGCAGAAGATGGGAATCGGCTGAGGTGCTGGACGAGCTCGTCTCGGACCTGGTCAGCGCCTGGGGCAGCTGGGCGCCCACGCTGTCGCACGACGGCAGCCAGGTGGCGTTCGTCAGCGACCGCCGCGGCCGGCCAGAGATCTGGATCTGTGACGCATCGCCCGTCGGGAAAGGCCAGACATCGGCGGCCCGGGTGGTGGAGATCTCCTCCGACCCGGTTATCTCGGTCTCCTGGTCAGCCGACGGTGAGTGGCTTGCCTGCACGGTGGCACCCGATGGCGGGGTCCGGACCCACGTATGGGTGTTCCGACCCGACGGGACCGATCTGCGCCGGGTGGCCGGCAGCGCGTACGAGCACGCCGTCCTCGGACCGTGGGCGCGACACGGACATCAGCTGGTTGTGTCCGTGCCGCGCGCTAGCGTCAGCACAGACAGTCGGTGTGACCTGGTCGACCCGATGACCGGGGAGCGGGAGCGGATCGCGCACGGCGGCCTGGTCGAAGTCTTGGACGTGTCAGCCAACGAGCGCTTCGCGCTGCTGCGCGCCGGCCGTCGAGGTCAGCACTACTGCGTCACCTTGGACCGGCTCAAAGACCACGACTACCCGCTGCTGCCGTACCCGCACACCGGCTCGACCGAAAGCGGTCTGGTCCGGCCGGCCGCGTGGTCGAAGCACGCCGATCACCTCACCGCCTACCTCGTCACCGACGCCGGGCTCCCACGCGCAGCCCTGGCGGGCGTCGACCTGGAGCGAGACGGCGTCCGGGGGTCCGTCGGCATCCTCGCCGCCCGCGACGACGGGGAACTGGAACGGATCGATGCCGACGACGCCGGCCGCCTGCTGACCCTGGTGTGGAACGTCGGCGGCCGCAGCGAGCTGGAGCTGTACGACACGTGTACGGGGACTCGGACTTCCGTGCAGGATCTGCCGGGCGCGGTCGTGACTGGCTGCGTCCTGGCCCGCAACGGCAGGTCGGCGGTACTGAGTGTGGAGAGCCCGCTCAGCCCGCCTCGGCTGTGGCGGCTGGACACCACGACGTTGGCGTGGAGTCCGATCGACGTGGCTCCGGCGCACATCCCGGACGACCTGGTTGAACCGACGCTGGAGCACTTCATCGCCTACGACGGCCTGCCTCTGACCGGCTGGCTATACCGGCCGCGGGGCGCCAGTGTCGAAGGACCGGTCCTGCTCAGCTTCCACGGTGGACCGGAAGCTCAGGAGCGGCCGGCCTTCAGCGCCCAGCACCAGGCGGTGGTCGCCGCCGGCATCTCGGTGTTCGCACCCAACGTACGGGGGTCCACCGGGTACGGGCGGCGGTTCGCGCACCTCGACGACCGCAACGGACGCTACAACGCCATCGCCGATGTCGGATCCTGCGTGGACTACCTGGTGCAAGCCGGCATCGGGGAGCCTCGCCAGATCGCGATCTCGGGACGCTCGTACGGCGGCTATCTGACGTTGGCTGCCCTGGTCCGCTTCCCCGGGCTGTTCGCCGCCGGGATCGACATCTGCGGCATGTCAGACCTGCTGACCTTCTATCGCGACACCGAGCCGTGGATCGCGCACGCAGCGGTCACGAAGTACGGACATCCCGAGCACGACCGGGGCCTGCTCGAGGATCTGTCACCGCTGCGCAAGGCAGCTGCCATCGCAGCGCCGCTGCTGGTCGTCCACGGTGAGCACGACACCAACGTGCCCATTGGGGAGGCACGTCAGATCGTCGCCGCGCTGCAAGCTCTCTGCAAGCCCGTGGAGTACCTGGAGCTGGCCGGCGAGGGACATGAGTACCGGAGGCGCATGTCAAGAATCGCGCTGATCTCCCGACTGCTGGAGTTCCTTGCTGACCATCTGCTGCAGCCACCGGACACAGCCCACGCCGATAGTGGCCTCGCTGGGACCGTGACCGCCCTCCGGCGCCGCGGCGACGATGAGCTCTCTCGGCGACGTGCGTTGCCGGACTGACCGGCTCAGGGAGCGAGGTCGCGGTATGCGGCGCGCAGCAGGTCCTGGCCCTGCTTTGGCCGTTCGGTGTACCCGATGCTGCCCCAGGTCGGCAAACGGTAGGAGGTGAGCAACTCCTGGCCGCCGGAAGAGAACCGCAACCCGACCCGCTCGATCCGAACCGGCGTCGCCGGCACGCCGGCGCCGAGTGCTGTCCGGCTGGAGGGTCCGCCAGTCCCAGCATCGCCCATGGCAGCCGTGCCCGGATCGTCCGGTCACCGTTGTGGTCAACGGTCTGCCAGGTCGCCAAGCTGTTGTAGTCAGCACTGGCTGGGTCCCAGCTGCCCGACTTGAGCGCGCCGACGTCCTGGTACTCCGCCGGCAGTGTCTTCCCGGCCACCACCGTGACCGGTTCGTGATCAGTCGGTACGGGATCCACTCCTCGGCTGGCATGCGGTAGTCCTTGACCGGCACATCCAGGCGGGTGGGGTCAAGCTCCTGTCGGACGTATACCTGTCCGGTTCCGGTCGCGTGGTCCAGTTCCACCCGGTAGTCCGGGCCGCCACCTGCGAGCGTGTCGACGGCCAGTGCAAGAGGCGGCTCTTCGGGCCGCCGCCGGAGGGTGGCCTCGAGGTGGAGGTAGGAGGCGTCAGCGTCGAAAGCGCCAGCCAGGCCTTGGTCCTTGATGAGGCGCATCAGGTCGGCGTCGGTCTGCATGGCTTCAGCTCGCTGTGGTCGCCCTGATGACGTCCGTTGGTCCCAACGTGGGCGGACCCGAGCGAGGAGCCAGTGGGGCCAGCGGCGCGGCTCCCAGCCAGCTGGCTCCGTCGCCGAGTCGGCCACGAGTAGTTGAACTCGAGGTAACCAGGGCTTAACTAGAAAGAGTCGCTAATTGCTTGACAGTTTGACTGGTTGCCAGAAGACTCCTACCCAGGGCGAGGCCGCTGCGATGCGGGCTTGGTCCAGCAGGTGACCTATCGGGGGGATTATGAAGATGCCATCGGGATAGTCGTGTGTCGCATGCCCGTACCTGGTCTTGACTGGCCGTGAGCGCACAGCACGTTTGAGAGGCTGGCGTCGCTAGGCGCGACCCGCTGTCCATGGACCGATCGGCATGCCGCTGATGCCAAAAATTTCACTCTCAGCTCGGCAGCGACACGGATGTGTGCAGCGCGAGCGATATGTAACCTCGGGTGAGAATCCATTTGATGCCGTCATTCCGACCAGAGTGACTACCTGGGTCCAATACGGACCCAACTGACCCACTGGCTGCGGATCACCTATGACCTGGACCTAGGTCGACGCCTGCGGCACCCGCTGCCCGTCCCACACTCTGCTGAGGCGGGTAGGCAGCCAACGGCTCCAGTCGACACTCGCGGCCACCGCTCTTTCAGCAGTTGGAGAAGCTCCTTTATGACATCACGTCAGGTGCAAAGCAGGACAGCATTCGCTCTAGGCAAATCCAAGACGGCCTTCGCCTTTGGCCTCGTCGGTCTCTCCGGTCTGGTGGTGAACCAGGCGTTGTTCTGGGTGTTCACCGAACTGGCCTCCTTCTGGATCTCGATAGCTGCCATCGTGGCCACGCAGGGATCCACCATCTGGAACTTCATCCTCACCGACCGTCTGGTGTATCCCGGCAAGGACCTGACTACGCGCTGGTACCACCGGTTCCTCAAGAGCTGGACAACCAACAATGCCTCTCTGATACTTCGCGTCCCGCTGTTGCTCCTCCTGGCTCAATGGATGGGTCCGCATTGGGCCAATCTCACGACCTTGCTTGCCCTGTTCGCACTGCGCTTCTGGATCAGTGACCGCTTCATCTGGGGTTCGAAGCAGTTGGTGGCCGAAGTCACCGGAGAGCCCGTGGAGCGGCCCAGCAAGGCCGACGTACTCATCGAGATGAAAAGCAACGAATGGGGACCACACATGGCTCTCAACATGCGCTCTCGCAAGCATGCCAAGAGGTACTTCTACGACGTCCACGGATTAGTTGCTATTGCGTCTGAGGTTGATCTGCCCGAGCTGCAGTATTTCGCGGTCACCGAGTTCTCTCGCAAGCCAGACATCACCATCCGGCGTGGATACGTGGGCCATCGCCGGATGATCTCCCGGGTGCAAGCAACCATGAGCCCGGGGTTGTTTGTCTATCGCGAACACCTCGGCTCCATCGGCGCGAACTTCCGCGTCGATTTGGACAACCGGATCAATGTCATCGTCAGCCCGCTGCTGGCATCGTCCAAGCATGTCGTCTACACCAACGTCATCGAGGCCCTGCTCCGTTTTGTGCTTGTCAACAAGGGATACATGCTGCTGCACTCTGCGACGGTGCAACTCGGTGACCAAACGATCATGCTCTCCGCTCAGACCGACACAGGCAAGACCGGAACCATCCTGCGGCTCCTGCAAGAGCATCCCGACAACTCGGGTTTCTTGTCCGATGACATGACTATCGTGAACGGGAAAGGGGAAGCTCTCTGTTTCCCCAAGCCGCTCACCATCAGCTCTCACACGCTGCGCGCGGTAAACACCAAGGTACTCACCCTGCCGCAACGGGCCATGCTGGCTGTTCAGAGCAGGATCCACTCCAAAGACGGTCGCCAGTTCGCGCTGCTTCTCGCTCGGCTCAACATTCCGATCATCGCTATCAACGCCGTGACACAGATCCTTGTGCCGCCGCCGAAGTTCATGATCCATCGACTGGTGCCGACTGTGACGTATCTCGACCATGGTGTGGTGAGTCGCATCTTCGTCATCGGCCGCGGCGACCCTCGTGAGGAGCTGATGCCATACGAGGAAGCAGTACAGACTCTGCTGGCGAACACGGAGGATGCCTACGGTTTCCCGCCGTTCTCCATCATGGAGCGGGCCATCACGCTGCGCCCCAGGAAGCTGCACAAGGGCAAGAAACAGGGCATTGTCAAGCTCCGCACACGAGAGCGCGCCATCTTGAAGGAGTTCCTGGGCAACATGCCGGTGACTCGGCTGCACTCACCCAACTTCGGCTGGGCAGACATCATCCATGAGCGAGTTCTAAACCCTGCACCGAGCGCCCCCGAACCCGGCGTACCGACGACCCGGACGTTCGAGCCTAAGGTGCGGATTGTCCGAGACAACGAGGGAGCTGACCAACCTGACCTGCCCGCACCTGCGCTGGAGCGTCCCAAGCCAGCGCTGGAACGACCTGGTGCACGTACGTGAGCAACACTGAGCCCGAGGCCGAGTTGCCTCCGCTGACCATCATCGTTCCTACCCGGAATGAGTCACATAACGTAGCGCCCTTGCTCGAGCGCTTGTCAGTGAGCGTTGGCGTTCCCGCTGTAGTTCTGTTCGTGGATGACAGTGATGACGACACCCCGCAGATCATCGAGGCCGCGGCCGCTCGCGGTCTGCTCTCCTTGGTAGTAGAGCTGCTGCACCGCACTGGCGCTCAGCGGACTGGCGGCTTGGGTGGTGCCGTGCTCGCCGGCCTCGCGCGAACGCGCACGGAGTGGGTGTGCGTCATGGACGGTGACCTGCAGCATCCACCGGAACGGGTGGCCTCGCTACTGGAGGCGGCCATATCTGATCAGGCGGACTTGGTTGTGGCGAGCCGCTACATTCCGGGCGGGCGCAACGAGGGTCTGGGCCCCGTGCGAACAGCGGTGTCGTGGGGTTGCACGAAGCTGGCGAAGGCGGTCTTTCCTCGTCGCCTCGACGGGATCTCCGACCCGATGAGCGGCTTCTTTCTGTTCCGCCGCTCGGCGCTGACTCAGACGATGACACCGCGCGGTTTCAAGATCTTGCTGGAGGTCGCCGTCCGTCATCCGGATCTGGTGAAGTCGGAGGTCCCTTTCGTCTTCGTCGAGCGCTGCGCCGATGCATCCAAGGGGACGATCCGGGAGGGATTCCGATACCTGCGGTTGCTCGCTGAGATCCGGTGGAGTCTGCGTCCGCGTCAAAGGCGTGACCCCAGCACACCCTTTGGCCGGGCTTCGTCAGGGGTCATCTAGCCGTGGGTCGAGCCAGGAAGCACACGAATCTTTCGTTAACACAGCGGCCCGAGCAGGACCGTGGTTGAATGCTCCAAAACCATCGCCCGGCGACGGGCAGAGGGCCACGCAGGGGTTCACCTGGATACGGCTTGGTACTCGGCTCTGGACCACACGTGCGCCTAGGTGATGCATTACCCCCCGCTCCAATCCTGGCCGACGCCGTCTGTCGGCCAGATCGAAGTCTCGTCCCGGAGGGCAGCAGTGACGGTTGAATCGGCTTTGCGTTCTAGTGCCGAGCGTGTGCAGCGACCAGCCGCGGCACTCACTGCGCAGTGGAGCCCAACCGGCCTCCTGACGGGGCGGTACGCCGTGCTCCTTGTGGGCGCTATCGGCGCGGTGTTGCGGTGCTGGCAGCTGAGCAGCGTGGGTTTCAACAGCGACGAGGCAGTGTATGCCGGACAGGCGGCCAGCATCGCCGCCCAAGAGGACTACCAGCCGTACTTCCCCATCTTCCGGGCACACCCACTGCTGTACCAGTCCCTGCTGTCATTGTTCTACCAGTTCTCAGTTTCCGACCTCTCAGGCCGACTGCTGTCCGCAGCCTTGGGGGTGGCGACGCTGTTCGTGGTCTACGCCTTGGGACGCCTGCTCTACGGGCCGAAGGCTGGGCTGGTCGCAATGGCGCTGCTAGCTGTCATGCCGTACCACGTCACGGTGACGCGCCAGGTCCTCCTCGACGGAGCCATGGTCTTCTTCACTACCTCGGCGTTGTACCTCCTGGTGCGGTACTGCCGTGGATCCGGCGATCGATGGCTGGTCGCAGCCGCTGCGGTGATGGGGCTGGCAACTCTTACCAAAGAGACGGCTGTGGTCCTGATGGGCGGCGTCTACTGCTTCTTCATGCTCACCCACAGCGTCAAGGTACGCGCATCCGTCGTAGCCCTGTCAGCGGCCGTCTTCGGGTTCCTCGTCGCCCTCTTTCCACTGACCCTGATGTTCGCCGGCTCTTCCCGCAGCGGTGGGAACTACCTGGCATGGCAGCTGGCGCGGCGTGCGAACCACCCGATCGACTTCTACATCACCACAGTTCCACTCTCGATCGGCTTACTGGCGATAGCTGCCGCCGTCATCGGTCTGGTAACGGACCGTCGCAATCTTGACTGGCGTGAGGGTCTGCTGCTGGCGTGGATGGCGATACCACTTGTCTTCTTCACCGTGATGCCGATCAAGGGTTTCCAGTACCTCCTTCCGCTTGCGCCGGCCGTAGCACTTTTGGCGGCACGGGCGCTCACGTCAGCGACAGTGTGGGCACCGGTGACCCGGTGGAACCCACGACGTCGCCCAGCCATCCAGATGGGTGTGTTGGGCATCGTAGTGGTGAGCATGCTGATTCCGAGCTGGAGAACCGTTCAGCCCTCAACCAGTGCGGTCTTCCTTGCTGGCTCCGGAGGTCTCGCCGGCGGCCGTGAAGCCGGTGCATGGGTGGCAGCGAACACTCCTCGAGGT
>CADCUO010000015.1 GCA_902805915.1 uncultured Propionibacteriaceae bacterium | reverse complement strand
GGCATCAGCGAGGTGATGGTCACGCCGGCGTCCTTCAGCTCGTTCTGCAAGGCTTCTGCGAACGACTGCACGAAGGACTTCGACGCGTTGTAGACCGCCTGGAACGACCCGGGCATGGTGGATGCGATCGAGGAGGTGATCAGCAACCGTCCGCTGTCCCGCGCCACCATGTCGATCAGCACCAGCTTGGCAAGATGCACGGTACTCATCACGTTGAGCCTGATGATGTCCAGTTCATCCTCGAGCGGGGTGGAGACGAAGGGGCCGCCTCTACCCACACCGGCGTTCAGAGCGGCTGCCTCGAGCGGGCGGCCTCCGGCGAGGATGGCCGCGTTGAGTTCCTCTACGCCTTCGCCGGTGCGGAGGTCGGTCTGCAGCAGCCGTACGTCCGCGCCGAGTGCCCGCAACTGGCCCGCCGCTGCTTCGATGCCGGCATCTTCGGCGCAGATGAACAGATCGAAGCCATGTTGTGCGAACTGTTTCGCCAGCTCCAGTCCGATACCGCTCGATGCGCCGGTCACGAGTGCCTGCGGTTTTGTCTGATTCATACTCTTCCCGTACCCCGCGGTGGCAGGATCGACACCACAGCCAGGTCTCGAGGTAGGAGTGAGCGAAGGGGGAGCGATGTCGAACACGAACTGGTCGCCGGAGGAAGATCCCGGGTTGGGGGGCTCCCTTGGTGGCGGTATATCTGGTCCGGAGAACGGAGTGAGCGCCGGAGTGGACGAGACAGACCGCAAGGTCTACGACCGGTCACAGGCGCCGGTCAGTGATGCGGCGACATCCAGCCGTACTGATCGCCGGGCCACCGCTGGGCCGGACGAGAACGGCGCTGAATGAGCGAGCTCGGCGTGTCGGCTGGCACCGACGCCTGACTCAGGCCAGGCCGCCGGGACGAGGGCGACGGTCGGAATGAGACCGAGAACGAGCGGATGGACCGCAACTGGAACGAGCTCCTGCAGGAGCTGCGGGTCACCCGTACCGGAACACAGGTTGTGACGGGCTTCTTGCTCGCAGATGCGTTCCAGCCCAAGTTCGATTCGCTGGAGCCCTTCCAGCGAACGGTCTATCTGATCCTGGTGGTAGCCGCCGCCGCCACCACGGCGCTCGCGCTGGCACCGGTGAACCTGCACCGGGGGTTGTTCCGCAAACGTTCCAAGAAGCTGCTGGTGCAGACCGCACATGTGTTGATGCGGTGTGCGCTGGGCGGTGTCGCAGTGGTGTTGACAGGTACGATGCTGTGATCTTCGACGTGGTGCTCGGCCGCACCGAGGCGCTGGTAGCCGCCGGCAGCAGCTTCCTGCTGATCCTGGGCATCGCGGCCCTGCCGAGCATCCTGCTGCGTGAGCGAAAGAACCCGTTAGGGTCACCCGATGCCGGCTAACCGGCTCGTGGGCTGGTCTACCTCCGGGATGGCCCCGAGGGCCCTAGCGCCACACCGCGAGCGCCTCCAGCCGATCAGCCGCCAGCGCCGCTCGGGCCGCATTCATCCCAGGAGCGCCATGCACGCCGCCTCCGGGGTGGGCCGATGCCGACCCCAAATAGAGCCTGCTGACCGGCGTGCCGGCCCGACCTGAGCCGGGGATGGGTCGGAAGATCAGCTGCTGGTGCAGCGCTGAGGTGCCACCGTTGACTGCGCCGCCCACCAGGTTGGCGTCGCGCTCCTCGAGCTGGCGCGGGCCGAGGACCCGGCGGCTGAGGATCCGGGACGCAAGATCCGGAGCGTACCGCTCGATCTGGGCCTGCATCCGGTCCGCAAACCGCTCGCAGTCGTCGGCGTCCCAGACCCCGCGGATCTCGTCGCGCATGTCACCTCCTGGACGCTGCGGGACGTGGGTGTACGCCCACAGCGACTCGGTCCCGGCCGGGGATCGGGACGGGTCAGTTGTGGTCATCTGACCGGTGAGCAGGAAAGGATCAGCTGGGATCTGCTGAACCGAGACCTGGCCGAGCGCGGTGACCATCGCCTCCACCGAGTGGGCTATGTGCACGGTTCCGGCTGCGTACTCGGGTTGGCTCTTCCACGGCACCGGCCCGCTCAGTGCCCAGTCCACCTTGACCGTGGCCGCATCCAGCTCGAACGTCTTCATGTCCCGGCGGGTCCGGGCCGGGAGGTCAGTCCAGTCCACCAGCCCGCCGTAAAGGTGGCTCGCCGACACATCGGCTACCACCGCACGCCGGGCCTGGAACTCCTCGCCGCCGCTGGTGACGCCGACTGCCCGCCCGTTCTTGACCACGACACTGTCGACCGGCGCGCCGGTACGGATGATGCCGCCCCTCGCTTCCAGCCGCCGCGCCATCGCCATGGCAAGCTCACCTGCGCCACGGACCGGCGCGGGGAACCCGACGGTCTGTCCCAGCATGGCCAGCAGCAGACCCATCAGTCCCGACCCGGCCGCATCGAGCGGGATGTCGGCGTGGCCGGCGTTCCCGCACAGCAGCAGCGCTGGCGCCTCGCCGCCGAAGCGTTTCTGGGACATGGTGGTTGCCGGTTCCAACATCATCTTGACGAAGGACAGCCCACCCACCGACGGCAGCCGGGCGAGCATGGAGAGCCCGGCACGAACAGGTGGCATCGGAGACATCAGGGCGCTGGTCAAGCTCGGTCCGATCCGTTGCCAGGTGGCGTGCAGCTCGCGCCACGCCGCACCGTCACCTCGATGTTGGCCATCCATCAGCTCAGCGGTGATGTCGACATCGCGGTGCAGGATCGCCCAGGAACCATCCGCTTGCGGGTGACCTAGCACCGCTGGGGCGTGGGCCCATTCCAACCCGAACTTCTCCAGCTCCAGTGACCGGATCGGGCCCGAGGCAAGCGCTAGAGGATAGAACGCGGAGAAGGTGTCATGGATGAATCCGGGATGCACCTCCTGGTCACTGCGGACCGCTCCACCCACGGTGGCCTGAGCCTCCAGCACCAGCACGTCCCAGCCGGCGTCTGCCAGCCGGTTGGCGCTGACCAGCCCGTTCGGTCCGGCCCCGATGACAATAGCGTCGTATGCGGTGATGGTGGCTCCTTAGTGTTGGCAGATCAACGGGTAGCGAGCCGTCGGACCCACGGTACGCGGGACAGTGGCCGAACGCTGAGGCGCCGTCGCGCGTTCGGTGCGCCGCAGATCCTCGGCGTAGAAAGGCTCGGCGCGGGTATACGGGGACGCGGGTACAGGGAGTCACTGTTACATCCGGGCACCAGCACTTGGCGACGCCGGAACATCCGGTGGCCCTGGTACATCCGCCCGAATCGTCGACGAGCAGCAGCCGAAAGGTCTCCACCATGAGCAGTCAGCCCGCGACCGTCCAGCATCACGTCAAGGCCCCGGCGGATGCCGTCTGGGACGTGCTTGCGGACGGCTGGACCTACGCCAGCTGGGTAGTGGGAGCCTCCAGGGTCCGCGACGTGGACCCGAACTGGCCGGAGGTGGGCAGCAGCCTGCATCACTCATTCGGGTTGTGGCCGCTGGTGATCAACGACCGCACCGACGTGCTGGGGTGCCATCCAGGAAAGCAGCTTGTGCTGCAGGCGCGCGGCTGGCCCACCGGCGAAGCCACGGTCAACATCAGAATCGACGACCTGGGGCCGCGGGAGTCGTTGCTGAGTATCCAGGAGGACGTCAGTGCCGGACCGGTCCTGCTGGTCCCACAACCTCTGCGTCAGGCGGCAACCGTGCCCCGCAACAGGGAGACGCTGCGGAGGCTCGGTCACCTGGCCGAGGGCCGCCGAAACGCCTAGCTGCCCCCGCCCGGCATGTCCGGACGGGGGAGGGAAGCATCGTGTGTGCTCCCCGATGGTCTCAGCTGGGCTACGCGGCAGCGTGGGTGCTGAAGGCGTCGTCTGAGGCGAGCGGGATCGCGACGATCTCGCCAATCTCCTGTCGCAGGGAGCTGAAGATCCGTCGCAGCCGCCGGCTGACATGCATCTGGCTCACTCCCAACCGCTCAGCGATCTGCTGCTGAACCAGGTCTTCGACGAAGCGGAGCCGGAGCAGCTCACGGTCCTGTTCGGACAGCTGGCGCACTGCAGGCCCTAGCACCATCTTGAGTTCGGCGAGCTCCAGGTCCTTGTCGCTGCTGCGGAGGTTCTCCCCGATACTCACCCCGTCATGACTTCCTGGAGCGTCGATAGACCCCGGTCGGAAGCAGCTGCTGACGGTAAGGACCTCGCGTACTTCTTCGACGCGGACATGCATCTGCTCGGCGACCTCATGGTCAGTGGGATGGCGCCCGAGCTCCTGGGAGAGGCTGCGGACGGTCTCGGTGACCTCACTGCCGGCTTCCTGCAGCCGACGTGGCGGGCGGACCATCCATCCCTGGTCCCTGAAGTGCTTCTTGATCTTGCCGGTGATGGTGGGGTAGGCGAACCCGGAGAACGGGCATGGACCCGGCCGGTAACGTTCGACGGCTTCGAGCAGCCCGAGCCGGCCGACCTGGACGAGATCATCATCGGCGATGCCGCGTGACCGGAAGCGGCGACTGACCGCGTCCGCCCAGGGCAGGCAGACAGTGATGACGTCTTCTTTCAGCTCATGCACCCGATCCTCAGAAGCATCGAGCATCTGGTCGTACAGGTCGCGGACGACGCCATCTCGCTGTTCGGTATTGGACGGAGGCGTACTGGCGCGGAAGATTTCTGGAGCGAGGGTCATGCAACACCCTTTTCAGTCAATGCCAGGGCGTAGCTACTGCATAACCACGTAGGAGGAGCGTACCAAATGGACAAGGCTCCACACCAGTCGTCGACGGAGATGTTGCCTGGTGCATAGGTTCCAGCGGTTTGGGTGTGGTCAGGCGGCCGCGGTGCGCCGAACGGGCATGCGGGGCGTCACCGACCCGATGTGACGGGGCGTCTGCTCACCGGTGTCGTCCATCTTGTCCCGCAGCTCGCGCAGGGTGCGGGCCAGTAACCGGCAGATGTGCATCTGGCTGACCTTCAGCTCCCGCGCGATTTCTTGCTGCGTTCTTCCCTCGACGAAGCGGAGGAACAGAACTCGTCGTTGTTCGGCCGTGAGGGACCGGTAGAGCGGCCGGAGGCTGACAAGTCCGTCAACGAGAGCAAACTCGTCGACGTCGGCGCCGTCCATGGTGCCCGCTCCTTCGCTGCGGCCACTCAGCGGCGTGTCCAGAGAGGCGAGCTGGTAGCAGGAGCCAGCCAGCTGCGCCTCGCTGATGTCCTCCGCCGGATGGTGGAGGTAGTCAGCGATCTCCTGCACTGCTGGCGGGTGGCCCAAGGTCTGGGAGAGCTCCGACCACGCCTGGTTCGTCTGCGCCTGGAGGTCCTGCAGCCGCCGGGGCGGACGGATGGTCCAGCCGTGATCGCGGAAGTGCCGCTTGATGTGCCCCGTCATGGTGGGAATGGCGAAGGCTACGAAGGAACCCCGGTCGGGGTCGAAACGCTGCGCTGCCTCGACCAAACCCACCCGGGCCACCTGAATGAGGTCCTGTTCGTCCTCACCACGGTTTCCGTAGCGGCGCGCAAGTGAGTCGGCCAACCCGAGGTGAGCCACCACGACCTCGGCCAGCAGGTCACGCCGCTCGGGCTCGGGGGCGTGCTTGGCGCGAACTAGCAGCTCAGTAGTTCGAGAGCCGGGACTGCTCTGCTCGGCGCCGGCGGTGGGTTGGTCGGACGGGGGGAGCTGCCTGGACATGGTGAGCCCTCGCTTCGATAAATCGAAGTGGCAGGATTCTCGACCACGCGTCTACTGAACCATGGTCGGCAGGGGTTGGCAAGGCTTCAGCGGCAGAATAGCGACGTCATCCGCCGACGTTGTCGGTCACCCTTTGGTGCCGGTGGTGGCGATGCCCTCCACGAACTGCTTCTGACCGATGAAGAAGAGAATGATCATGGGAATCGTTGTGATCACGGAAGCCGTGACGACGATTTCCCAGTGCCACTCCCCGCCGAAGCCGTACTGGTCCAGCAATGCCTTGAGACCACGTGGGACGGTGAAGGTGCTGGAGTCACGAAGGTAGATCAATGGCCGCATCAGGTCCGTCCACGCGGCCTGGAACTCGAAAAGTACGGTCACAACCACCGCCGGCTTGCACAGTGGCAAAGCGATCCGCCAGAACATCGACCAGTTGTTGGCGCCGTCGATCTTCGCCGCCTCGAACAGCTCACGGGGGAGTCCGAGGAAGAACTGCCGAAGCAGGAAGATGTAGAACGCCGACCCGAACAGGTTGCCCGCCCACAACGGGGTAAGGGTGCCGACCATCCCCAGGCTGTTCCAGATAAGGAAAGTAGGCACCATGGTGACCGCGCCGGGGAGCATCATCGTGGCCAGCACCAGCCCGAATAACGGCCCGCGGAGCGGAAACCTGAAGTAGGCGAAACCCCAGGCGACCATGGCGCTGGAGATGGTGACGGTGCTGGCGGCCAGTACCGTGACGAGCAGCGTGTTCCCCAGCCAGAGCGCCATCGGCGCTTCCTGCCAGACATTCAGGTAGTTATCGAAGGTGAATGTCTCTGGGATCAGCTTGTTGTCGAACACTTCGCTGCGTGGCTTGAACGAAGCGCTGAGCAGCCAGATGAACGGATAGATGAAGACCACCGTGGAGATGATCAGAGTAGCCAGCACCGCAATACGCCCCGGCCCCCACGACGGACGACGACTCTGCTGTCGGCCAGTCCTCGCGGGCACCGCCATCGGCGCCTCGCCCGGAGCCAGGACACCAGCCGCATCCACCGCCGCTGAGGTACTCAAAGTACTGCTGTCTGCTGCCGCGGCGAGGCCGCCGGGAAGCTGTGGCCGCGGCAGGCTGGGCGAGCTCACCGCTGATCTCCCTCCAGGTAGACGAACCGTTTGGAGACCTTCATCTGGATCAGCGTGATCACCAGGATGATCACGAACAGGACCCACGCCATCGCCGAGGCGTAGCCCATGTGCAGATACTCGAACGCCTGTTGGAACAGGTAGATGGCGTAGAAGAGTGCGGCGTCGTTGCTGTAGGTGCTGTTGCCGGATCCGAAAAAGGCCGTGTATGCCTCCGAGAAGGTCTGGAAGGCGGCAATCGAATGGACGATGAAGATGAAGAAGATGCTGCCCGAGATCATCGGCACCGTGATCTTGAGGGTCTGCTGCCACCAGTTCGCTCCGTCGACCCGCGCGGAGTCGTACAGCTCGGTCGGGACATTGCGCAGGGCGGCCAACAAGATGATCACCGAGGACCCTACCGACCACAGGCTGATCAGGATCAGTCCCGGCTTCACCCAGTCGGGGTCGGTGGTCCAAGCGGGGCCGGCGATGCCGAACCAGCCGAGAACGGTGTTGATCAACCCGCTCTGTCCGTTGAACAGCAGTAGCAGCAAGATACCCACCGCCACAGGCGGCGTCATCTTCGGCAGAAAGAACGCCGTCCGAAAGAAACCAGCACTCCGACCGGCCTGATTGAGCAATAGGGCGAAGGCCAATGACACGACTACGTAGACCGGGACCTGGATCAATGTGAAGTACAAGGTGTTCCACAGCGACAAGGCGATCTTAGGATCCGCGAGCAGCTCGCGGTAGTTGTCCAGACCGATGAAGTTCGGGGCGTTGATGACGTCATAGTCGGTTAGCGACAGATAGGCGGAGTAGATCACCGGCCAGGCGGTGAAGATCAAGAACCCCAGAATCCACGGGCTGATGAACAGCAGTGCGGCACGAATGTCCTGCTTCTGCGACCTCGAGTACCGGCCCCGGCGCAGGCGGGCTGGGCGGGGACCGGTGCTGGTTGAGGAGGCGGTCATGCCGGGTCCTATTCCTTGAAGCCAGCCCACGCCTTATCCAACGCGGCCTGGGCCTCCTTCTGTGCCTTGTCCATCGCTGCCTGCGGCTGCTGCTGGCCGTTCAGCACCCGGTTGACCGCGTCCTGCCAGGCGCTCTTGAACTCGGCGTCGGCGGGGTTGGCAGGTAGTGCGAAGGTGCTGTCGTTGGCTTCGTACACCGCTGCGACACCGGAGTCCCACTTGTCGTCGCCAATGGGCTTCACCATGGCCTTGATCTCTGCGTCGGCTGTCTTGTTACCGGTCAACACCCCAGTGAAGGGCTTCTTCTCTGCTGCTCGCTTCTTCGCACGGACGGTCGCAGCAGCCTTCCAGCTGTCCACGGCCGTCATGGTCTTGGCGAAGCGGCACGCGGCTGCCGGGCTGACGCTGCCCTTGGGAATGGCCCAGGCCGAGCCGCTGGCGAATGCCAACGTCTTGCCCTCCGGGGTCCGGAAGGTGTCGAAGGCCATCGGTGCATCCGGCGACACGTCGTTCAGGACATTGATGTACCACTGTTCCATCGGCATCGCACCGAGGGTGTTGATAGCGAACTGGTTCTTGCTACCGAAGAAGTCCGCCGAGTCACGGTAGGCCTTGACCTTGCCGAACCCGCCCTGCGCCTCGTAGATATTGACAGCGAACTCCAGCGCCTGGACCACCTTGGGATCGTTCAGCTGTGCCGTCTTCCCGTCGGCTGAGATCATGTCCGCCCCGATGGCTTTCGCCCACAGCGGCAAGAACTCAGGCAGCTTCGAGTCGTAGCCGATCACCTTGATCTTGCCGCCGTCGCGCTTGGCGAGCTTCTCGTTGGCGGCCGTCACCTTCTCCCAGCTGCTGCCGTTCACGTCAGCGATCGTCAGCCCGGCCCTCTTCAGCAGCTCGCCGCTGGCCTGGGTCACCTGAACCTGGTTGAACTCGGGTATGCCGTAGACCTTGCCGTTCAGCGTCACCTGCGCTACGGCAGCATCGCGGAAGTCCGCCATTGCTATGCCTTCGCCGGCGATGCACTTGTCGAGGGGGATGATCGCCCCACGTGAGGCGAAGGTGCCGATCTGGTCCCGGTTGGCATAGACGACGGCGGGCGGCTTTCCTGAGGCCACCGCGGACAGGAACTGCTGGACGTCCAGGTCACCCTCGACGAGCTTGACCGTTGCGGGACTGATCGCCTTCTTCGCCAGGTCAAGCCGGGTGGTCGCGATCTCGTCACCGGCTCCAAAACCCATCACCTGAAGAGAGCCACTCATCGAGGCGTTCGGTCCGTACTCGTTGTCTGCCGATTCCGGAACCTCCGATACGCCCTTGGCGCACGACGACAGCAGCACAGCTGCTACCGCCACACCGGTGAGCCACCTGGCGCGCGCGCCGCTCGAGCGGCGAGTGGCTGATCCAGCCGCCGAGATCTCGCCACCGTGTGCAGGCTGCATCTGCTTCCCCTCTATCGCTGCCGGGCGGACGGAAGAGGCCGAACACCTTCAGACACCTCTTATGCCCAGAAGCGACAGTGAAACACATATATGTCGTTTCGGTCTAGAGGACGCTGGCAGTCACCAGCCGGTTCGGGTTGGACGGGCTCCGCCGACCCGGACCACTCAGCGGAGCGGGCGCGCCTGAGCCTGTCGTACGGCGGCTTCGATCCCGTCCCGCCAGGGAAGTCCGTGACCCGGCAATGCGAGGTTCACCCTCGTCGCTGCAAGCAGGTCAAGCGAAGCCAGGGCCTGTGCACTGTCAGCGGTTGCTGCACGCGCGATGATTCGAGGCCCGGTCTCAGCGGTGTAGGGGTCGAGGGTCACAAGTGCGTCTCCGGTGATGATGAAGTCACGCTCGGGCCAGTGCAGCGCGCAGTGGCCGGCGGTATGGCCCGGAGTGAAGATGACCTGCGGCTGACCCGGGATTTCGGAACCTGCGCCGGGGGCCAGATGCTCGCAGTTCCGGACTCCTCGTACCCGCAAGGCACCGGCACGGGCCATTCCAGCCAGGATTCGAGCGCCGCGGGGGTACCGGAACGGATAGAGCACCCGGGGCCGCTCGTGCTTGTATCGGTAAGGGTGGGCGGCCATTTAATGGGTAGCCCGATCGGCCCAGACCGTTAGCCCGAACTCTAACCGCAGCCTGGCCGCGCACCCAAGATGGTCGAAATGGGCGTGTGTCAAGACGATGCCGGTGAGGTCCTGGGGGCGGCGCCCGAGCTCAGTCAGCGACTGCATCAGCAGACCCCACATGGCCGGCAGCCCGGTGTCTACCAGCAGCAGCCCGGGCCCGTCTTCGACGAGGTAGCAGTTGACATTTGCCGCGGTCAGTAGGTGAACGCCCTCGGCCACGTTCGCAGTCAACATGGGACCACCTCCTCGTGGCTTCGACGTACCCGGCGGTCAGTCTGCGAAACAACGCCTCAACGCGCCGCATGAATGTTGTTGTGCAGCGGTATATCGGGCATACCGTGGGTAACAGGAGTGACGGACGGTGCGACCGCACCGGGCCACCTATCGTTTTGGAGGATTAATGTCAGACGCAGGAACCCGGGACAGAACCCGGACCCAAGTACAGAAAGCGGCAACCGCCGTTGGAATCGTGTTCCTGGCTGTAGGTGTCCTCGGATTCATCCCGGGGATCACCAGCAACTTTTCAGACATGAAGTTTGCTGGACACACCTCTGACGCCTTGCTGCTCGGCCTGTTCCAGGTCTCGATCCTGCACAACATCGTGCACCTGTTGTTCGGCGCCGCCGGTCTGGTCATGGCGAAGACCATTTCGGGCGCGCGGAACTACCTCGTGGGCGGAGGGATTGTCTACCTGGTGCTGTTCTTGTACGGCCTCATCGTCGGCAACAACTCGGCAGCGAACTTTGTGCCGCTCAACGGCGCGGACGACCTCTTGCACCTGGTCCTGGGCCTCGGCATGATTGCGCTGGGTGTGGTGCTGACGCGTTCAGCCGGCACCCGCAGGGTCTGACCTGCATCGGTCGATGATGGTGGATGGGCCATCCCAGCGGGGTGGCCCACCCAGGTAGGTGATGGCGCTCGGGGGAAACGGTGACCGAATACAACACGAATACCCACCTAAGCACGGTCCCCCTACGGGACCGCGTAACGGTCGTGCTCCTGACGTATAACTGTGTAGCGCGGGTGGGGCAGATACTGGGCCGGATCGCCGCATTGAACGCCGACGTGATCGTGGTCGACAATGCCTCGGCAGACGGTACGGCTGAGGCGGTCGAGGCGTGTGGACGGGTGTCCGGCGCGTCCATCACCGTGCACCGGCTGCCGACCAACTTGGGCGCCGCAGCGCGCAATGTAGGCGCCGAACATGCTCGGACCCCCTATCTGGCGTTCTGCGACGATGATGGCTACTACCAACGTGGCAGTCTTGAGCGCGCCTGCGACCTGCTGGATCGCTATCCGCGGCTAGCTGTGGTCAACGCGAAGATCCTGGTCGGCGAGCAGCGGCGGCTGGACCCGATCTCCGCGGAGATGGCGGCCAGTCCGATACCGGATCGAGTCGGCATTCCGGGGCGCGTGCTGCTCGGGTTCATGGCGGGGGCGGTGATCGTACGGCGGTCGGCGTACCTGGAGGTGGGTGGCTATGATCCCCGGTTTTTCATCGGCGGCGAAGAGGAGACCTTGAGCTTCAAGCTGGCGAAGGCTGGGCACCAGATGCGCTACGTGGACGACGTGGTGATGTACCACCTCCCTAGCCGTGCGAATGCCGCCCGGCTGCATAGCTACAGCATGCGGAACACGCTCTGGAACGCCTGGTTGCACCGGCCGCGGGCCAGCGCGCTGCGCTGGACGCTGCATACGCTGGTCGACCGACCGAAGAGCAAGAACTATGCCATCGCCCTGGTCCGGGCAGTACGGGGATTGCCGTGGGTGCTGCGCGAACGGCGGCCGATTACTGAGTCGGTGGATGCCGACCTGCGCGTTCTCGATGCCCGTCGTTATGCGGAGCGGCGACCGTTCTTCACCTTCCGCGACTGGAAGCCGACTGACCAGCACGAAACAACGGTGACAGCCAAGGCTCTAGTCGGCGCGGAGCGCATCCGCGACTAAATCAGCCGCCAAGTGCATTATTTCCCGGCCGATGGGTATGGCTACCGTGTTCGAGTACAACAAAGTTTCGGTGGCCGCGTATAACGGTCACCCTTGTGTGGTGCTCGCCAACGGGTGGCGACATACTGAGGTGTGGCGACATACCGGGGCGAAGGCGCCTCGCAATAAATCCGTCTCAGGATAAGGAGATGACATGACCAACCCAACCGCGGTTCCAGGTCCCTATGAAGGCGATCGAGGACTACCGCTAGAGCCGGGCGTGCCGGCTACTGGATCGACCGCGACTGGAGCGGGATCGGCTGGCGGAGGCTTCGGAGTCTCGGGAGGATCAAGCTACTCCACGGGCGGTGGCACACCCGGTCAGTCCAGCTCGACCAAGGATGTTGCCAAGGAAGAAGCAGCCAGCACCAAGGTGGCAGCAGCCGGCGCAGCCTCGCAGGTCGCCTCAGCGGCGAAGGGCGAGCTCGGCAACGTCACGGCCGAGGCAGGCAGCCAGGCTAAGAACTTGCTGGAGCAGGCCCGTGGTCAGGTCGGCCAGCAGCTCTCGACGCAGCAGTCGAAGCTCGCAGAGAGCATTCACGCGGTGGCGAAGGAGCTCGGCAACCTCGGGGCCAACTCCGAAGGTCCCGCGTTCATCGGTGACCTGGCGCAGCAAGCCGCGAACAAGGTCGGAGCGGTCGGCCACTGGGTGCAGAACAGCGATCCCGCCGATGTGCTGGATCAGGTCAGGACCTTCGCCCGCCGCAAGCCGGGCCAGTTCCTCCTCGGAGCGGCGCTTGCCGGAGCAGTCGCAGGTCGACTGACCCGCAACCTCGGAGCGGCTGCCAAGGCAGACAGCGCCCGTGGGTCGATCGGCAGCGGTACCTCCGCTACGACGAACACCGGCCTGGGCGGCACCGGCTACGCCACCACCGGCTACAGCGAGACCGCTACCGGGTACGGCGACACCTCGTACACCAGTAGCGA
Source organism: uncultured Propionibacteriaceae bacterium (assembly GCA_902805915.1). Lineage (GTDB taxonomy): Bacteria > Actinomycetota > Actinomycetes > Propionibacteriales > Propionibacteriaceae > Microlunatus. The sequence goes on along the minus strand of CADCUO010000015.1, from coordinate 22,944 downwards.
CTACACCACCGCGCCAGCGCCCACCTACGAAGGTGGCACGACGTATGAGACTGGCACCTCCCAGGGTCTGGGGACCTCACCGTTCGACCCAACTCCTGGCACCGGCCGGGGTGATGTCCGACCATGAGCGAAGCACTTCCCGAGTCGTCCTCGCGAGAGACGTACACCAGCTCAGACACCTCTGGTGACCAGGACCGCGCTTCCATCGGCGAGCTGATGGGAAACGTCACCAGGGACCTGTCGACGCTGATGCGGCAGGAGGTCGCGCTGGCGACCGCTGAGCTCAAGCAGTCGGGCAGCCGGGCCGGCAAAGGCATCGGCATGTTCGTCGGCGCCGGTGTCGGTGGCTTCCTGGTGTTGCTGTTCTTGTCCATCTCGTTGTGGTGGGCGATCGGCAACCTGCTCGGTCGTGGCTGGGCGGCGCTCATCGTCGCCGTGATCTGGGCGATCATCGCTGCGATCCTGTTCTCCCTAGGGAAGAAGGAGATGGAGCGCGTGCGGGGTATCCCGGACACGACTGACACGCTCGGCAAGATTCCAAATGCATTGAAGGGCAACGAAGAGGAGAACCGGCATGTCTGACAACCCAGAGGTAATTCGCGCCGAGATCGAGCGCACCCGGGCGGCCTTGAGCGAGAATGTGAACGAGTTGGTCGATGAGGCGAACCCGAGAAGCATCGCGAAGCGCAAGGTGAATCGCGTCAAGGAGGCAACGTTGGGCGTCAAGGACAAGATCATGGGATCTGACCCGGACACCGGCCGCACGTCTCATTCGGGCGTCGGTGACAGGGCTTCTTCGGCTCAGTCCGCACTCGGCGACAAGGCGTCGTCGGCTCAGTCCGCAGTCAGCGGCGCAGCGTCGTCGGCCCAGTCTGCGGTCACCGACGCAGCGTCGTCGGCGCAGTCCGCCGCGAGCAGCGCCGCCTCCACTGTGAGTGGCGCAGTGAGCAACGCTCCGCAGCAGCTGAAGAGCCGCACGTCGGGCAACCCGCTGGCAGCTGGTCTGATTGCCTTCGGAGCCGGCATGCTGATCTCTTCCCTGCTTCCTTCCTCACAGAAGGAGCTGCAGGCGGTAGAGGGCATTAAGGAGAACATCGAGCCGGTGAAGCAGCAGGTCACCGAGATGGCACGCGATGCTGCCCAGAGCCTCCAGGAGCCGTTGCAGGAGGCTGCACAGTCGGTCAAGGCCACCGCCCAGGACGCAGTCCAGAACGTCAAGGACGAGGGCACCTCTGCAGCTTCCGACGTCAAGCAGGATGTGCAGGAGAGCGGCCAGCGGGTCAAGGAAAGCCGCAACAACTGACGCTAGTGCCAGAACACCCCGTCGGACGTTCACAGTCACACATGACTGGGTGCGACGGACGGGATGTCTGACCGGCGCGGACCCGAACAACACCTGGACCCCGGCCCTCTTCTGGGCCGGGGTCTTGGCTTGCCCGGCTCAGCTGGAGTCGAAGGCGTTGCCGGGATGGCCGGTGGGAGCAGAGCTGGGCCTGCTAGCGAACGCACGGAAAAGCGGGCTAACCAGGCGGTCGTACACTGCCGGCATCGCGTTGAACCCAGCGAGGATGAGCAGGTTCATGGACCCGACCTGCGCTGTTCGACGGGGCCGGTCCGCCAGCTGGAAAGCAGCCGCAGCCACCCGCTGGGCCGTCAGTACCGGTGGCGGCGGCCGACCATCCCGGTCGGAGTAGTTTGCGGCTAGTCGGTAGATCGGCGTGTCCACCCCGGCCGGGGCGAGGTAGCAGATGTGCACCCCTGGACGGTCCCTGTTCTCGACCTGGAGGGTTCGCAGCAACCCGCGGATCGCCCACTTGCTGGTCGTGTACGCAGTCATCGACGGAGTGGCGATGTAGCCGATGATGGAGCCCACCATGATGATCGTCCCCTGGTTGCGGGCCCGCATCGACGGCAGGGCCGAGCGGACCACATTCGCCGTACCTAGCACGTTGGTCTCGATGATTCGGTCGAACACTGCAACCGGTACGTCGGTGAAGAGCCCGTATCCCGCCACCCCGGCGGACTGGATGATGAGGTCGATCTTTCCCCAGGTGGTGAGCAGCTGCTGCACCGAGGTGTCCACTGAGGCAGCGTCGGCAACGTCAGCTTCCAGCACCATGACCTCGGCAGCGCCTCGGTCACGGCACTGGGCTGCGGCCACGTCTAGCCGGTCGCTGTTCCGCGCCAGCAGAGCCACCCGGTTCCCGCACTCGGCGGCGTGCAGCGCGGCGGCTAACCCGATTCCACTGGATCCACCGGTGATCAGCACGACTCGATCTGCAGGGTCCGTAGCGGGGCGGCGCTTCAGGCGCACGGGTTTCTCCTTGGACTGGACGGCGATGGGCATCGCCAACGTACCCACCGCCCGAACTGGCAAGCGTCGGTCCTGCTGGCAGGTTCCGCCGGTGGCGAATGGGTAACCCTCCTGGCGTATGCCGACCAGGCCGGTCACTGCGCTGTCTGAAGACAGACTAGGGAGTTGTAATGACGTCGTTGTGGTTGGATCGGGTCGACCAGATCGAGACCGACACATTCGTGCCGGACGTCGCGTATGACGACGTGGTGGTTGGCGGAGGACTGACCGGCCTGATCACCGGGGTGCTGCTGTCGCGGGCGGGCCGCAGAGTAGCCGTGGTCGAGGCCCGCTTCGTCGGCGCTGTGACCACCGGCCACACCACCGCCAAGGTCAGCCTGTTGCAGGGGACCAGGTACTCAGCCATCCTGTCGGCCCATTCTGAGGAGGTGGCCCGGGCCTACCTGGAGGGCAACCGAGAAGGCCAGGCTTGGCTGCTGCGTTACTGCTCCGACCACGGCGTTCCCTTCGAGCAGCGCGACGCCTACACCTACGCGGGCGCCAGCGCCGGCGCCGCATCGGTCCGCAAGGAGTTCGACGCCTGTCGCCGAGTGGGGCTCGACGTCACATTAGAGGACGCCGACGAGCTGCCCTATGCCAGCTATGGCACGGTCAGGCTTCGCGACCAGGCACAGTTCAACCCGCTGGACGTGCTCACCGCCTTGGCGGCGGAGCTACGGGCCCGCGGCGGGGTGCTCCTGGAGGACGTCCGGGTGAAGGGTGTCGACGTTGGGTTCAGCAGCACGGTGAGCACCGACAGCGGCACCATCGCCGCTGAGAACGTGGTGTTGGCGACCGGGATCCCGATCCTTGATCGGGGCCTGTACTTCGCGAAGGTGACACCGCAACGTTCCTACGCCATGGCCTTCCGCGTTCCCGGTCATGTTCCGCAAGGCATGTACCTCTCCACCGAGTCGCCGACGCGCTCGCTGCGTACTGCCTCCTACAACGGGGAAGAGGTGCTGGTCGTCGGTGGCAACGGGCACGAGGTGGGACGCCATCCCTCACCGCAGTCGATGGTGGACGAACTCACCGCCTGGACGCTCGAGAACTTCCCCGGGGCGGTACGCAGCCACGTCTGGTCGGCTCAGGACTATGAGTCCCACAACCATGTGCCCTTCGTCGGCAAGCTTCCGGGCGGCGGTGGGCATGTGTACCTTGCTACCGGATACGGCAAGTGGGGGATGACCAACGCACCAATGGCCGCGCTGCGGATCGCCGGGGAGATTCTGGGCGGTCAGATGCCCTGGGCGGACACCTTAGGGTCTCGCGTCACCAAGCCGCTGGCTGCGCTGCAGGCGATCCAGTACAACGCCGAGGTGGGAGTCGCAGCCCTACAGGGATGGGCCGCGGCGGAGCTCCGGCCGCTGCCCGATGAGGCCCCCGCCGAAGGCGAGGGTGTGGTCGGTCGCCGCGACCTGAGACCGGCGGCCGTCGCCACCCTGAACGGTCGGACTTGCACCGTCTCCGCCGTCTGCACCCACCTCGGCGGCGTCGTGCGCTGGAACGATGCGGAGAAGTCCTGGGACTGCCCCCTGCACGGATCCCGGTACGCGGTCGACGGCACTGTGCTCGAAGGACCGACCACCGAGCCGCTGGAACGGCTCGTTTGAGCGCGAACCTCAGAACCCCACTCCAGTTGGCGCCGGCTAGAGCTGGCCACGCGTGGCGGTGCGGGTTCACTGGGACTGGTGTGACATTCCTGGGGGACCCTGTGACATGTTCGGGAGACCCGACGGCCTCTTGAGGAGAAGTGCGTGACCCACACCTATCTGTGTCCGATCCGTTGGGGAGACATGGACGCTCAGGGGCACATCAACAACGCCGCATACCTTGACTACCTGCAGGAGGCCAGGGTCGACTTCCTGCTGTCCGGGCCAGCAATCCTGCACCAGCTGCTTGACACCGGCGTGCTTGTCACCAGCCACCAGGTGGAGTACCTGCGCCCCATCAAGTTCGCGGAGCAACAGATCCGGATCGAGCTCGGGGTGGACAGCTTCGGCGCCAGCCGGTTCTACATCAGCTACGAGCTGTTCGACGGCGAGCACCTGGTTGCGCGGGCACGAACCGGTGCCGTCCCGTTCGATCTGGCGACCGGCTCACTGCGCCGGCTGCTACCGGAAGAACGGTCGGCTCTCGAGGCCGCTCGCGGGCTGACCGAGCCGCTGCCGCCGCTACCGCGGCCGGCACACCAGCAGGAGGGGCATCGGTACGCCCTGAGAGTGCGGTGGTCCGACCTTGACTCCTACGGCCACGTCAACAACGTCAAGTTCTACGACTACATCCAAGAGGCACGGATCGCGATGCTGTCGCAGGTGATGGAGCGGTCAGGCCAGGTGGTGTGGGTGATCGTGCGGCAGGATCTGGAGTATCGCCAGCCATTGGACTTCCGCACTGAGCCGTACGAGGTTCGCACAGCGGTCGTCAAGATCGGCACCCGCTCGTTCACCTTGGCCGCCAAGATCCTCGACTCCGACACCGACACGATCTTCGCCACGGCGCGCAGCGTTGTGGTGGGGGAGGAACCGCTGACCGCGGAGGCCCGGACTCGGCTCGAGCGGTGGCTGGTACATTCCTGAGCTCGTCCCGGGGTCGCTACGCTGAGCCCATGAGTGCTATCGCCCCCACGAGCTCCATCGCCAGCGAGCAGACCCAGGCCGTCCTGCTCAAGCAGGGTGTCGTCGAGCTGGAGCAGGCCGCGGTGCCCGAGCCCGGACCGCATCAGGTCCTGATCGAGGTGGCTGCCGTCGGTATCTGCGGCTCCGATGTGCACTACTTTGACCACGGACGGATCGCGGACTTCGTGGTGGAGCAGCCGCTGGTCCTGGGCCACGAGGCATCTGGCACCGTCCGTGCCATCGGTTCAGCTGTGACCGACCGCCGGGTCGGGCAACGGGTAGCGATGGAGCCGCAGGAGACCTGTGGCCGGTGTACCCAGTGCCTGACCGGACGTTACAACCTGTGCCCGGACGTGCAGTTCTTCGCCACGCCTCCGGTGAATGGTGCCTTTGCTCAGTACGTGGTGCTGGAGTCTCACCGGGCGCACCCGGTACCGGACTCGCTCTCCGATGAGGCTGCTGCCCTGATCGAGCCGTTGTCGGTCGGGGTCTGGGCGAACCAGAAAGTCGGAGTGCAGCCGGGAGACCGCGTGCTGGTGACTGGTGCCGGCCCCGTCGGGCTGCTCTGTGCCGATGTAGCTCGGGCTCGAGGGGCCGCGTGGGTGGGAGTGAGCGACACCAACGACTATCGCTTGCAGACGGCTTTGGGACGGGGGGCCAGCCAGGTCATCAATGCCACCGCAGGACCGCTGTCGGACCAGATCGACCCGGTCGACGTGATCTTGGAGTGCAGTGGGGCGACACCGGCCGTGCACGCCGCCTTCGCGGCTGCAGCGCCGGCTGCTCGGGTGGTGTTGGTCGGAATGGGTGCCGCCACCATGGAGCTGCCGGTCGCGCTGATCCAGATCAAGGAGCTGGTGGTCACCGGGACGTTCCGCTACGCCAATTGCTATCCGGCTGCGATCGCTCTAGCCGCCTCGGGTCTGGTCGACCTGGACGGGCTGGTGACCGGTCAGTACGGTCTGGCTCAGGCAGTCGAGGCGTTGCAGGTAGCCAAGAAGGACCCAACCACCTTGAAGCCGATGGTCTATCCCGGGCGCTAGATCGTTACTCGATGACCGACCTCGAAGAGCGGGTCCACGGTGTCGGAGGCGACATCTGGTCTGGACACGACGACGGCCCCCATTGACCGTGGTATCTCAAACGGCAACCTGCCGCGCGGGCTGATCCGGTTGGTCAAAGCCTCCAGCAGGGCCCGTTCAGAGGCGCCGTAGCTGGCCACCAGACCGGCCGCGATCTCAGTGATCGGGGCCAAGATGGCAGGCCGCTCCAAGGTGACGTCAACCAGCAGCGGCGTCTGTTCGGCGATCTTGCCGAGCCGCCGAATCACCCCGGCGGGGAACTCCAGCGAACCGGCGTGGAACCACTGCTCCAGGAAGTAGCTGTTGCGCTCCTCGTACGGTGCCCGGACCCGGACCAGGGCCAGGTCCGCCTCAGCCGGGTCGTCCACCACGGTGGCGAACTGAGCTGCTATATCCCGGTCAACGCCTTCGACGAAGAGGGAGACTCCCGCGCGCAGCGGCAGCACCGGGCCATCTCGGCCCTCGGAGTTGACCAGCACAGTCACCGACTCGGCCTGAGCCCGATGCCCAGCCCGGACAAACTCGGAGCGACCGACGACTACGGCGGCCGCCTCTTCGTCGACATATGGGTTGTCAAACAGCCCGAGCTGATACTTGACCCGCAGCAGGCGGCGTACCGACTCGTCGATCCGTTCCATCGGCACCGCTCCGCTGGAGACAAGGTCGACCACCAGTTCCGGGCACTCCTCGCCGCCGAGCTGGTCCACCCCGGCAGCCAGCAGCTTCTCCAGCCGGCGCAGCCGGTCCAGGTCCTCCACCCCCCAGGCGCGGGCAGGCAGGCCGAGGTCACCTGCCACCGTGTCGGTCAACAGTGACCAGTCAGTCAACACCACACCGTCGTAACCGAGCTTCTCGCGGAGCAGGCCGGTGATGATCTGCTTGTTGTAGCTGAACCCGACCTGCTCGATGGGCTCGCCATCGAGGTAAAGGCCCACCGGCATCCCGTAGTACGGCATGATCGCGCTGGTGCCACGGGCGATGGCACGGACGAACGGCTTCAGATGGTCGTCGAACCCGCCGCCGGTGTAGGTCTGCTCGCGACCATAGGGAAAGTGCGGGTCCTCCCCGTCCTTCTGCGGACCGCCACCAGGGAAGTGCTTGGTGGTGGCTGCAACGCTGGTGGCTCCCAGCTCGGCGCCCTGCAGTCCCTGCAGAAAGGCATCAACCAGCCGCGTGACCAGGTCGCTGTCTTGTCCGAAGGTTGCGAACTGACGACCCCAGCGGGGTTCGGTCGCCAGGTCCGCCGTCGGGTGCAGCGCCGCCCTAATCCCGACTGCGGTGTACTCCTCCCGGGTGGCGTCGGCGTGCAGCCGTACCAGCTCGGCGTCACCAATCGCGCCGAGCCCGATCGGTTCGGGCCATTGGGAGAAGGACCCGGCCGCGAAGGAGGCGCCGGGGTTGTCGTTGAAGCTGTGCCGGGGGTCGGAGGAGATGGTCACCGGGATGCCGTGCGGCGTCTGCTCTGCTAGCGCCTGGACGGCGTTGTGCCATCGCGCCGCGGCCGTGGGGTCTCCGAGTGCATGCACGTTGAAGTGGTTGAGCAGCTTGCCCAGCACCACAGTCGACGTCGGCAGCAAGCTGATCCGGCCCGGCGTCTCCACCACGGAGCCGTCCGTACCGGCCTCGATGATCGGATGGAACAGCAGCCCCGCCTTCTCCTCCAGTGAGAGCCGGCCGACCAGGTCCAACACCCGCGCCTCGACCGGGAGGGTGGGGTTCTCGTACGGGTCTAGGACGCCGTTGCCGTTGAGGTCGCGGTACTCGATGCCGTCTGGGCTGGTCTTGGTCTGGGGCTTCACCGTTGGAGCCTCCCACTCACCTGAGCCGGGACGCAACGGCTGATGTGCGTCGACTGACGCAACGGCCTAGGCGCTCACCTGCCGTCAGAGCTGGAAACCGGTCACCGGGCGCGGGTTCTCGTCCAGGGAGTTGACCATCGAGTGGGCGGCACGCTCCATGTACGACCACAGCTCCGCCTCGTGGGCCGGAGCCAGATGCAGCGAATCGATCGCGTCGCGCATGTGCTTCAACCACCGGTCGCGGGCAACCGGCGTGACCAGGAAGGGGCCGTGCCGCATCCGCAGCCGCGGGTGGCCGCGTTGCTCGCTGTAGGTGGTGGGCCCGCCCCAGTACTGCTCGAGGAACATGCGGAACCGCACCTCCGCCGGCCCGAGGTCATCCTCGGGGTAGAGAGCACGCAGCGGTGGGTCGCCGGCGACTCCCTCGTAGAAGCGCTTCACCAGGGCAACGAAGGTCTCGTGGCCGCCGACGGCGTCGTACAACGTCTGTGGGGGTACGGGAGTGGACATCACCCCCATTGTCCCTCACCCTGGAGCGGCCCTGGCAGGATAGGGATCCGGTGGACGCATCCACCGCCTGCAACACCGTTTCGAATCCGACACCTGAGGAGTTGTTCATGGCTGCAACCCGCACCGCCAACGCACACTGGAAGGGCTCGCTGATGGAGGGCGCCGGCACTGTCGACCTGGCCTCATCCGGGCTGGGCACCTTCGACGTCACTTGGCCCGCTCGCACCGAGCAGGAGCCGAACGGCAAGACCAGCCCGGAGGAGCTGATTGCCGCCGCTCACTCCACCTGCTTTTCGATGTCTCTCTCGCATGCCCTGGCCCAAGCCGGCACCCCACCCACCACCGTCGACACCACTGCTGATGTGACGTTCCAGCCCGGCAAGGGCATCACCGGCGTCAAGCTGACCGTCAAGGCCGCTGTTGAGGGGCTGAGCGCGGAGCAGTTCGAGGAGGCAGCCCAGGACGCCAAGAAGAACTGCCCGGTGAGCCAGGCTCTGACTGGCACCACCATCACCCTGGAAGCCACCCTGGTCGACTAGGGCTCATCTACGGCTGACCCGGTCCCATCGAGCGGCGTAGCCCGGTCACTCCGACGGGACTGGGTCGTCGTCAGGTTCCGGGGGCCGTCCGGGCCCGCCTTGGCTGAAGTTGCCGACGCGGAGGATCTCTCCGTTGCGTACGTACCAGATGGTGCCGTTGTCGTCGCGGAGCTGGGTGACCCGCAGGCCCACCTCCTCGACGGTTCCGGACGCCCTCTCCATGTCGACGAAGTCGCCCACGCCGATCTGGTCCTCGATCAGCATGAACACCCCGGAGATGAAGTCCTTCACCACGTTCTGCAGGCCGAATGCAATCGTCACGCCCAAGATGGAGGTACCGGCGATGATGGTGGAGACGTTGAACCCCATCTCCGCCAGGACCATGACAACGGTGGCGAGGATCAAGACCACGGTGATGACGCTGCGTGCCAGCGAGCCCAGCGCCGCGATCCGCTGTTCACGGCGCTCGCGCGGGAGGCTGGTGGCGGCGGCGAGGATGGTGGCGGCGCGGAAGCGAGGGTTGGGTTGTCGGTCGATCGCCCGCCGCACCATCTTGTCGATCAGCCGATGCAGCAGATACCGGACCACCGACGCCATCACGATCAGGAACAGGATCCGAAGTGGTGGGAACAGCACCGCTTCGGCGACGTTGCTCGGGAACCAGGCAGGCATCGCGCCAGCGTAGCGAGCCGGCCCGGCTGATCAGCCGAACGTCCGCCGACGCCCCCTTGACGTTAACGCCGGTACGTCTGGCGTCCCGCCCAGAACGTCGCTACCACCGGGTCGGGCAGCTCTCGACCGTGCCAGGGGTTGTTGCGGGAGAGTGACGCGGTGTTGTCTGCGTCCACCACCGCTCGGGCAGTCGGATCCACCAGTGTCACATTCGCCGGTTCGCCGACCGACAAGGGCCGCCCTTGTCCGGACAGGCGGGCAATCCTTGCCGGTACCACAGAAGTGCGCTGCGCCACCCCGCTCCACGACAGTCGACCGGTATCCACCATGGTCTCGACCACAACGGCCAGCGCAGACTCCAGCCCGACCATCCCGAACGCTGCCTCAGCGAAGGCGTGCTGCTTGTCATGCCGGGCGTGCGGTGCGTGGTCGGTGGCGACGGCGTCGATGGTGCCGTCGGCCAGCCCGTCCTGAAGCGCCCGAACATGCTCCTCGGGACGAAGCGGCGGGTTCACCTTGAAGGTGGGGTCGTAGCCGAGGACCTCATCGGTGGTCAGCAGCAGGTGGTGCGGTGTCACCTCGGCGGTGATCTTGACTCCGCGGGCCTTGGCCCACCGCAGCACGTCCACCGTCTCCGCGGTGGAGACGTGGCAGACGTGCACCCGGGAACCGGTCAGAGCCGCGAGCTGCACGTCTCGGGCAACGATGGTCGACTCAGCCGCCGGGGGCCATCCGGGCAGTCCGAGTCGGCCGGAAACCTCACCCTCGTGGCAGCAGGCGTGCGCGCCGGCAAGCCGCGGGTCCTGCGCGTGCTGGGCGATGACACCGTCGAAGGCGCGGATGTACTCCAGCGCGCGCCGCATCAGTCCGGCGTCGGAGATGCAGTGCCCATCGTCGGAGAACACCCGTACCTGGACCGCCGACCGCGCCATCAGACCCAGCTCCGCAAGCTCGGCACCGTCCAGCCCTTTGGTCACCGCGCCGACCGGTATCACCTGGGCGTGCCCGGCCTGTCGGCCCAGCGCTGCGATGTGCAGGGCTGCCTCGGCGGTGTCGGTGACCGGGGTTGTGTTGGCCATGGCCAGCACCGCGGTGAAACCGCCGCGGGCAGCGGCCCGGGTTCCGCTGTCATGGGTCTCGGCGTCCTCCCGGCCGGGTTCGCGGAGGTGGGTGTGCAGGTCGACCAGTCCGGGCAGGGCGATCAGCCCGTCTGCGTCCATCCGCTCCACGTCGACTCCTGCGTCGGCCGGGTCCACCAGGCGTCCGTCTCGGATCAGCAGGTCGGCGCGGCCCTGCCCGGCGAGGTCGGCTCCGGTGATCAGTACGTCGTTCATCGAACTGCGGCCTCTCGTACGGGCGAGGCAACGGACTCTTCCGCCCCGCCGAGGATCTGGTAGAGCACACTCATCCGGATTGAGACGCCAGCCGCGACCTGGTCCAAGATCAAGGAGTTGGCGGCGTCAGCCGCATCGGCGGAGATCTCCAGCCCTCGGTTCATCGGGCCCGGGTGGCAGATCGCTGCGCCGGGGCGAAGCGCTCCAAGCCGGGCGCGGGTCAGCCCGTACCCGATGGTGTACTCGCGGGCGCTGGGGAAGTAACCCCCCGACATCCGTTCCCGCTGGACCCGCAACATCATGACGGCGTCGCAGGCTCCCAGCACCTCATCAAAGTCGGTGGTGTTGGCGGCGGGCCAGGAGTCGACCCCAGACGGCATCAGGGTGGGTGGCGCCACCAGCACCACCTCTGCTCCCAGCGTCTGCAGCAGCAGCACGTTGCTGCGGGCGACGCGGGAGTGGGTGAGGTCACCGACGATGGCGATCGTCTTCCCGGTGAAGTCACTCGCCTGACCGTTGCGCTCTGCCGACGACGGGTCTGCCGACCGGAAGTGGCGACGCAGTGTGAAGGCGTCGAGCAGCGCCTGGGTCGGGTGCTCGTGGGTTCCGTCGCCGGCGTTCAACACGTGGGCGTCGATCCAATGGGACGCCTGCCAGGGCGCCCCGGAGGCATGGTGTCGGATCACCAGGGCATCCACGCCCATGGCCGCCACCGTCAGTACGGTGTCGCGCAGCGACTCTCCCTTGGACATCGAGGACCCTTTGGCGCTGACGTTGATAACGTCCGCCGACAGCCACTTCCCTGCGATCTCGAAGGAGGACCGGGTCCGGGTGGAGTCCTCGAAGAACAGGTTCACCACGGTCCGACCGCGCAGCGCTGGGAGTTTCTTGACCGGCCGGTCCTGCACCGTGGACATCTCCTCGGCCAGATCCAGGATCTCGGTGATCTCGCTGAGGCTGAGATCAGCCGCGGACAGCAGATGACGCATCAGCGGTCCTCTCCGGGTGCCGCTGCTCCGTCTGCGTCCGCGGTTCGCTCACTCGGGAACGAGCTCGGGGTGGCGCCGTCGGCATCGCTCGGTCGGGCGATCGTCACTTCGTTCACTCCGTCTGACTCCTCCAGCCGTACGCTCACCCGCTCGCTGGCAGCGGTCGGCAGGTTCTTGCCGACGTGGTCGGCCCTGATCGGCAGCTGACGGTGCCCGCGGTCGACCAGTACCGCCAACCGGACGGCCCGTGGCCGTCCGATGTCGCCGAGGGCGTCCAGGGCGGCTCGGACCGTACGCCCGGAGAATAGTACGTCGTCCACCAGCACCACGACGGCGTCGTCCACCGGGACCGGGAGATAGGTGTGGCCGACCGGCCGCGTCGGGTTACGGCGCAAGTCGTCGCGGTACAAGGTGATGTCCAGGGACCCGACCGGGATTCTCTCGCCCTCTACCTGGGCCATCGCAGCGGCGAGCCGGGATGCCAGGTGTACCCCTCGAGTCGGGATGCCGAGCAGCACCAGGCCGGCGGCGCCCCGGTTGGCCTCGAGGACCTGATGAGCCATTCGGGCGCATGCCCGGGCGATCTGGTCGGCATCCATCACAACGCGCGGTGCCCCCGTGCCGCTGTCGGGCCCCGTACCGCTGTTGGACCCCGTACCGCTGTTGGACCCCGTACCGCTGTTGGACCCCGTACCGCTGTTGGACCCCGTACCGCTGTTGGACCCCGTACCGCTGTTGGACACTGACTCTCCCTCGGTCGACGTTCCGGAGGCTGGCGTTCGGGCCGGTTCGGCTAACGTAGGACCCGTGAGCGAACTGTTGAGCATGCTAGTGCCACTGGAGACGCTAGCGGGCCGGCCCGAGGCCACAAACCCGACCGTGCTGCAGAGTCTGGGGTTGCTGATCGGGATCCCCGCTGTGGCCTTCGCGATCATCGCGCTGCTGTGTAAGGCGTCTGCGCTGGCCAAGGCCGGGCGTGGTCGCCCCACCCCGGTGACCGACCCGGTCTGGTTGGGGAGCGCCCCGAAGGATCAGGAGCTCACCGACGGGACTACGGCCCCCGGATCGGGCGAGTCGCACACTGGAACCGGAGGCGCAAGTGCCCGCTGGTGATGCAGCCGACGGTCTTGGGTCCTTCAGTCCCAGCGAGGTCAGTCGGATCGAGCGGGCAATCCGCAACGCGGAGACGATGTCGGGATTGACGTTCTCGGTGTATGTCGGGGCGTCGGAGGAGGACTCCCGCGCCTACGCCGCACGACTGCATGCCGCGCTCTCAGATCCGGACCGCTCGGTGCTGGTGATGTGCGACCCCGGCTTCCGCGCCCTGGAGATCATCAGTGGTGCCCAGGCCAAGCGGACCTTGAACGACATGGAGTGCGGCCTGGCCGCGGCGTCGATGCAGTCGTCGTTCGTGGCAGGCGACATAGTCGGCGGTCTGGTGCGGGGCATCCAGCAGCTCGGCGAGGCGGCCCGCGCTCCCCGAACCCTGCACCTCACGCCTTAGCCGCAAGATAGCGAGCGCTGGGGCGGATGCCCAGAGCCTCCGTGGGGTATGAATACCGTCAGCATCCCGTCGACGGAGGAGACTGATGACCAGGTTCGGATACACCCTGATGACCGAGCAAAGCGGCCCCAAGGATCTTGTCGGATACGCGGTCGCGGCTGAGCGGCTCGGCTTCGACTTCGAGGTGTCCAGCGACCACTACTCACCGTGGCTTGCCGTGCAGGGCCATGCGTCCTATGCCTGGTCGGTGCTCGGCGCGGTGGCGCAGGCCACCTCGCGGGTGGAGCTGGCGACCTATGTGACCTGCCCGACCATCCGATACCACCCGGAGGTGGTGGCGCAGAAGTCGGCAACGATGCAGCTGCTCTCCGACGGCAGGTTCCTGCTCGGCCTGGGGTCCGGGGAGAACCTCAACGAGCACATCACCGGCGAGGGCTGGCCTCCGGTGGCGCAGCGCCAAGACATGCTGGAGGAAGCCGTACAGATCATCCGCGAGCTGCACACCGGCGAGCTCGTCACCTGGGAAGGCGACTACTTCCGAGTGGACTCAGCCCGAGTCTGGGACGTGCCCGACGAAGGGGTGCCGATCGGGCTGGCCGTCTCCGGCGAGAAGTCGATCGAGCGGTTCGCCCCGCTGGGCGACCACCTGGTCGGCGTCGAACCAGACTCCGACGCTGTGAGCCAGTGGGACTCGATCAAGGGTTCTACGGGCTCACGGAAGATCGGCCAGGTCCCGATCTGCTGGGACCCGGATGCGGACGCTGCAGTGGCGCGTGCTCACGAGCAGTTTCGCTGGTTCGCCGGCGGTTGGGCCGTCAACGCCGATCTCCCCACTCCAGCCGGTTTCGTCGGCGCCACCCAGTTCGTCCGCCCCGAGGATGTGGCGGAGGCCATCCCCTGCGGTCCGGATCTGGATGCGGTGGTCAGCGCGGTGCAGCCGTTCTGGGAGGCAGGCTTCACCGACGTCGCGATCGTCCAGGTCGGCGACCAGGGCCAGCAGGCGTTCCTCGACCAGGCTGCGGGCCCACTGCTGGAGAAGCTCCGCGCCGCCGCCCCGAGCAGCTGATCCGTCCCGGTACGCGCTCACCGCAGCGTTCCTCAGGTTGCGTTCCAGGGGTCGGTAACCACGGTCGAAATCACCGACGGCACCGGAGTTCCGGCTGCGGCGAGCCGCTCACCTACCAGCCGCTGGACCACTGGCAGCCAGGTGTACTCCGCGGCCCAGTGCGGGATGTCGACCAGCGCCGGTGCGTCGGCCCACTCCAGCGCCTCGCTGGCCGGATGATGGCGCAGGTCTGAGGTGACGTAGACATCGGCGCCGCGGGTGCGGGCGACGTCGAGGAGGTCGTCGCCGGCTCCGGCCTGTACCGCAACCAGCCCCACCACCCGGTCGGGGTCGCCGGAGACGCGGACACCACCGGACCGCGGCAAGGCCTGGCCGACGCGGGACACGAACTCCGCCAGCCGCATCGGGGACGGCAGCGCACCGATCCGGCCGAGCCCGATGTCAGTGGCTGTTGTCGTCGCTGTCTCGATCAGGTGGAAGGCCGGCGTCTGGTAGGGATGCGCTCGCAGCAGCGCCTGCACGACGTCGTCGCGGCGCGGTCGTGGCAGCACCATCTCGACTCTGGTTTCTGTCACCCGCTCCACCTGACCGACCGTTCCGAGGTACGGCTCCGCCCCCGGCAGCGGTCGAAACCTACCGATCCCTGGGCTGGTGAAGCTGCACCGGTCGTAGCTGCCCACCGCCCCAGCGCCGGCGTCGGCGAGCGCGTCCAGCAACGTCGCCTCCTGCGGCTGCGGAACGAAGGTGACCAGCAGGTCCAGCGGCTCGGCCGGGGCCGGGACCAGCGGTGTGGTGCCGGTCACGCCCAAGGCGTCCGCCAGGGCGGCGACCACGCCGCAGGCCGGCTTGTCGGCGTTGGTGTGCGCCACGTGCAAGGTGATCCCACCCTTGACCAGCTCGGTCACGCAGCGACCTTTGGGATCCTCGTCGGTAATGGAATGGACGCCCCGAAGCAGCAGCGGATGGTGCGCGATGATCATGTCCGCGCCCACCGACACCGCCTCCGCCACCACCGCGGCGGTGCAGTCGACGGTATAGATGATCTTGGTCACTGCTGCGTTCCGGCTGCCGACCGTCAGTCCGACCCGATCCCACGGCTCCGCCGTAGCTGGCGGATAGAGCCTGTCCATCACCGCCACCACATCAGCCACCACGGTCGTCCCTTGACCAGGTCCTACCGGCGCCGAGGTTTCCGGAGCCGGTGTCACTGGGAGGCTTTCCGGCTGGCCTCCTGACACCGCAACGCGCGTACTGCGTCGTCGCGCCGCTCACTGACCAGCCGTCGCACCGGATCTGTCAGCTCTGCCTGCGGCAGCCAGCGGTCGATCCGGTCAACCACCTGCTGGGTGTCAGCGAGCTGCGGGAAGAGCATCGACAACACGTTGTCCCTGAGGCTGGTGGTCTTCACCTCCCACACTCCCCGGGCGGCCGCGATATCGTCCGCCGCGGTCAGATATTGCTCCAGGTACGGCGCCAGCACATCGTCTTGCCCCGGTTGGGAAAACGCGGCGCAGATGCTGCGTTGGGTGGCGTTGGGAATGGTGTTCTCGGTCACCGCAAGCCGCCAAGCCTCCGCCTTCGCCTCCGCGGTGGGCCGCGCGGCTCGCGCCCCGGCAGCGTTCTCAGCGCCGGTAATGGTGGTGTCGCGGGCGTACTCCGCCTGGATCGCCGCCTCGTCGGCCACCCCCAGCCGAGCGAGGGCGGTGAGCACCAGCCAGCGTAGGTCGGTGTCGATCTCCAACCCGGACGGTACCTGCTCACCGGCCAGCCAAGCCTGCAGCCGAGCCGCCCCCGCCGCCGACCGGACCGCGAGCGGATATGACTTGGCCAGTGCCACCTGATGGTCCGAGCCGGGCTCGGCCTCGGCCAGCAGGTCGGCCAGCCCGGTCTCCCAGGTGGATTCCACCTCGTCGCGGATCTCGGGGTGGGTGTACGTCCTGGCCGCCGCCAGGCCCTGGCGCAGGATGGCGCCAACGGCGGTCAGGTCGGACTCGACGACCACTCCGCGCAGCACCAGCGAGACGTAGTCTCGGGCCGGCATCTCGGCGTCGCGGCACATGTCCCAAGCGGCGCCCCAACAGACCGCCCGCGCCAGCGGGCTGGCGATGGCATGGACCTGGTCCACAACTGTCCGCAGCGACCGCGGGTCCAGCCGTACCTTGGCGTACGTCAGGTCGTCGTCGTTGACCAGCAGGAGGTCGGGCTGCGCCAACCCGACCAGCTCGGGAACCGCAGTTGAGTCGCCAGTGATGTCGGTCTCGATCCGCTCCACCCGCTGCAGGGTGCCGCCCTGCAGGTTGTACAGGCCGATCGCGATCCGGTGGCTACGAAGCGTTGGCCACTCCGCGGGGGCGGTCTGGGACACGGTGAAGGCGTCGAAGCGTCCCTCACTGTCGGTGCCGAACTCGGCTTTGAGCGTGTTGACGCCGGCCTGCTCCAGCCACTCACCGGACCAGCCAGACAGGTCTCTGCCGGACGCCTGTTCCAGCTCTGTCAGCAGGTCGACCAGCTGGGTGTTTCCGAAGGCATGCGCCGCGAAGTACCGACGTACCCCGGCCAGGAAGTCGTCGCTGCCGACGTAGGCGACCAGCTGCCGCAGCACCGAGGCACCCTTGGCGTAGGTGATGCCGTCGAAGTTGACCTCCACCGCCTCCAGGTCCACCATGTCAGCTGCGATCGGGTGCGTACTGGGCAGCTGGTCTTGCCGGTAGGCCCAGGTCTTGCGGGCATTGCAGAAGGTGGCCCAG
Source organism: uncultured Propionibacteriaceae bacterium (assembly GCA_902805915.1). GTDB lineage: Bacteria > Actinomycetota > Actinomycetes > Propionibacteriales > Propionibacteriaceae > Microlunatus. The sequence continues at coordinate 5,731 of CADCUO010000015.1, read as the reverse complement.
GCGTGCCAGGGATCGTCGTCGGCGATGCTCTGCGCGAAGTGGGACGCCCACTCAGCGAATGACTCCTTCAGCCACAGGTCATCCCACCACTTCATGGTGACCAGGTCGCCGAACCACATGTGGGCCAGCTCGTGCAGGATCGTGTTGTCGCGACCGTCATAGCTGGCCGCGGTCATCCTGGAGCGGAACAGGTACTCATCGCGCAGGGTGACGCAGCCGACGTTCTCCATCGCGCCCATGTTGTACTCCGGGACAAAGGCCTGGTCGTACTTGCCGAACGGGTACGGATACCCGAAGTCAGCCTCGAAGACGTCGAACCCGCCCCGCGTGGTGGCGAAGATGCGGTCACTGTCCAGATGCTCCAGCACCGACTGGCGGCACAGGATCGACATCGGGATCTCACCGTCGACGCCGTAATAGGGAGTGGGGCTGGAAACGGTCGCGTACTCGCCGGCGACAATGCCGGTCAGGTAAGTGGAGATCGGCTCGGTCTCGGAGAACTCCCAGCGGTCGAAGCCTGGCTCGTTCTCGGTCCGCTTGACGTCGGCTCCGTTGGAGATCACTGTCCAGCTCTGCGGGGCAACGACCGATATCTGCATCCTCGCCTTGAGATCCGGCTGCTCGAAACAGGCGTACACCCGCCGCGCGTCGGAGACCTCGAACTGGGTGTACAGGTAGACGCGGTCGTCAGCCGGGTCCACGAACCGGTGCAGACCCGCCCCACTCCGGCTGTACCGCATCACCGAGGCGATGCTCAGCTCATGATCGCCAGCGCTGACCTCCAGCGGGAACCGGGACTCGGCGAAGGCGCCGGGATCAAGGTCGGTTCCGTCCAGCGATGCCGCTTCCACCGTCGAGCCGATCAGGTCGATGTGCAGGCGACCCGAGTCGCGGGCGGTGAAGGTGACCACCGAGGTGGATTTGAACGTTGTTCCCGGGTCCTCCAAGCCACTCGGGGTCAGGTCGACGAGGATGCGGTAGCTGGAGGTCTGAATCAGCTCGGACCGGGCGAGGGCGACGTCTCGCCGAAGGTTGTCGGGGAACATGACTCGATCCTGTCACGCCCACCCGAATCGCGAGCGGGGCGACTCTCGTAGTCTTCGTCCATGGCAAAAGCGGGCAAGAAGAACGGGAAGCGGAAGGGCAAGGACAGTAAGTCCAAGGCCGACAAGTCCAAGACCAAGGCGAAGTCCTCGTCCGCCACAGCTGCGCATCCGGGTCCAGACGACACCTCCGGCACCGAACTGACTACGGTGGACTTCTGGTTCGACCCCCAGTGCCCGTGGGCGTGGCTGGCGTCGCGGTGGATGCTCGAGGTCGAGAAGGTCCGCCCGGTGAAGACCGTCTTCCACGTGATGAGCCTGTCGGTACTCAATGACGGCGATGACGTCAGCGACGACGATCGCCAAAGGCTGGAACGAAATTTTGCGCCAGTGCGGGTGGCGCTCGCTGTCGAACGGGACTACGGCTCCGAGCAGCTCGCCGCCTTCTACACAGCGATCGGGACACGGGTACATCTGCGGCAGGAGGAGGTCTCCATCGACACCATCCGTGCGGCCCTGGCCGACATCGGGCTGCCCGCCGAGCTGGTCGAGGTGGCCGAGGTCGGCGACAACGACGACGCAGTCCGTGCTTCCCACTATGCCGGGATGGACCCGGTCGGGATGGATGTCGGCACCCCGGTGATCCATGTCGGTGATGTTGCGTTCTTCGGTCCGGTCATCTCACCCAGGCCCACTGGGGAGGAGGCTGGGCGGGTGTTCGACGGAGTACTCGCCCTGGCGTCCTATCCGGGCTTCTTCGAGCTCAAGCGCACTCGTACGGTGGGACCCATCATGGACGGTATCGCCGGTTAGCCGGTGACCCACGCAGCACCAGCGACCCGGGTCCGGATCACGTCGTCGGCCCGACGCTGGCTCGCAAAAAGGCGTGCCAGTTCTCTACGGAGTCGTCCAGCTGTCCGGCCACGCCGATCCGCTCCAGCACCCTGCGGGTGGCCCGCTGGGTTGCCGAGTCCCACCGGTCGGTGACCTCGACGGGGAACTCCCAGACGTGGCTGCAGATCGCCTGGACTGCCTGCACCTGGACTCGGGACCGGGTGCTGAAGGTGGACAACCCGGTGCCGGACCGACCGTTGTCCAGATGGACGTGGTTGGCATGGGCCGCGTCGTAGAGATACGTCAGCACGTACGCGAAGTGCAGGTGCGCACCGGCGGCCACCTGCCAGTAGTTTCGCTGGGCTGCCGCCAGTTCGGTGCCCGACAGCTCCCCCCACTGGTCGTACCGGCACGAGATGAAGGTCTGGTCCCGCCGCCGCAGCCGCGACAGGTCGAACGCCCGACCGGAGTTGTGCCAGGAGTCACAGCGAGAGCCGCCGTCGACCCAGCTGCCGTAGGTCCAGACCTGGTCCAGCCCGATGCCCGAGGTGTTGCGGTGGAAGTCCAGCCAGGCCTGCAGCTGGGCGAAGAATCCCGGCTCGAAGAAGAGCCGGCTCCGCGACCCGGTCACCTCATAGACCATCGGCAGCCCGCCGATCCTGGTGTGCAGCTCCAGACTCGCCCGAGGGACGCAGTATGCACGCTCCCACGCCGGCTCGCCGAACTCGTCGGCCAACGACGACCCGTCCGAGCAGCCGGTCACCGCGGCGAGCCCGGCGAACCCGCCGAGGGCGAGCAGACGACGTCGATCCACGCCGGCCAGGGTAGGCCGACCCACCAATCCCCCCAGCGGCACGCTCAGCTGAGCCCACCGGACCGTCGCCGCCACCCGCCACCTGAGATAGTGCAGGCATGCGCGTACACATTGGCAGCGACCACGCCGGCTTCGAGCTGAAGAACTTCCTCGTGGCAGAACTGACCGCCGAAGGCCACGACGTCGTCGACCACGGCCCGGAGGTCTACGACGCCGAGGACGACTATCCCACCTTCTGCATCCCTGCGGCCGAAGCGGTGGTTGCGGAGCCCGGCTCACTCGGCATCGTGGTTGGAGGATCGGGTAACGGCGAGCAGATCGCTGCCAACAAGGTGAAAGGGACCCGGGCGGCCCTCGCGTACGACCACGACACCGCGGAGCTGGCCCGGCTGCACAACGATGCCAACGTCATCTCCATCGGCGCTCGGATGCACACCAAAGACGAAGCGCTGGAGCTGGTACGGGTCTACCTCGACACAGCGTTCAGCGGCGACGAACGGCATGCCCGCCGCATCGCCTTGCTGGCCGACTACGAACGAGGCGGACCCACGATCAGCCCGAGCTGACCGAGGCGGCAGTCAAGGTCGGCGCCGACCGTCCACCCTGGCAATCAACTCGGCCAGTACGCTCTCGGCCAGCTCCTCATCCTCAGGTGCTGGTCGAGACACGTCTCGGGCCCGCATCGCACGAGTGGGTGTCAACAGCCCGGATACTCCGTCCCGGCCGAAGTCGCGTGGCCACAGATCCCGGGAGTCATGACTGGGCAGTGAAGAAGAGCTCGGGCGGTCCTGCGGCGAAGGAGAAGGGACGCCATGGGACCGTGTCCCAGGCGACGTCGCACCTGTCATAGTGACAGCCTAAACGTCGTGCCAGGCGGTGAGTCACAAGACCGAGTCGTCAGCGCGAGCCCTGGTGGAACGGATGGGGGGTGACATGCCCGAGGGACACACCCTGCATCGGCTGGCCCTGGATCTCAACGACGCCTTCGCTGGCGTAGTGGTCGCGGTCAGCAGCCCACAGGGCCGGTTCGCGGAGTCGGCAGAACTGCTGAACCACACCCAGCTGGAGGCAGCGAGCGCCCACGGGAAGCACCTGTTCGTGGAGTTCCACAGCGACCGCTGGCTGCACGTCCATCTGGGTTTGATCGGGAAGTTCACCTTCTCCGCGCCGGCGGAACCGCGCGGGGAGGTCCGGCTTCGGATCCAGTCGGCGGTCCGGGTCGCCGACCTGCGTGGCCCGCAGCTCTGTGTCGTCCGCACTGGGTACGAGATAGGGGCGCAGCTAGCCCTGCTGGGACCCGACCCGTTGCGGGACGATGCCGATCCTGAGGTCGCCTGGAGCCGGATAACCAGGTCTGGGCGTCCGATTGCGGCGCTGCTGATGGACCAGTCGGTGCTGTCGGGAGTCGGCAACGTGTACCGGGCCGAGGTCCTGTTCCGGAACCGGATCGACCCGCACCGTCCCGGCAACCAGATCAGCCGGCGCAGCTGGGACGCGATCTGGGCTGACCTGGTGACGCTGATGCCGCAGGGCGTGGTCGACAACCGCATCGACACCGTACGCCCCGAGCACGCCGCCGAGGCGATGGGACGGCCGCCGCGCCAGGACAACCACGGGGGTGAGGTGTACGTGTACCGGCGGGCCGGGATGGCGTGCTGGGTCTGCGGATCCAAGGTGCGCACCGAGGTGCTCGCTGGGCGCAACCTGTTCTGGTGCGGCAGGTGCCAGCGACGCCGATGATGTTCTCCAGCGACTCGACGGTCGTCCAGCTCGACACATCGGGGGAGGTGGTTGTGGTCGCGCACGCCTCCGAGCCATCGCGTTGCTATCTGCGGGGCGCCGTACTCTCTGAGGTGGTGATCGACGGCCGAGCCGAGGACCTGCCGAAGCCTCAGCTGACGGCCGATGCGGACGAGGTCGAGCTCACGTACCAAATCGCGGACCGGCTGCAGGTCGTGGTTCGACACACGTTCGCAGCCGGCTGGGGGATGCGGCTGGCCTTTTCCGGCGTGGGCGACGCTCCAGTGACCGTTGATGCAGTGACTCTGGCGCTGCGCCCAGCTGCCGGACACCTGGGCTGGGCGCTGGCTGCCGGCGCGGAGGCGTCATACTCTGTTCAGCCGTGCAGTGGCGCTGGTCTGCTGCTGGGCGGCGTGCTACAGGTGGGCGCGGTCGACCGGGTCACCAGTGCCGGGCTGCATCTCGGTCGGATGGAGCTGGCCGGGAGCGCCCGCTATGTGGTCCAGTGGCACTGGGACTGGTACGCGACCCCGTTGGAGTTCGGCCGGACCCGGCATCCGACCGTCCCGGACACGCTGTGCGCCACCGTCGGTGAGGTACTGGAGATGGGCCGCGACGACGACGCCGCCCTGGTGGTGTCCGATGAGCTGGAGATCACCGAGACAGCCGCACATGTGGAACTGACCAGCGTCCGCGCTGGCAGCTACCTGGTGGAGCAGCGATCGGCACGGGGTACGACCCGGGTGCAGCTGCAGTGGGTTCCCCCGGTGGAGGAGATCATCTGTGACCGAGCCGAAGATGCTCTGCTGCAGCCGAGAACCAGCGCCGGGCTGATCAAGCTGGCTCGGCTGCCGGACGCCATGATCGTCCAGCACGCGCTGGTCCAGGCGCTCGTCACCGATATCGACGACGCCACCGATGCGCTTGACCTGTACACCGCCCGGCTCACCGCAGGGGAGCCAGTCGTTGCCGGGTTGGCCGACTCGCAACCGCTGGCCGCGGCATACCTGTGTGGGGAGTACAACCGGATCGGGGAGGAAGATCTGCTGGACCGAGCCGTCGCCGTGGTGCTAGCCGCCGACTCCGCAGCGCCTGGTCTGGGTCTGGCCGCGACCCAGGTGTGCCTGGCGCTGATGGTTGCCGGTCGGGAGGTGCAGCCGGTCCTGCGGCATCTCAACTGGCTGACGGAAAGGGGCCGTGCAGCCGGAAGCAGCATTTCGCAGCAGATTGCCGAGCTCGAGCTGATCGCCGTCACGTGGAGTGCCGTCACCGGGTCGGCATCGGCTGGCCGCCGCCACTC
>CADCUO010000014.1 GCA_902805915.1 uncultured Propionibacteriaceae bacterium | reverse complement strand
GTGGATCACCTTCCCCCGCCGCTACGACTTCACGATCGACCCGGACCAGGCAGTGTCTGCGATCACTAAGCGCCGGCCCGACGTGGTGCTGGTCACCAGCCCCAACAACCCGACCGGTACGGCGGTAGCACCGGCGACGCTGGAGGCTATCTGCCAGGCGGCGCCGGGAGTGGTGGTGGTGGACGAGGCGTACTTCGAGTTCGCCCGGACCGGAACACCTAGCGCGCTGGACCTGCTGCCAGACCACCCGCGGCTGGCGGTCAGCCGCACCATGTCCAAGGCTTTTGCCTTCGCCGGCGGCCGGCTGGGCTACCTGGCGGCCGCGCCGGCCTTTGTCGACGCACTTCGTATCGTTCGGCTGCCCTACCACCTGTCCGCCGTGACCCAGGCGGTCGCCCGAGTCGCGCTCGCGCACGCCGACGAGATGCTGGCGCACGTCGACGCGCTGCGCGCCGCCCGCGACGACCTGGCCGACTGGCTGGCGCAGCAGGGTCTGGAGGTGGCCGAGTCCGACGCCAACTTCATCCTGTTCGGTCGGTTCCCCGACCGGCGCGCGGTCTGGCAGGGCCTGCTCGAGCGCGGCGTACTGATCCGGGAGACCGGTCCTGCAGACTGGCTCCGGGTCTCGGTAGGCACTCCTGCCGAGATGACCGCGTTCACCAGCGCACTGACCGACGTACTCCACCTCCACCCCGCAAAGGACCGCGCATGAGCGAGCAGCCGACCCCCCGAACCGCGCGGCTGGAGCGCATCACATCGGAGTCGAAGGTGTCGGTCAACCTGAACCTGGACGGAACCGGTCAGGCCACCATCGTGACCGGAGTCGGGTTCTACGACCACATGCTCAACGCCCTGGCCAAGCACGCGCTGTTCGACCTGGAGGTCAGCAGCCTCGGAGACATTCACATCGACGCCCACCACACCGTCGAGGACACTGCGATCGTGATCGGCCAGGCGATCCGGCAGGCGCTGGGTGACAAGCGCGGCATCCGCCGGTTCGCCGATGCCCTGGTCCCGTTGGACGAGGCCCTCGCCCAGGCCGTGGTGGACGTCTCCGGCCGGCCCTACTGCGTCCACAGTGGTGAGCCTGCAGGGCAGGAGTACGCCCTGATCGGCGGCGGCAACGTCGGGGTTCCCTACATCGGCTCGCTGACCCGGCATGTGATGGAGACGCTGGCGTTCCATGCTCACATCTGCCTGCACCTGACCGTGCTCGCCGGCCGGGACCCGCACCACATCGTGGAGGCGCAGTTCAAGGCCCTGGCCCGGGCACTCCGCGATGCTGTCGCGTTGGATCCCCGGGTCGTCGGCGTGCCCAGCACGAAGGGAGCGCTGTAGTGACCGAGCCCGGTCGAAGATCCGTGGTAGTTCTGGACTACGGCACCGGGAACATCCGCTCCGCTGAACGGGCAGTCGCCCGAGCCGGCGCCGACGTCACTGTCACCGTCGACCGCGACGCAGCGCTCGCAGCCGACGGGCTGGTAGTGCCCGGCGTGGGTGCCTTCGCCGCCTGCATGGATGGACTGACCTCCGTCGGTGGCCAGCAGATCATCGCTCAGCGGGTGGCCGAGGGCAAGCCTGTGCTCGCGATCTGCGTCGGTCACCAAGTGCTGTTCTCCGCCGGCGTCGAGCACGGGGTACGGGCTGACGGATGCGGGGTCTGGCCCGGCGTTGTGGAGGAGATCAAAGCCCAGCGGCTGCCGCACATGGGCTGGAACACGGTTGTTCCTGCGGCCGGAAGCGGGCTGTTCGCCGGCATCGAGGACCAGCGGTTCTACTTCGTGCACTCCTACGCGGTCCGTGAGCTTGCCGAGGCGCCGCAGCGCAAGATCACCTGGGCCGAGCACGGCGGTGACCGGTTCGTCGCCGCAGTCGAGGACGGTGTGGTCTGGTCCACCCAGTTCCACCCGGAGAAGTCCGGCGATGCCGGCGCGGCGTTGATCAGGAACTGGGTCGCTACCCTGTAGTCAATCTGATGGCGCCACGCGACTCCTGGCCACTCACGGCTGGGTCGCTATGTTGGAGCGCATGGCCACCGACCGCCCCTTCACTACCGCAGTCTTCGACCTCGGCGGAGTGGTGTTGAGCTGGGAGCCTGAGCGGGCCTACGGCCAGGTTCTCCTGGCCGAGCAGGTGCCGGCCTTCATGACCAAGATCAACTTCTTCGAGTGGAACCGCCGACACGACGGCGGCCTGCAGTTCGACCTCGGCGAGCAGGAGCTGGTGGAGCGGTTCCCAGACGACGCAGACGCCGTGCGGGCGTACCGAACACACTTCGTGCACACCCTTACCGGCATGGTGAAAGGCACCGGCGCCGTCATGGCCGAGCTGCAGCAAGCCAACTTCCGGTTGCTCGGGCTGACCAACTGGTCGGCGGAGACCTTCCCCGTCGCCCGGGACAGGTTCGGTCTGCTGCAACGCTTCGAGGACATCCTGGTCTCCGGCGAGATAGGTCTGGCCAAGCCGGACCCGGCCATCTTCGAGCTGATCATCCACCGGTACGGTCTGCAGCCGGATGCCTGCGTGTTCATTGACGACTCGCCCCCCAACGTGAGATCGGCCGAGACGGTGGGTTTCACCGGCATCAGGTTCACCGACGCGGCGCAACTGCGATCGCGGCTGGTTGAGCTGGGTCTGCTGGAGGAGCGGCGACCGATCGGCGAGCCGATCTTCCACCTGACCGAACGACAACTGTGGCAGGCGGCGCTGGAACAAGGGACGTACCCGTGGTCCGGCCGCGGCCTGAGCTACCTGACCCAGGGCTACATGCACTGCTCGTTCAGTTCTCAGCTGTCGGCCGTCGTCGAGTCGTCCTACGCCGACCTCCCGGGAGAGGATCTGGTGGTGCTGGAGCTGGACCCGGACAGAGCCGAGCTGCCCGTGGTCGTGGAGGCCCTGGACGCCGGGGAGCCTTACCCACACCTCTATGCCGAACTGCCGATCGACCAGGTCACCGCCGCCCACAGCTGGCCAATCTAGTTGCGCCGCTCGGCGGCGAGGTCATGGGTCGAGTCGTCCTGGCGCGTGACCCGGAGAGCGAGCCGATCGCGGAGATGACGTGCACCGTGTCACCCGCAGCGGCGTGTACCTCGATCAGGTGACAGATCTGGTCCGGGTAGTGGCTGAGCACCTGCCAGTAGTCGAAACCAACGATCACTCGCACGTTTCTACCCGCCCGCCAACTCGGATAGGGTCTCGGGGTGGATTCATTGGTTCTGCTGCCGGCCGTCGACGTCGCTGACGGGCAAGCCGTCCAGCTGGTCCAGGGCAAAGCCGGCTCGGAGAAGAAGTTCGGCGACCCCCGCGCTGCTGCCAAGCGGTGGCAGGACGCCGGAGCTGAATGGATCCACCTGGTTGACCTGGACGCCGCCTTCGGCCGAGGCAACAACGCCGAGGTCATCGCCGAGGTCACCGCGCAGATGCAGCTCCGAGTGGAGCTCTCCGGCGGCATCCGGGACGACGACACGCTGGAGCGCGCGCTGGCCACCGGCTGCGCCCGTGTCAACATCGGGACCGCCGCGCTCGAGCGACCCCAGTGGTGTGCGGAGGTGATCGCGGCCTACGGAGACCGGATCGCTATCGGGCTGGACGTACGCGGCACCAAGCTCGCCGCCCGCGGCTGGACCCGTGAGGGTGGTGACCTCTTCGAGACCCTGGACCGGTTGGACGGGGCCGGCTGTGCCCGGTTCGTGGTCACCGACGTCGCCTCCGACGGGATGCTCGCCGGACCCAACACGGACCTGTTGCGCCGCGTCTGCGAGCGGACCGACAAGCCGGTCGTCGCCAGCGGTGGCATCTCATCCCTGGCCGACATCGCCGCGTTGGCCGAGATGGTGCCGTACGGGGTGGAAGGCGCGATCGTCGGCACCGCACTGTACGTCGGCAACTTCACGATCGAGGAGGCGCTGGCGACGGCTCGCGGGTCTCGTACGGGCGCTGCGCCCACCGAGGACGTGCATATCCAATGAGAACGGATAGGCGTCGATGACTGCGGCACCCGCCATGACGTTCGCCCAGCAGCGACCCGGCGGGCAGGACCGTCCGCTGCTCGACGGTCGGCTGAAGGACCTGCTGGCCGGCAAGAAGATCTTGATGACCGGCGTTACCGGCTTCATCGGCGAACAGCTGCTGTGGAAGATCCTGACCGAGCTTCCCGACACCGTCCCGGCCGTACTGGTCCGGCAGAAAGGTTCGGCCACCGCCCGGGCACGGATGGTCGGGGTGGTGAAGAAGAAGATCTTCACCGAGGTACGGGAGGCTGCAGGCGGCGCCGAGGAGCTGCTGGACGCACGAGTCGACATCATCCAAGGCGACCTGCCGAACGTGCCGGACCTGCCGGCCGACCTCGACGTCGTGGTGCACTGCGCCGGCGACGTGTCCTTCGACCCGCCCATCAACCAGGCCTTCACCACCAACGTGATCGGCACCAAGGCCCTGATGGCCAAGATGCTGCAGGCCTGCTCCGATGACCAGGGGAACCTGGTCAAGGTCCCGCACTACGTGCACATCTCCACTGCGTACACGGCCGGCCGGCGCCGCGGGGTCATCCCGGAGGCGCCGCACGCGCACAGCATCGACTACGACGCCGAAACCGCTGCCGGGCTCGGGATGCGTGACCTGATCGAGGCAGAGTCGCGCACCGCCGGACAGCTGGCCACGCTCCGCAAAGAGGCCGAGCGGGAGCACCGCGCCGCCGGATACCTCACCACCGCCGCCGACACCGAACGGCGCCGGAAGGAGTGGGTGCAGGCCAAGCTGGTCGAGGCCGGCACCGAACGGGCCCGCTCGCTGGGCTGGACCGACGTCTATACCTTTACCAAGGCGCTCGGGGAACGCGTCGTCGCCGACCTCGGCGCCCAGATCAAGGTCTCGGTCATCCGGCCGTCCATCGTGGAGTCGTCCTGGCTGCATCCGTATCCGGGATGGATCGAGGGCTTCAAGATGGCCGAGCCGCTGATCCTTGCCTACGGCCGGGGAGAGCTCCCTGAGTTCCCGGCGTCCCCCGATGCGGTGATCGACATCGTTCCCTGCGATCACGTGGTCAACGCCATCGTTGCTGTCTGCGCCACCGAGCCGGCGGTGGGGACGGCGGAGTACTACCACGTGTCCTCGGGCGCCCGGAACCCGTTGACGTTCCAAGGGATCTACGGCCAGATCAGGTCCTACTTCACCGATCACCCGCTTGACGGGGGCTCCCGTGGTGCCGCCCAGCTGCCGACCTGGGTCTTCCCGGGGGCCGGGTCGGTGGAGCGGCTGCTGTCCACCTCGGAGCGGGCCCACGGGATGGCCGAACGGATGCTGGCCCGAGCCCCCCGCTCCAATCGGACCCGGACCATCGCCAGGGACCTGGACCGTGCCCGGGCGCGGCTGGACTTCCTGCGGCGCTACCTCTCCCTCTACAACGAGTACGCCCAGTCCGAGCTGCAGTTCGTCGATGACAACACGCTGTCGCTGACCATGTCGTTGCACCCCGACGACCAACCGATCTTCGCCTTCGACACCGCGGTGTTCGACTGGACCAGTTACATCCAGGAGGTGCACGCCCCTTCGGTCACCGCGCCGGTCCGCCGGCTGGACGCACTCCGGCGCAAACGCGGGAACCGCCCGACCACCATGAAGGACCTCTCCGCGAACACCGCCACCGACCAGGCGCTCGCCGTCTTCGATCTCGACGGGACGATCATGTCCACCAACGTGATCGAGCAGTATTTGTGGGCCCGGCTGCCGGAGCTGTCCACCGCCCGGCAGCTCGGTGAGGTGGGTCAGGTGCTGCGCCGGCTGCCCGCCTACATCCGGGCGGAGCGCCGCGACCGTGCCAGCTTCCTTCGCGCGGTCTACCGTCGCTACCGCGGCGCGGACCTGGCGGCGCTGGAGGAGGCCGTAGACACGATCCTGACGCCGCACGTGCTGAGCCGGCTGTCGCCGGAGGCCGTGCGCAGGATCCGCGAGCATCGGGCCGCTGGGCACACCACCGTCTTGATCACCGGAGCGGTGCGGCCCTTGACCCGTCCGCTGCGGCCGCTGTTCGACGTCATCGTGGCCGCCGACCTGGCGACCGACGACGACGGCCGCTGTACCGGCTACCTGACCGGTCCGCCGCTGGTGGGGGAGTCCCGGGCCGCGTGGCTGCAACACTATGCCAGCCAGCACGGCATCGACCTGCGCCGCAGCTTCGCCTATGCCGACTCGCACTCTGACCTGCCGATGCTGTCCTGTGTGGGCAACGCCGTCGCGGTCAGCCCCGACATCCCGCTGATGCGTGCCGCCGGCGCCAGGCAATGGTCGGTGGTGGAGTGGCGGATCAAGCCCACCACCCCGCGCTGGGTGATGCCTCGATGACTGGCTTGATGTTGACAGGAGAACGCTAGATGGCTCGCCCCGGTTTCGTCCTGGAAGTCGACGACCGCACCCCGCCGCTGGTGGTGCATGACGGCCCCGGATACCGGCTGGAGAAGTTCCCGCTGGGCACCGAGGTGGTCTACGCCCCGGAGGCGTTGGCCCCGGTGGACGACCAGGCGGAGGCGATCGCCGCCGCGTTGGACTCCCCGACCGACTCGGCACCGCTGAGCGAGCTGCTGCGGCCAGGCATGAAGCTGACCATCGCCTTCGACGACATCACCACCCCGACGCCCCGGATGCGCCGGCCCGACATCCGGGGGCGGATCATCGAGGCAGTACTGACCCGAGCGGCCCGGGCGGGCGTCGACGACGTCGCACTGATCTGTGCGATCGGCGTGAACCGCCGCAACACCGACGCCGAGCTGCAGCAGATGTTGGGCGAGCGGGTGTTCCGATCATTCTTCGCCGACGGTCTGCTGACCAACCATGACGCCGACGACGACAACCTGTCCGTGCTGGGCGGTGGCGAGGCCGGTGAGGTGGCTGTGAACACGCGAGCGGCCGCGTCGGACCTGCTGGTGTTCGTGCATGTCGCCACCAACGCGGACGGCGGGGGAGCGGCTGCGATGGCCACCGGTCTGGGTTCCACCGCCACCGTTTGTTCGGTCCATGGGCTGCAGGGTGTGCTCAGCGACGGCGCCGCGGCAGCCTCGGCCGGCCGGGTCGTGGCGGCTGCGCTGCCCGTCTTCAGCATCGAGGCGGTGCTGGACAACCACATCTTCGGTCAGCCGCTGGAGTTCCTGGGCAAACGGGAGTGGGAGTGGAGCATCCGGGACCAGGTGACCTGGCTCGGGCTCCGCCGTGCGCTTGCGCTGAGTCCGAGCAAGACCCGACGACGCCTCTTCACCGCGGCGGCGGGCGGCTATTCCGTGGTCGGGATCAACGCCGGCGCACCGGCTGCGGTGCGGGCACAGTCCACGAAACTGCTGCTGCAGCAGCAGCTGGTCCAGATGCAGGGTCAGGCCGATGTCGGGGTGATCGGCGTCCCGGAGCAGACCCCGTACAGCATCGACTCCGTCACCAACCCCATCCTGGCTGCCTGGCGCGGTCTCAGCGCGGCGTTCAGCTCGGCCGACGGCGTACCGTTCGTCCGCGAAGGCGGCGCCCTGGTGCTCTACCACCCGATGCCGGTGGAGTTCTCGCCGCTGCACCACCCCTCCTACGTCGACTTCTTCGCCGACGTCCTGACCGCCACCATCGACCCGCTGCAGATCCAGGAGAAGTTCGAGGCGAAGTTCGCCACCGACCCCTGGTACTCCCACCTGTACCGCACCAGCAACGCCTTCCACGGCGTGCACCCGTTCCATCTGTGGTACCGGATCGCAGCCGCTCGTACACACTGCAGCGACATCGTCTGGGTTGGTGCAGACCGCAGCAGCGCAGAACGGCTCGGATTCCGCGCCGCCTCGACCCTGGCCGACGCCCTGGAGATCGTCTCCGCCAGGGTGGGCCGCTCGCCCACCATCCGCTACCTCCACAACCCGCCACAGATCATTGCGGAGGTCAGGTGAGTGGTCGCGAGCTGGCACGCTGGGCCATCCCCGCCGGGCGACGCGGAGTCGCAGGTGCGGTACGCGAGGCCATCACCGACCTGACCGACGTTGCCGCCGGGTGGCACTGGGGTCGAGGAGTGTCGGCACCGCGGAGCGCGGAAGCAGATCCTGCCGCCGCTGAGGCACCGGGGTACGACACCGCGTGGGCCCGGAGCCTGCCGATCCGGGCGCTGCGTGAGGTGGTCCAGGTGGGAGTCCTCCACCCGTTGCTGGGCCGTCAGGTCAACCTGGAGGTCCACGGCGTGGAGGAGTTCGGCGAGCTCGACGGGCCGGTGCTCCTGGTGGCGAACCACTCCTCACATCTGGACACGGCAGCTGTGCTCGCCACGCTGCCCGCCGGTCGTCGGCGTCGGACCGTGGTGGCAACCGCGGTGGACGGCGGCACAACAAGGTGGCGGGCCGGTGGCCCGGCCATCGCCTTCCACGCGCTCCCGATCGAGCGGTCCGACCAGACGCTGGCAAGCACAGCCGGCGAACTCCTCGCGGGTGGATGGACCCTCATCGTCTACCCCGAAGGCAGCCGGTCCGCGGACGGCTTCGTCGGCGCCTTCGGCAGTGCTGCAGCCCAGCTGGCGGTGGAGCAGCACGTCCCCATTGTTCCGGTCGGCCTGCGCGGCAGCTACGCCGCGATGCCGCGGGGGCGAGCCTGGCCGACGCCCGGGCGACCTCGGGTCAGTGTCCGCTACGGGTCTGCGATCAGGCCCGGAACCGGCGAGTCGGTCGAACAGCTGACCAGCCGGGTGGAGACGACGGTGCTGCAGCTGATTGCGGAGGACGCCACCTCATGGTGGGCTGTGCAGCGGTCGGCGGGGTTACCGGCGCTCGACCCCCCCACCGCAAGCTGGCGGCGAATCTGGGAGCAGTCCGCCGAGCTGCCGCCCAGCGGCCCAGCCCGGCCACGGATCTGGCGCGGCTGAGCCCGCGGCTCCAACCGGGCTAGGATTTGGCGCATGTCGGGACATTCCAAGTGGGCAACGACCAAGCACAAGAAGGCTGTGGTCGATGCGCGACGCGCCAAGTCGTTCGCCAAGCTGATCAAGACCATCGAAGTCGCTGCGCGGCTGGGTGGCGCTGACGTCAGCGGCAACCCCACGCTCTACGACGCCATCCAGAAGGCCAAGAAGACCTCGGTTCCCAACGAGAACATCGACCGCGCAGTCAAACGAGGTGCCGGCCTGGAGGCGGGGGCGGCTCAGTACGAGACGTTGATGTACGAGGGTTACGGCCCCGCCGGAGTGGCCTTGATGGTGGAGTGCCTCACCGACAACCGGAACCGGTCAGCCTCAGACGTACGGCTCAGGATGACTCGCAACGGCGGCACCATGGCCGACGCCGGCAGTGTGTCGTACCTGTTCGGCCGCAAAGGCGTTGTGGTGCTGGACAAGTCCCAAGACGGCAAGGTGGTGTCCGAGGACGACCTGCTGGAGGCAACGCTCGACGCAGGGGCCGAGGACGTCAACGACCTGGGTGAGGCGTTCGAGGTGATCTCCGACCCCAATGACTTGGTGGCGGTGCGCACCGCGATCCAGCAGGCCGGCCTCGACTACGACTCCGCCGAGGTCTCATTCGTCCCGTCCGTCACCGTGGAGGTCGACGAGGAGACCGCCGGCAAGGTGTTCCGCCTGATCGAGGCTCTCGAGGACTCCGACGACGTCCAGAACGTCTACGCCAACTTCGACGCACCCGAAAGCGCCCTGCAAGACGCCTGACCCATGTCGGCGCGTCGCACTGGGTCGATCCGGCATAGTCGGCATACCCTGGCGAACATGTGTTCGGTTTCAGGAAGGCCACTGGCATGCGCGTGCTGGGTATCGACCCAGGTCTGACCCGCTGCGGCTTCGGGGTGGTGGATGGCAGTTCTGGCCGACCGCCGGCACTCGTCGCAGTGGGTGTGGCCAAGACCCCGCACGGCCTCCAGACCGCGCTCCGGCTGGTACTGATCGAGCAGGCGGTGGAGGAGTGGGTGGTCACCCACCGTCCGGACGCGATGGCAGTGGAGCGGGTGTTCGCCCAGCACAACGTCCAGACGGTGATGGGTACGGCGCAGGCGGCCGGAGTCGCCATGCTGGTGGCTGCCCGGCGTGGCATCCCGGTCGCGCTGCACACCCCGAGCGAGGTGAAGGCATCGATCACCGGCTCCGGCCGGGCCGGCAAGCTGCAGGTGGGGCTGATGGTGACCAGAATCCTCCAGCTCAGCGCCGCCCCCAAGCCCGCCGACGCCGCCGACGCGCTGGCGCTGGCCATCTGCCACGTCTGGCGAGGCGGCGGTACGGCCAGGATCGACGCAGCACTGCAGGTCGCTGCGGCACAGTCCCGACGGCAGCAGCATGCCTTCGCCGCCAAGGTCGCCCAGGCTCGCAGCAGCGGTGGGCAAGCCCAGCCAGGTCCGCCACAGCCCCGCACCAGGAAAAAGACCCCGTGATCGCTCAGCTCTTCGGCAACGTCATCGGACTCGGCCCCACCTCGGTGGTGATCGACGTGGGCGGCCTCGGCGTACGGGCGCAGTGCAGTCCGAACACGGCCGCCAACCTGCGGATCGGGCAGCCAGCCACCTTGCAGACCTCGCTGGTGGTGCGTGAGGACTCCCTCACCTTGTACGGGTTCGCCAGCAACGACGAACGGGAGCTGTTCGAGCTGCTGCTGACTGCCACCGGGGTCGGTCCCAAGCTGGCCCAGGCGGTCCTGGCCGTACTGAGCCCCGACGAGCTGCGCACCGCCATCGCCACCGAGAACCTGCTGCAGCTGGTCAAGGTGCCAGGAATTGGCCGCAAGGGCGCGCAGCGGATGGTGATCGAGCTCAAGGACAAGATCAGCTCCATCGTGTTGGTGGACCAACCAGCACCGACGGTCAGCACCGGCGGCGGCTGGCGGGACCAGGTCAGCCAGGGATTGCAGGGCCTCGGGTGGTCAGCGCGGGACGCCGACGCCGCCTGTACCGATGTGGAACATCTGGTCCGGGACGACCCGCAGGTCAGCGTTGCCGTGGTGATGCGCGCCGCGCTCCAGACGCTGGCGAAGAAGTAGGTTGGACTGCCGTGGCTGAATCCGAAGACCTCGTCGACCCGATCGCCGACGCCGAAGAGCAGGCGGCCGAGTCGGCGCTCCGCCCCGGCACCCTGGCCGAGTTCGAAGGTCAGCCCCGGGTCAGCGACCAGCTGGGACTCGTGCTGGAGGCTGCTCGGCACCGCAACGCCGTAGCCGACCACGTGCTGCTCTCTGGACCACCTGGACTCGGCAAGACCACCCTCGCGATGATCATCGCTGTCGAGATGTCCGCCCCGCTGCGGATCTCCAGCGGTCCGGCCATCCAGCACGCCGGCGACCTGGCCGCCATCTTGTCCGGACTCGTGGAGGGTGAGGTCTTCTTCCTGGACGAGATCCACCGGATGTCCCGTCCCGCCGAGGAGATGCTCTATCTCGCCATGGAGGACTTCCGGGTCGACGTCGTGGTCGGCAAGGGCCCAGGCGCCACCGCTATCCCGCTGGAGATCCCGAGGTTCACCCTCGTCGGTGCCACCACCCGCGCCGGCCTGCTGCCGGGACCACTCCGGGACCGGTTCGGCTTCACCGCCCAGCTCGACTTCTACGGGACCGACGCGCTGGAGCACATCATCACCCGTTCCGCCGCGCTGCTCGGGGCCCGGATCGACGCCGACGCCACCGCTGAGATCGCCCGCCGCGCCCGCGGTACACCGCGCATCGCGAACCGGCTGCTACGGCGGGTACGCGACTTCGCCCAGGTCCGCGCTGACGGGTTCATCGACCTGAGGGTGGCTCGCGCCGCTCTGGACCTCTACGAGGTGGATGAGATCGGTCTGGACCGGCTGGACCGGGCAGTGTTGAGCGCGATGTGCCGTCGGTTCGGCGGCGGGCCGGTGGGCCTGTCCACGCTGGCGATCTCAGTGGGTGAGGAGCGTGAGACCGTCGAGGAGGTGGCGGAGCCTTTCCTGGTCAGGGAGGGGTTCCTGATGCGGACGCAGCGCGGGCGGGTGGCCACCCCGGCCGCCTGGAAACACCTGGGGCTCACCCCACCCACGACCGCGCTGGGCCTCGACACTCCACCCGACCTGTTCGCGTGAGTCTTAGATTTGGGCGCACACTGGGTAGAGTACGGCGGTCGATGTTTCTCCATCGACGACTGGCGGGCGGAGAAACAACAACGCTGAACCGACTTGAATCCTGGAGCCATGGGTAACTCGCAATATTCGTCACTGCTACTGATCGCGCTGATGGTCGTCGCGTTCTACCTGCTGATCCTGCGGCCGCAGAAGAAGCGGCAACAGGCACAGCAGCAGACCTTGCAGTCCCTCACCCCCGGCACCCGGGTGCTGCTGGGCAGCGGTCTGTTCGGCACCATCGTGTCCATCGGTGAGAAGCAGGCTGTCATCGAGGTCTCGCCTGGGACGCACATCACCGTCTTGAAGCCCGCCATCGTCCGCGCAGTCGTCGAGGGCGACGAGGACACTGAGTGGATGACGTTCGACGATGACGACGACGACACCCCTGCAGACCAGGATCCGAACTCGGGCAACCCTCCGTCGAACAGGACCTAACCCCCCGTGGCAACAGCGAGCGGTCGTCCCGGCCGTACTTTGATCGTGCTGACCGCCATCGTGGCGGCCCTCTTCGGGGCGATGGCGCTCGGCGACACCTGGACGCCGAAGCTGGGTCTGGACCTACGCGGCGGTACCACCATCACACTGACGGCGGCCAACACCTCCGGCGGTGGATCAGTGGACCCCACCAGCCTGCAGCTGGCCCGCACGATCATCCAGAGTCGCGTCGACAGCCTCGGCGTCGGCGAGTCCGAGGTGACCACCGCCGGCGACAAGCAGATCATCGTCAGCGTGCCCAATGTGCAGCAGGACGAGCTCGTCCGGCTGGTGGGGCAGACCGCCGTGCTCCGCTTCCGAGCTGTCTACGCGGCCGAGCCGGTGGCGCCGCCCGTCGCCGCCCCTTCGGATGCCCCAACCGCGTCTGCCGACCCGAGCGGCAACCCGTCGGGCCAGCCGAGCAGCCAGACGACACCGGGGTCGCAGCAGAGCGCTGAAGCACCGGACGGACCGAGCGCCAGCCCGACCGGGAACGGCCGCCCGCTGCCTCAGCTGCCGACCGCCCCGCCTGCCCCGAAGACACCGCGTCCGACCGAGGCCGGCAAGGGCATCCCGCCGGACCAGGCGATCGAGTGGCAGCCCAGCGAGGCCGACCAGGCAGACTTCGCCGAGTTCAGCTGTGACGACGAGAAGATGGTCGACGTCGCTGACCAGCCGCTGTTCGCCTGCAACAAGGAGAAGACCGAGAAGTATCTGCTCGGGCCCACCCTGATCGAGGGTGACCAGCTCACCTCTGCATCGGCCGGCGTGCCGCAGAACAACGTGCAGTGGGTCGTCAACCTCGAGTTCAACGCCGAGGGTGGTGCGGCATTCGCCAAGGCGACCGCTGCCCTGGCCCAGCGCACCGACCCGCAGAACAGGTTCGCCATCGTCTTGGACGGCGAGTCGATCTCGGCGCCGTCGGTGAGCGCGTCCATCCCCGGCGGCCAGGCCGAGATCTCCGGCAACTTCAACCAGAAGAGCGCCACCGAGCTGGCGAACGTGCTGAAGTACGGCGCGCTGCCACTGGCCTTCGACGTCTCCGAGGTCGCCAACGTCTCCGCCACCTTGGGGGGTGAGCAGCTCCGAGCCGGCATCGTGGCCGGCCTGATCGGGCTGGGACTGGTGCTTGCCTTCTCCTTCGCGTACTACCGCGGTCTGGGGATTGTGGTCGTGGCCTCGCTGGCGGTCGCCGGCGCCATGACGTACGCCGTCATGGTCCTGCTGGGCAGCTCGGTCGGATTCGCCTTGAACCTTCCCGGCATCGCCGGCGCCATCGTGGCCATCGGCGTCACCGCCGACAGCTTCGTCATCTTCTTCGAGCGGATCCGAGACGAGGTCCGTGACGGCCGCAGCCTGCGGACCGCGGTCGAGGCGGGTTGGCGCCGGGCCCGGCAGACGGTGCTGATCGCTGACGCGGTGTCGATGCTCTCAGCCGTGATCTTGTTCATCTTGGCGATCGGGTCGGTGAAGGGTTTCGCCTTCACCCTCGGCCTCACCACACTGATCGACGTTGTCGTGGTCTTCTGGTTCACCAAGCCGCTGATGACCATGCTGGCGAGGACGAAGTTCTTCGGCGGTGGCCACCGGCTGTCCGGACTCGATCCCGGCCATCTCGGCGTCCCGGCGCTGCCGGGGACCCGGGCACGCCGCGGGGCGGCGGTCGCCCTCGACACAGGAGTCAAGGAGGCGTGATGTCGAAGTTCACCAGCTTGGGCCACCGGCTCTACACCGGTGAGGTCTCCTACGACTTCATCGGGCGCCGCAAAATCTGGTACGTCTTCTCCTCGGTCCTGATCCTGATCGCACTCGCGGCGGTGCTGTTCAACAGGCTGTCGCCCGGCATCGAGTTTGAAGGCGGCGCCGACTTCAAAGTAGGAACCACCGTCACTGCCACCACCGTGGATGAGATGCGTACGGCCCTGGACGAGTCGGGCGTGCCCAACCTGTCGGAGTCCACCATCAACACGATCGGGAACGACCAGATCCGGGTCCAGACCCGCACCCTGAACGCCCAGACCGAGGTGCCGCTGGTCCGGGCCGCCATCGCCAAGGAAGTCGGGGTGGACAGTGACCAGGTGGCCTACAGCTTGATCGGCGCATCGTGGGGCAGTCAGATCACCGAACGTGCCCTGCTGGCTCTGGGCGTCTTCCTGGTCTTGGTCACGCTGGTCATCTGGGCCTACTTCCGCAACGGGGTGATG
>CADCUO010000013.1 GCA_902805915.1 uncultured Propionibacteriaceae bacterium | reverse complement strand
TGCCTGCGCTCCCATGGAAGGGGCAGCCACTGTCGGGCGCTGTCGCGAAGACCCGTACCAGGTTGTTAGTCATGTCCAGCACCAGGACCGGTCGCGTGTGGCAATCTCCCACGGTGCCGAACGTCGCCCGCGACCATTGCCCGGTGCTGGCCGCGGACCTGGTGAGCACGACAATCTGCGGCGCCGCAGCTCCTGCGTTGTCGAGGCTGGTCTTGATCACTGCAAAGATGCGGCCCTCGGGGTCTGACTGCAGTTCCTTGATGTTGAGATGGTCATCAGCCTGACCTCCCCCAGGAACCGTGATTGCGGCACTGGGTTGCCAGGTGCCAACCGCGTCTGGCGTGTTGTGGGTTGAGAAGTACACCGCCGACTTGGACTGGCTGCTCCACATCACGCCGATGTTGCCCTTGAATGACACCAACGTCGAGATGTCGTCGGGGTCGATACCAGTGGCATTGTCGACCGGCAGTACAAAGGGCGTGCCCCACTGGTCGGTCGTGGTAGTGGCGTTGACGTACACCCTCTGCTGCTGGGTCCACGTTGCCCACACCCGACCGGCGGAGTCCCGGTCGATGGTGAGGCTTTCGCTCGAGACGTCGTTGATCGTGGTGGGCAAACCGCTGTCGAGGCTATAGGTGTCGGTGGTGGAGTTGTAGGTGTAGCGATAGAGCCGGGCGGGCTGGCCGCTCACCGAAGCCGTGTTCGACGACGCCTTCACATGTGAAGCCACATAGAGCTTTCCGCCCGTCGACACGGCGTCGCTCCCCGTGTTCTTGCGGTTGTCAACCACTGTCCCGGTGTCCACCCAGGTCTTGGGGGACGTCGACCGGTTGAGGTAGAAGATGTGCCAGGTGCCGCTGGCGGGGTGGAACATCACGGCCCACCAACGGCCATCGTTGAACCACAGCTTGCTCTCCGGCTTCTCGCCGGTAGGCGCGGTCACACCGGTGTAGGACGGCCCCGGCACGCCGACGTCCCCGACTGCGCCCAGTGCTGTGGGCGTAGTGGTGAGGCCGGCGGCTAGGACCATTGACCCGGTCACCGCGAGCAGTGACCTGATGAGACGGTTGCCAGTCTTCGACACGCGAGAACCCTTCGACGCAAGGAAACAAGGCTTGCCCCACCCAGGTGAGGGCTTGCGACAAGCGCGCCACCGGGGCGCGCCCCCACTCAGGCGATTCGTTCCCTGCGGCCCTTGGCCTCGTCGAACCTGCTGGTGCTGCCGGACTCGGCCCTGTCGAACTCGGTGTGGTGAGCACCGCGTCGTACCGAGATGTCGGTGACGGACGCCTTCGCCTGATGGTGGCGTCGACGCTCGGCGATGATCGTACGGAGCACGCGCGTGCCGTCGCTGAAGGTGCGGAGATTGCTCTCGCCGTGGATGCGACGACGCTCGACGCTGGGGACCTCGCTGATCCGAACCTTGGCAGCGGCCATCCGGCAGTTGATCACGGTCTCGATCTCGAACCCGTCGCCCCACAACATCCCGCTGGCTGGCGCAGCGCGGTTCACGTCCGGGAGGTCCAGCAACGGGACGAGGTCCCGCCAGAAAGCGTTGTACCCGTAGCACAGGTCAGTGAAGGTCGTCTTGAAGGCCCGGTTCGCCACGAAGTTCAGTCCGCCGTTGCCAAGGTGCCGCAAGATTGTGATGTCCTCGCTGCCGCCGCCGGCGGCGAAGCGGGACCCCTTGGCGAAGTCCGCTCCAGCGATCAGCGCATCCACGAAGTCCGGAATCTCGGCAGGATCGGCCGAGCCGTCCGCGTCGAACATCACGATGATGTCGCCCGTGGCGGCCAGGAAGCCGGAGGCCAGCGCGTTGCCCTTGCCTTTGCGGGTCTGGTTTACCACCCGGATACCAGGCAGCGCCTCGCGGGCAGCGGCCACGGTACCGTCGACGGAGTTGCCATCAACGAGGATCACCTCATGAACCGCTGGTAGCTTCGGCAGCACCTCGCGAAGGTTCGCCGCCTCATTCTTGGCCGGCACCACGACCGTCACGGTCGGATTGGTCAGGTTACGTCTCACTTCTCATTACCCCCGTTAGAAAAAGCACGAGCCCCCGCCCGGTACCTGTGGTACGCCTACCCGCCAACATTGGCCACTCGGCGCTAGTGGCACAACGTCCATTGGTGTGCCATGTGTTCCGCTGACGTTCATCAAATCTTGGTTGCAGCCCTGTCCCGCTGACACGTACGCGACAATGCAACGGAGTTCCGGATCCTACGGACTCTCGACAAGCAAACGCAAATTATTACCTCGATGTCGGGTTGAGCCGGTTGCAGTTGCCGCCGCCGGCTGCCCCCACACAGCAGGCGTAGACGTTGCAGCTATCATCGCGCGCCCGGCCGACCCGACATTCAGGCCTGAATTGGCCATGCTGGACCGCTCGACGAAGTATGTTGGTGCCAGCATCAGTCCGCCGCGGCCGGGGGTCACCGCCCACGTCGGCAGCAAGAGGAGCGCGCTATGGAGCGGACTCGCGGCAAGGTCTGCGTTTGCGGACATGACGGGACTGCGCACGAGCACTACCGGCGGGGAAGCGACTGCGCAATCTGCCCCCCAGGGGACTGCTCACGGTTCCGCCGGGCATGGCGACTGAAGACTCGTTCGGCTCCTCCGACCCCCAGCGCGCCAACCTCCGGTTCCGCCACCTCGACGCCTCCAAGTTTCTGGTGCACTGGAGTAGGTCATCAGACCGGCCTTAGCTGGCTGACCGGGCACTGACTAGCCCAGCTCTGCTGCCGCGATGATCGTGGCAGCAGCGGCCCACGCCAGCGGGGCGACCGAAGCAGGATCGCCGTTGTGGAGGACCTTCTCGGGAATCGATCCCTGCCTGGTCCGATGCTGATCCAGCCAACGAAGCCAGCTCAACGTTTCCTCCCGGCTACCTAGAAAGGCCGCCGTCATGGCATAGGTGGAGGTGGCGGTGTTCCAGCTGATCCCGTCGTCTGGCCAGGAGCCTCCGGGCGCCAGCCCGCCGGCTGCGCGTCTCATCGGCGTCTTGGCTTCCCGCCACACCGCGGCCGCACGGTCCCGTCCGACGGAGTCCTTAGTGAACGGCGGCAGCATGAAGCAGACGCCGAGGTCTACGCTGCCCGCCCCGCCGCCGGCGTAGCGGGGGAACCCGTCCGCAGCAAAGGTGGCATTGATGGCTTCGGCCATCCGCGCAGCTGCCCGGTCGGCGGACTCCGCCGATGCGGATCTGCCCAGCGTGCGGTGCAGCGCTGCTGCCGACTCCAGCCCAGACCGCAACAAGGCGGCAGTCGCGAGGGTGAGGCGGCTCTCGGCGACCTCCCAGTAGTCTGGGGAAGCCGGCGGCAGACCGGTGGTCGGCTCGATCGTCTGGAGGATCGCCGCTGTGCTCCTGTCCAGCAGCGGGCGATGCCTGCGTACGAACTCGGCCCGGTCTTCGGCAGGCTGTTGTTGAGCCACCTGCCACAGTGCCCACAGCGACCAGCCGAGCCCATCCAGCTGCACACCGCGGTCATCCGGAACACCGCTGCCGTCGGGCAGGTATCGACCCTCGAACAGACCGGATTCCGGCTGCACCTGCTGCAGAAATGCGATGATCCGCTCCGCGTCGGCCAGGTGGCCCGTTCCCGCCAGCGCGGTAGCTACCAGGGCGGCGTCCCGCGGCCAGACGTAGCGCCAGGGGTCCGACCAACCAGCCACAGCGACACCGTGGTCACTGCTCAGCACCAGCAGGTCGAGCAAGGCGTCGCGCACCAGCGTGGACTCCCCGAGTTCGGCAACCTCGGGGACCGTGCCCGATGCCAGCCACCGACGTTGCGCCGCCGCCAGCTGGGGCGCATCGGGGGCCGATCGCAGGACCCGGGTGCCCGGAACCAGCAGCCCAGGATCGTCCGGCACGGCGACAGCCACGCCGCCGGCACCTAGGGCGACCGTACCTGCATGAAGCGGAAGTACCGCTCGCGACCGGTCACTCAGGTAGATACCCGCGCCGATCACCGCCAGGACCACACTGAGCGACACGATGACAACACGGCAGCGGGCTAGCGAGCTCCATCGGCGAGCTGCCGGCAGGCTGGGGTTGAGCCGCATGTTGTCGGCCGCTACCGCCATGGACCGAGCCTAGTGCCGCCATGCCACTCGGCTCTGCGCTCGGCTGCTGTCAGGATGAGCAGGTGGATCCCGTCATAGTCATCGGTGCCGGCATCGCCGGAATCGCCGCCGCGCGGACGATCGGGGCGGCAGGCCTGCCGGTGGTCGTTCTGGAGCGTGGCCGCAACGTGGGTGGCCGGATGGCGGTACGCACAACCGGCGAACGGGTGGTCGACATCGGCGCGTCCTATTTCACCGTGTCTGATCCACGCTTCGAGGCAGTCGTGCAGGACTGGCAACGCAGTGGCTTGGCCCGGCCCTGGACCGACACGTTCCATCTGTTCGACGCCGCCAGGCTGTCGACCAAGTCCGGCCCGATGCGGTGGTCGGCACCCACCGGTCTCAGATCACTGGTGGCGGACCTCGCCGTCGGCGTGGAGGTTCGCTGCCAGCAGGTGGCCACCGTCGCGCCGGGCCTGCGAGTCGACCAGCTGCCAACTGCCGCTGTGGTGCTGGCGATGCCGGACCCGCAGGCACGGCGGCTGCTGCACCCCGAGTTCGCAGCACTAGCCGCAGAGCTCGACGACGACTTCGAGCCTGCGCTGGCTTTGGTGGCAGCGTGGTCGCGACAGTGCTGGAACGAGGTCGACGGCGTCTTCGTCTCCGATGACCCAACGCTGACCTGGGTGGCCGACGACGGGCGCCGCCGCGGGGACCAGGCACCCGTACTGGTGGCTCATTCGACGCCCAACTTTGCCAACGAACACTTGGCGGAGCCGGTTCAGGGCACCGGGGCCATGCTCGCCGCATTGCAGCGAGTCCTCGACATCGACGAGCCTCCCGTCTCCACCTCCGTTCACCGCTGGTCGTTCGCTCACCCAGCGTCCACCCGCACGTCGACCTACCTGCTGACCGAGGCCATGGTGGGGGTGTGTGGAGATGCCTGGTCAAACCGGCCCCGGGTGGAGGCCGCCTATCTCTCCGGGGTCGAGCTGGGCGAGGCTATCGCCGACCGTCTCGGCTAGGCCTATCCCGTCGGGTCCAGCGGGTCCCGGCCGGCCTCGGTCTCGTAGAGGTCGGGGGTTCCGTCCAGGTCTGTGTCACGCTGCTCCGCCTCCCAGATGCGCCGATAGGTCGCATTTCGAGCCCGCAGGATGACTGCTGCGAGTACTGCTGCCAGCAGCGATCCGGCGAGCACGCCGACCTTGACGTGGTCTTCGCGGGCGCTGCCGGCCCCGTACGCCAGCTCGCCGATCAGCAGCGAGACGGTGAAGCCGATGCCGGCCAGCACGGACAGCCCGAGGACGTCCACCCAACGCAGGTCCTCGTCCAGGCTCGCCCGGGTGAACCGCGCCACCAGGTACGTCGACCCGAAGATCCCGATCACCTTGCCAACCACCAGGCCGAAGACGATGCCAAGGGCAACCCGATCGGTCAGGGATACCGCCAGGCCGGCGAACCCGTCCACCATGACACCAGCTGCGAAGAAGGCGAACACCGGTACGGCGAAGCCGGCCGACAGAGGCCGCAGCCGGTGCTCGAAGTGCTCGGCCAGGCCGGGCCCGGCATCCGGCCCACCGGCGGCCTCGCTTCGAAGAACCGGCACTGTCAACGCGAGCAGCACCCCTGCCACGGTGGCATGAACCCCCGAGGCATGGACCAGTCCCCAGGTAGCGGCGGCCAGCGGTACCAGCAACCACCAGGAGCGAATCCGGCGCTGGACCAGCACGCCGAACAGCGCCAGCGGCACCGCAGCGAGTGCGAGGTAGCTGAGATGGAGATCACGGGTGTAGAACAACGCGATGATGGTGATGGCCAGCATGTCGTCGACGACCGCCAAGGTGAGCAGGAAGGTCCGTAAGGCGGCTGGCAGATGCGTGCTGACCACGGCCAGCACGGCCAGTGCGAAGGCGATGTCGGTGGCCGTGGGGATGGCCCAGCCGTCCAGGGCTCCCGCGCCGGTGCCGATAGTCAACAAGACGAAAACCAGGGCCGGTGCGGCCATACCGCAGAAAGCCGCGATCACAGGCAGTGCCGCCCGCCGTGGGTCGCGTAGGTCTCCGGCCACGAACTCGCGCTTCAGCTCCAGCCCGGCGACGAAGAAGAAGATGGCTAGCAGGCCGTCACCGGCCCAGGTGGCGAGGCTCAGATGGAGGTGCAGCGACTCTGGCCCAACTGTCAGCTCACGCAGTGCGCTGTAGGCCTCCCGCCACGGTGAGTTGGCCCAGCTGAGCGCCACCACGGCCGCCACCAGCAGCAGCGCGCCGCCGACAGTCTCTTTGCGGAGCAGCTCGGCAACCCGGGTTGCCTCGGGAAAGGACCCGCGTGGGAACAGCGGAGACGAGGACGGCTGCTTCATGGTGAGCTCCTGGAGGGTCGGCGGAATGATCGCCGACCCGACTTCCCGGCACTCCACCGGTCATCCTAGGACAGCCGTTCCGCCGACCAATGGGCGTCTCAGCGCTAACGGCGGCGGAAGCGTCGTTCGTACTGCACCCTCAGAGTCGCTGTGCTGCGGCGGGCGGCGTGCAGGGTCGGAAACGGCATCGTGCTGACCATCAGCGCGCTGGCTATAACAGCAATCAGCAAGGCGGCGACCGGTCCTGGACTCCACAGCACCAAGGCATACATCACCGAGACTCCTGCAACCGGGATGGGCAGGCCGAGGAAGTGGCTGGTGCGCTTCACGATGGGGAACCGGGCCAGCCGCCACGCCCCAGCAAGGAGGAATGCCAAGCAGGCGATGAGTCCAAGCACCGGTGGGGCGTGCAGCGGCCCCAGGTAGAGCGCCATCGCCGGGACAACGCCGAAGGAGACGAGGTCGGCCAAGGAGTCAAGGTTGGTGCCGAAAGCGCGGTCTCCGCCGGTACGACGGGCCACCGGGCCATCGCAGGAGTCCAGGATCGCAGCCAGGCTTACCAGAGCCACGGCTTGGATGAGGTTGGCCTCCACTACGGCGATGATCGCCAGGAACCCGGTAACCAGGCTGGCGCTCGTCATGGCGTTCGCTGGCGTCACGAAGTCTCGGATACGACTCACGCTCCATCGCGATATCGAGCCAGCGGGGTGATGCCTGCCCGTACCCGTTGGCCTGGGCGCACCAGCAGGTCAGCGCTGCCGACGGGCATCAGCACGTCGGTCCGCGAACCGAAGTGGATCATGCCGATGCGATCGCCGGCCGCGACTCTGTCGCCCTTGTCGACCCAACCGCTGATCTTGCGAACCAGGAGTCCGGACACCTGAACGACGACGACTCGGCCTGCTGGCCCGTCGATGGCTACCCGCCGGCGCGCATTGTCGTCAGCGCTGGGGAACAGGGCAGGAGCGAAACCGCCTCCGATCGACTCGACCTGGGTCAGCTGGCCAGCCACCGGGCTGCGGTTGACATGGACATTCTGCAGATTGAGGAAGGTGGCGATGCGGATCCCCTGCTGCTGTGGCATCCATGGCTCGTGCGCCGACTCCTCGATCTTGGTCACCAACCCGTCGGCTGCGGCGTACACCAGCGCGGGATCAGGCGTGGTGCGGCGCGGCGGGTCCCGGAAGAACAGTGAAAGCAGCGCTGAGACCACAATCGAGAACCACCCACTGCGCCGGCCGGACAGCAGGAGCAGGCCACCCAGGACCGCTGGCGGCAGAATGTAGCGACGCCCCGCGCGCCAGCTCCATCTGGTCATCATCAATTCGAGGCGTCCGGCGCAGCCGCGGTCCGGTCGGCCGAACAGGCGAACAAGAAGGCAGGTGGAACATTCACCGGTGAGATGATCCGCTTCACCGAGCCGAATCGAAGCCGCAGCTCTTTCACGATGAAAGGCGAGTACTGCAGGACAAGGGCCACTCCACCCGGAGCCAGCGCCTGCACCATCTGGTCGAGAATTCGCCGACGAAGGTCAGACTCCAACGAGGTAAAGGGGAGACCCGACACGACCATGTCAGCCCTGGCGCCACTGAGGTGGCGGTGCAGGTTCTCCGCTGAGTCACAGATCACCTGCAGCCGTGGATCCGAGAACTCCTCACCGAGGAGCTTGGCCAGCTGCGGGTCGATCTCCAGCGCCATCAGCTTGGCTCCGGGAGAGAGCCGGGCGAGGATCTCCCGGGTGTACACCCCGGTGCCGGCGCCGAGCTCGACCACGAGATTTGCAGCCCCCACGTCGCCGAGGTCAAGCATGTCTCGCACGGCTCGGCGCGAGGTCGGCAGGATGGCTCCGACTCGCGTCGGATGGGTCACGAAAGCTCGGAGGAAGAGCAGCCGCTCCGTAAGGTTCTGTCTCATGCAGCCCTTTCACGGCCAGCGGGGTACCCGACGTTCGATGTCTGGCCAGTACTATGCCACAGGCGCAGGAGGGCGACGGTCAGGCAGTTGATCGGACCCGGTCGTGCTGGGTGGTACTACCCAGCTGCGCCGGAAGGCACCACATGCAGGTCTGCCGCGACGGAGTGGGCGAGAGAATCGTTGGCTCGCGCCAGCTCGGTCTCGAGCTCGTCCAGCAGCGTTCCCGCCGTCTTAGCCAGGTCAGGGTCCGCCGCCGCAACCTCCAGCTCGCCGCAGAGCGCGGCGACCCGGTTGGCGCCGATGTTGGCAGACGCACCCTTCAGCTTGTGCGCGGCCTCCCGCAGGTCAGCGCTCGCCGGTACGGCCAAGGCCTCGCGCATGGCACCCAGTCCAGCGGCGCCGTCGGTGGCGAACATGTCGGCGAGCAGAGCGAGGAAGTTGGAGTTGGTTGCAGTGCCAAGGTCGCGGAGATCCTCCAGCCGCTGCTGGTCTATGGCAGGCTCCAGTGGAGCGCTCTGCTCCGCCATGGTGGGCGCAGCGCTCACCACATCGGAGGGTGCGTGCCGTTCGAGTGGCTCTATCCACTGGGCGAGGCAGCTCCGCATCACCTCGATGCTCACGGGTTTGGAGATGTAGTCGTCCATTCCCGCACTGAGGCAGCGTTATCTGTCCTCGGCCATCGCCCCGGCCGTCATTGCAATGATGGGCGTCCGCCGACCGTCGCCTTGGAGCCGCCGTATCTCTTTCGTCGCCTCGAAGCCGTCCATCACCGGCATATGGCAGTCCATCAGAACGGCGGCGTAGGAGATGCTGGCGAGGGCTGCGAGAGCCTTCGCTCCGTTGGCGACGATGTCAGCCCGATAGCCGATTTTCGACACCACCCCTTC
>CADCUO010000012.1 GCA_902805915.1 uncultured Propionibacteriaceae bacterium | reverse complement strand
GAGCCACCAGCAGCTCCCGCTCGGCCAGCTCCTCGGGCAGCGCCAAGGCCAGCGCCAACGCGACGCCACCGCGCAGCCCGCCCCAGATCAGGACGGCCTCGTTTCGCCAACCCAGCCGGGGAATATGTGCAACTCGTTCGAGCAGCCAGACCACCGGCACCACCGCCAGCGCCCGCGCGGCGAGCACGACAAGCGCTGTAAGCAGGATGACCCCGGCGTGCTCGACCAGCGGACCAGGACCGATCACCAAACCGATCAGCAGGAAGAGCACAGCGTTGGCGACGTAGTCCAGCCCCTCCCACAGCTGCTCCCACATCTCGCGCACCTCCGCCGACGCGCGGCTGGGCGCCAGTCCAGCCATCACCATCCCAGCGGCAGCGCTGGCAATCACGCCGGAGAAGCCGAGCACGGCGTCGGCAAGGACGAAACTGCCGTACGCCACGGCCAGCGAGAGCGCCGCGGCGGGCAATCGGTCCAGCCACGGTAACCCCAGAGCGGCGACCAACCACAGGACGACCCCGATCAGCGCACCGCCGCCAAAGACGGCGACGAAGTCCAACACGCCGGAGACAACGCTGACCGACCCTCCGGTCACGCCCTCGAGGAGGATGGCGAACAAGACAATGGCGACGCCGTCATTGAAAAGGCTCTCCCCTTCCACCAGCGTCAACAGCCGTCGCGGCACACCGACCTCACGGAATACAGCCACAACCGCCACCGGGTCGGTGGCGGAGATCAACGCGCCGAACAGCAAGGCGACAGCAAGCGCGGTGCCCAGAGCCCAGTGCAGGGTCACCCCCACCAGGACCGCAGAGAGAAGGAAGGCCGGCACCGCCAACGCCAGGATCGCGCCCAGATTCCGCATGAAAGCGCGCAGATCGATGCCCAGTGCGGCCGCGAAGACCAACACCGGAAGGAACAAGAAGACGACCACCTCCTCGAAGGCCTCCCCCTCCAGGACGCCGATCTCCGGGGTGAGCCCAACCAGGGTGGCCAAAAATCCAACGACGACGAGAACAACGCTGAGCGGTACGCCGATCCGCCGGGCACCGAGACTGAGCAGCACCGCGACGATCAGCAGGCCGGAGATCTCCAGCAGAAGCCGCGGCAATTCCATGTGACGCTCCTTCGCGCTTGGACAGGTGCGGCAGGTCCTGCCGGAACCCTCTCACCATCTACCCGCTCTTGGAGAAGGCTATGCGAAATCAACGGCCGGATGAGTCACTAACGCCGACGCCTCACCGGACGCTCGTGGCCGGAAAGGCAGAGGGGTAAGGAGACGTTCGGGCGAGGTATTTACGGGGTGTCAACGGCAGCCGAACACTGATCAGTTGTCCCAGAGTCGGTTTCCACGGCGGCTGCAACACCTCCCAGATCTTGGCGGTTGTGTTGACGTCAACTGGCCGTGTGAAGAAGGGGCCGGGGCTGGCACCAGGGCGGATCAGGGACCACCGCAGCGGGTCTGCGGGCAGGCCCGGCCCACGCTCCTCTGCCCGATCCTCCGCGACCAACCGGTCTGGGTCCACCCGATCCACACGGCGCGGTAAGCAGCCCAAGCTGAAGCAGAACCAGGCCAAGCACGTTCTCGAACTGCACGACCTGGGCACCTAGACCCAGGCCGAACTCGCCGAGCTGTTCGGCGTCGGCCGATCCACGATCTACCGCACACTGGACCGGATGCGTCCGGCACCACCCGAGCCCGAGCGGCCGTCGCCCATCTTCCGAACCGAAAGTCGACAGACAGTCCCTGAACCGCCACCCGCGAGGGTTCTTGTACGCGAGCGCGGTGAGACGGTGTGGACTCGCCGCGCAAGCGGCGCCCTAGAAGGAACGTCAACCGGGACGGCCTGTGTCCAGACCTGCACCCGGGTCTCGGGATGATTGACGCCGACGCGTTGGCCTAACTGTTGGCTCAGCTGCTCGATGCGGTGGGCTACGTCTCGACCCATCCTGACAGCACCGATCCGAGGTGGGCGATTGCGTCGGAGGTCGGAACTGGCCGTCCGATCCGGCGGACGTCTACGGGGGCACCAACGTGCTGATGGCACCTACTCGAAGTTCAACGCGATCAGTTGCTGCAGGAGGCTCACGTCAGCGGTATGGGCGGGGGGCAGGTCGTAGCCCTGGTGGCAGGCCAATTGCATCGACGCTGTCATGCAGCGCACAGGAACTCCGTCGATAGACCCGGTGGCGGCGATGTCTTCCGGCTCCAGCGCGCGATCGGTGTCCCACAGGCAGATGACGCGCGTGTCGAGAGCCTGATAGACGTGGACATCGATCTCGCGACCGTCAGTGTGGGTCAGTACGAAAGCCGACGGGATCGGATCGCCCAATAGCGGGTGGGCTCCCGGAATTCCACGATTTTCCGGCCACGTGTAGGCCAGTTCGAAACCTTCCTCGGCCCAGAGGGCCATGCCGTCCTTCAGCGCCGTCAGTGGCAGCAGCACGTCGAGATCTTTGTGCTCCCGGGTTGTGGTTCCCACCAGGGCGTCGACGCCCCAGCCACCTACGACGCAGCAATCGACACCGCGCTCGGTCAGCTGCAGCTGCAGCCTTGCCACCTGACTCGCGCTCATCACCTACGAACGTGCCTCACGCTGCAAAAGGGCGCGATCGCCGATGCCGCCTGGCACAGTGCTGCTCCGATAAGCGACCCGCCTGCGGGCGCGCTGAGGTCGCAGCCAGTAGCTGGCTGTGAAGGTCTTCCAGCCGCCCGGCCAGGTGGAAGGCTATTGGGTTTTCCGAGGGGGGATGCGCTCCCACCAGTCCACCGTCTGCCCGTCTTCGGCTAGTTGTTCGAGCGTCCTCGCGACGATTTCGATGTTCGCCCCGAGGCCGCCAGACCAGCAGAACTTCCAGAGCTCTTGGCTGGCCCGGTGGTAGTGATGCACCGTTTCGTCAACGGCGTAGGCGTCGACTTGGCCAGCGCGATACCGATCCAACTCTTCCGCGACATGCTCGATGAGATCGGCCAGCCGTGCCTCGTGGTAGGCAGCCACGAGAGCGCGCGCAACCTGCCGCTCCGCCTTGGTACCCATGGCGGTCACGTTACCGTCGCGAATGCGTCTCGAATGGTTGAGCAGGGAGCCTGAATCGCCCTGTCAGGCACAAGTCCGGTCATTAACGGACTACGAGCCACCGAAGGCGGAAGGGTCTACGGAAGGTTGCCCAGCGTAGTGATTCTGGCTCTCAAGAGCCAGGAGTGGGCCGCTCGAAGATGCAAAGGGGTGACCGGCTGGGTCAGTCAGGACGATTAGACCCGGGTTTGTCGGGTCTTGCTCTGCAGGTTTGCCTGCACCGAGACTCACGAGTCGGGCCTCCGCTTGCTGTAGGTCATCGACGTAGATCTCAAGGTGCATCTGGACGTTCGAGCGGGCCAGGTAGGTCGGTCCCAGCCGTCAAGCTCGCGGAAGAGCATGAGTAGGCCGTCGACTCGAACGCAGTCTAGATCTGGGAAGTCGGGGTCGGCACTACCGCCGAAAGCGACTCTGTAGAACTGCACCATGGCCTTCGCGTCCGAGCAGTCGACGGTGAGCGCAGCGATCGCTGTAGCTGGCGGGGGCG
>CADCUO010000011.1 GCA_902805915.1 uncultured Propionibacteriaceae bacterium | reverse complement strand
GGGCATGGTGGCAGCGTTCAAGGTCTGACGCCACGATCCGGAGAGCAGCTCAGCCGCCTTGAGGAAGACCGCGGCTCGTGCGTCGAAGTCGAGTTCGGCCCAGCCTGGCGCCGCCTCCCGAGCCGCTTGGATCGCCTCGCTCGTGTCGGCCGCAGTTGCGGCGGCGGACCAGCCCAGGACATGCCGGTGCTCAGAGGGCATGGTGACGTCGAAGGTGGCTCCGCGGGCAAGTCGCCGGCGACCGCCAATGGCCGCGGTCAGCTCAAACGGCGATCGCTTGTAGAGATCGTCAAGCTTGGCCTCGACAGCGCATCGCTCTGCCGAGCCCGGACCATAGCCGAGTACGACCTCGTTGACAGGCTTGGGGACAACTGTGACGGCATCCACGCACCGAGGCTACTCCGCTGGGGCGCCAGGAGTACGCGGTCAGATGGCCTTGGCCTGCTCCGCTTCCTCGCGACGCTTCTTCGCCGCCTCAACCGAGGCCCGCAGCGCCGCCACCAGGTCGACGACCTCTGCCTCCTGAGGTGCCTCAGCCTCCTCGGGCAGCTCTACCCCGGAGATCTTTGACTCCACCAGCTCCTCCAGCGCCTCGCGGTAGGCGTCTGTGAAGTCCTCAGGGCGGAAGTCGCCGCTCAGCGCCTCGATGAAGGACTCAGCCATGGTCACCTCGGCGTCGGATACGGTGACGGTGTCCGCGGGAGCAGCGAATGAGCCGTCGCGGAGCTCATCAGGCCACAACATCGTGTGCATCAACAGCACCCCGTCCTTCGGTCGGATCAGGGCCAGCGCCTCCCGAGACCGGAGTGCCACCTTCACCACTGCGCTCTGTCCGGTCTTGACCAACGCGTCCCGCAGCAGCACGTACGGCTTGGTGCCGGGGCCGTCGGCCTGCAGAAAGTAGGTCTTCGCGAAGTAGGTTGGGTCGACATCCTCCTCGGCGACGAACTGAACTACCTCGACCGCCTTGGTGGTTGTCAGAGGCAGCTGGTCGAAGTCCTCTTTCTCCAAGATCACCATTCGACCGTCAGCCAGCTCGTATCCCTTGGCAATCTCAGCGAACGGGATCTCCTCCCCGCATACCTCGCAGACCCGTCTGTACTTGATCCGCCCACCGTCCTTGGGGTGCACCTGGCGGAAGCTGATGTCCTTCTCCTCGGTGGCTGAGAAGAGCTTGACCGGGATTGTCACCAGACCGAAGGAGATGGCGCCCTTCCAGATTGAGCGTGGCATGGCACCAGTGTGCCTTATTGGTACCGCCAGCGAGTGAGATTGGCCTTGCAGGGTGCGCCGCAGAATCCGGCGCCCCTCAGTCGGGTAGCTGGTCAAGCTCCGCCGGGGCGTACCACAGCAGGTCGTGATCATCCATCAGCGCCTGTACGGCAGGGATCTGGAGCGCATCGGGCAGCGTCGTGTCACCGTCGAGCGCAGCTCGTGCCGCCGCTACCGCGGCAGCACTCTCCCGCTCGTCGGAGAACAAGGCCGTGACGGCTCGCCACTGGATCTGGTGTACTTGAACCTCGCCGTACGGGTCGGCAGCTCCGCCTAGATCAACATCCACATTGACATCGGCATCAGTGACCTCGGCTGCTAGCACCAGCCGAAGTCGATCTTGAGTCCGGGTCAGGGCGCGAACACCGGCGTAGCACAGGGCGGCATAGTCGGCGTCCTCCGTAGCCGCGGCGTCGTACTCGTGCGACGACATCAGCGCGTCGGTTGCGGCATGACCTGTCCACCTGGGAGACCTATCCGGCTCCGACGCACCGGGTTGCTGCGTCGTACCATTCCGCAGCGCCACCGCCTCGCTTCGACTCAGCGGCAGAAAGACCATCATCCCCGGTCCTCGCGCTGGGTCGGTCGAGCTGCCTCCGCGGTCCACTCAGGGGCCCTCGGCGGCGGTGTTGCTGCGGCCTTCTTCACCGTCCGCGGGGTTGGGGCTGCCCTCTTGGCGGGCTCCGCTGCGCGAGGAGTTCTCTTAGATGTCCGGGTGGCCGCGCTCGCCTTTCTCGGGGTCAGTCCGGTGGCGCCGATCTCTGCCGCCGTGGCGGCAATCTTGCGTACTGCGGCTCGCTTCTGGGCTGACGCCTGCCGCGCTGCCTCCGCCCTGGCCGCTGCCTTCTTGGCAGCAGCACGCTGAGCCGCCGGAGAGGCCTTCCTGGTTGGCTGACGGGTGGCTGCCGCCCGGACAGTGGTGTCCACCAGCTCCTCCAGGGCGTCTTGAAGACACTGCGCCAAAACGTCGAGATCGTTGATGGCGTCCCGATCAGCGGTCAACCCGAAGAAGACCTTCTCGTTGTAGGAGGTGACCCCGATGGCGAGGAGGTGGCCCGGGCTGAGCGGCAACACGGGATAGCTGGCCAGCATGTCCGAACCTGCCGCGTATAACGGGATCTGCGGGCCCGGCACGTTCGTGACCAGGAGGTCGTGCTGCTTCCGGACCGTCTCGGTGGAGACCCGCACCCCCAGAGCATGGAGTGTGGTCGGTGCGAAACCGGCGATGTCGGACAGTGTTCGGGCCGCAACAGATCGACCTGTGTCCTTATGGGCACGGGTTCCGTAGGCGACCTGGTGCAGCCGCACCAACGGGTTCGGCTCCCCGATGGGCAGTGTCTGCAGGTGTGGTGCGACCTGGCAGCCGAGCGACGTCGGTTCACCACCTCTGTCGTCGGTGACGCTCATCGGAACCAGGGCTGTCAGGGTGCTGCTGGAGCTCAGCGACTCTCCGCGGGTCAGCAACCACGACCGCAGGCCCCCTGCGATCACCGCGAGCACTACGTCGTTGACGGTGTGGTCGTGCTCGACGCGCACCGCTCTGAAATTTGCGAGCGGCGCCGCCACAGTGGCGAACCGCCGCTGCTCGGATACCGGGCCGGTCAGCGGTGAGTCCGCTGGCGGTCTGCCGCCGCGGAGAGCGGATGCGGCCAGCTCGCCCAGCGCGCCGCCCACACCGCCGACCGCCTCGCCCACCGCGACAGCGACGCCGAGAGCACCGGTCACGGCCCCGCGTACGTTCTCCAACGCCAGTACGGGATCCTGCGCGCTCTGCCACAAGGCGCTGGCCAGCAGCTCGGCCGAGCTCGGTTCAGGTAGAGGTTGCCACGTGCGGGTAGGTCCTGCGGTCGCCGCCACCTGGGCGTCGAGGAGTACCTGCCCGATGTCAACGGTGTCGATGCCGTCCACCAGACTGAGGTGGGACTTCGACACCAGCGCGAACCTGTTGTCCTCCAGCCCCTCCACCAGATACATCTCCCACAGCGGCCGGGACCGGTCCATCCGACGAGCCATCACCCGGCCGACGAACTCACGCAGCTGTTCCACCGTGCCGGGCCGCGGCAGCGCCGAGCGCCGGACGTGGAAGGTGAGGTCGAAGTCCTCGTCGTCCACCCACACCGGTCCAGCCAACCGCGCCGGGACGGAGCGCACCCGCTGTCGGTAGCGGGGCACGAAGGCGATGCGCTCCCGGATCAGCGCGATCAGCTTCTGGTAGTCGAACTCCTGCCCGCCCACATCGAACACGTCAACCGTGCCGACATGGCTCGGGGTGTGGGCGGTGTCGAGGGCAAGCAACGACACTTCCAGCGGAGTCAGTCGATCAGGCATCAGGCACCCTCCTGATCGGTTCCCACCGACCTGTTCGAAACCACCGGCCAAGGTGTTGTGGCTGCCGTATACGGTACTACCCGGACGCCTCCCGGAGCCGGAGCGCAGTTCGGGACTCGGTACAGATGGAAGGGAGCCATGTCCTCGCTTGCCCGGTTCGTCACCGCTCTTACCTGGGCACTCGCGTCGGTGTTTCTGTCGGTCGCCTGTACCTCCCAGGCGGCCCCGATCAATGCCACCCCGGCCAGTGCCACACCGACCAGGGTGACAACGATCAGGGCGACACCGACTGCCGCCACGACCGGCACACCGTCGGCGCAGGCGAGCGCAGTGACGATCAACCTCACCATTGGCGATGGCGAGGTGAGCCCCAGTGGGGACCGAGTCGATGTCGCAAAGGGGCAGACGGTGATCTTGAAGGTGACCAGTGATTCCGACGACGTGATACACGCCCACACCGCAGACGAGGGTATCGAGATCAAGGTCGAGGCCGGGATGCCCGCCAGCGGCCGGTTCGTCGCTACCGAAACCGGCAGCTTCGAGGTCGAGTCCCACCACCTCGGGAAGATCTTCGTGATCTTGAACGTGCGCTGACCATTGCCCTCCCGAGCACGTTCATGATCATCCCCGTACCGCTGCACGGCATCGGCAGCCGCCAGGACCTCCCGCTTCCCTTCTCCTTTGTGGTAACCGGTGCCGCTGTAGCAGTCGTCGTGTCGTTTCTGGTGCTTTTCGTCGCCTGGCGGGAGCCTCGCTATACCCACCCCGGCGGAATCGCACTGCCCCGCCTCACCCGGATGATCGACCATCCCGGAGCGCGGCTGGCCGCTCAGCTGGCAGTGGCAGCCGTCTACGCCTGGGCCGCGCTGGCGCTGTTCGCCGGGAAGGACCGGCTGACCAACCCCGCATTCGGGTTCGTCTACGCCTGGATGTGGGTCGGTCTGGTGCCGCTTTCGCTTGTGCTGGGCACCTTCTGGCGTGCGACTAACCCGCTGCGCACCCTCCATCGGGGACTCTGCCTGGCGGCTCGTACTGACCCGGACGAGGGGCTCCTGGAGCTGCCCCAGTGGGTCGGTATCTGGCCAGCTCTGGTTTCCGTGTTTGGGTTCGGCTTCCTGGAGCTGGTCCAACCGGACCGTACCAGCCTGGCGGTGCTGCGTGTCTGGGCGCTGGCGTGGCTGGTGCTTCTCATCCTCGGTGCCGTCCTCTTCGGCCGCCGCTGGATCGCCGCAGCTGACCCCTTCGAGGCATACGCGACTGCAGTGGCCCAGGTGTCGATCTGGCGTCGGATCAACGGCGAGATCCGACTGGTCAGCCCGCTGGCAAACCTGCACTCCTGGACGCCGCCGGCGGGAACTCCGGCGGTGCTGGCGGTGCTGCTCGGCAGCACCGCGTTCGACAGCTTCGCTCGTACGAGCTGGTGGATCAAGACCGTTCAAGCCTCCGCTGCGCCGGCCACCCTGTGGGCCACGGCGGGCCTGCTCACCATGACCACGATCATCTACCTCAGTTTCAGCGCAGCGGCCGCCTGGATGGGTCGATATCGAGGCGGCGATGGCCCGGCAGCTCGCCACTTCCCTCGGCTGATGGCTGCCTCGTTGGTACCGATCGTGGTCGGCTATGCAGTCGCCCACTACACCACATTGCTGGTCATCGAAGGACAGCGCACAGCCATCAACATGTCTGACCCTCTTGGCCTCGGCTGGAACGTCTTCGGGTCGGCGGAGATGGGGGTCAATGCCGGCATCTTCAACCACCCGACTGTGACAGCTGTTGTCCAGCTGGCGGCGATTCTGCTCGGTCATCTCGTGGGTATCGTGGCCGCCCACGAGAGGGCGCTCGCCCTGGTCCGTCATGATGCGGCCCTGCGCGCGCAGTGGCCCATGCTGCTGGCGATGGTCTGCTTCACCTGCGCCGGGCTGGTGCTGCTGTTCTCGCCCTAGCCCTACCACGGACGCCAAGCAGGAAATGCGTGGACATCATGTCATTTGCTTCGGATGGCACCATCCCGGCCATATCATGACGCCATGAGCGATGCACCGACGATGCGTGAGCTAGACATCACACTCGACCGCAACTCGCCCGTGCCGCTGTACTACCAGCTCGCGCAGTCAATCGAGTCCGCTATCAACAGCGGCACGCTGGCCCCCGGTGACCGGCTCGAGAATGAGGTCTCGCTGACTCGCCGGCTCGGACTGTCGCGGCCTACCGCCCGTCAGGCCATTCAGGAATTGGTCAAGAAGGGCCTCCTGGTCCGCAAACGTGGGGTGGGCACGCAGGTGGTGCACTCCCAGTTCAGTCGCGAAGAGCGCCTCACCAGCCTGTACGAGGACCTCGAGCAGGCAGGCAAGAAGCCGGGGACCCGACTGCTGTCCTACGAGCTGGGCGAGCTGGAGCCGGACGTCCGTGACGCGATCAGCTCCACCGAGAACACAGACATCGACTTCGTCAAGGTGCGACGGCTCCGGTCGTCCGATGACGCGCCGCTGGCGGTCCTGACCAACTATCTGCCGACAAGGTTCGGGCTGACCGAGGAGCAGCTGCGGGACAGGAGCCTCTACGCGTGCCTCCGGGCCATCGGAGTCAACCTGAAGCTGGCCCACCAGCGGATTGGTGCGCGCCTGATGACTGCGGAGGAAGCGGCTTTGTTGGACGAGGAGTATCCGGCGGCGTGCCTGACGGTGGACCGGCTGGCCTACGACGACACAGGCCAGTTCGTGGAGTTCGGCCGTCATATCTACCGCGCCACCCACTACACCATCCAGTCCTTCCTGGTGGTCTGAGGTCCTGGTCGTCTGGGCCGCTCGAAAGACCGGGCGTCGAGTTCTCCACAGATATGCCTGCGGTCGGCCGGTACCCTCGCGCGCTGTTCCACGCTGGTGTCCATCGACGTGTCCGACCAACTCGAGGAACCACCATGGCAACCACACTCACCTCCGCCAGTGCTGCCCGGCCCTACCTTCAGCCGGTCATCGACGGCCGTCCGCCGGCCAGGACCTGGCCCCGGCCAGCTAGCCGGGCCGGTACGCCCGCGCTATCGGAGCACCAACCCACCCTGCCCGACCAGCCAGACGGTGACAGCCCCGGCGGTGCGCATCGCCGTCCGGTGGTGCTTCGGAACCGGTGGTCCGCTCCCCCCGCTCCACACCTGCCGGACCCTGCCGCCTGGAGCGCGTCGTTGGCGTCGGCCCTGCTGGAGACTCTGCACGGCCATCGGCCGGTCACTCAGCTCAGTCGGTGGGTAGATGAGCGGGTGCTTGGCTCCATCACCATGCA
This sequence comes from uncultured Propionibacteriaceae bacterium, assembly GCA_902805915.1. Lineage (GTDB taxonomy): Bacteria > Actinomycetota > Actinomycetes > Propionibacteriales > Propionibacteriaceae > Microlunatus. The sequence continues at coordinate 2,828 of CADCUO010000011.1, read as the reverse complement.
CCTACGGCGGCGGCGCTCCCGACCGTCCGACACGGGATCGGGGCGCGGATGGCGACCGCCGGTGCTGCACTCGGTTCGAGTCCAGTGCCCGCACCCGGAGGCGGTCGAGGTCACCGCACACCTGTTGCTGGGTCGCCGCTCAGTCGCCATCGCCTTTAGGTTGGAGGCCTGGTGCGACCGCTGGTTGTGCACTGCTCTGGAGATGGGTCCGGGCGCCGGCGGGGAGCGGTGACCGCCACTGGGCCGATGGGTGGAGGAGCGGTGGTGGTCAGGCCGACTGCGGGCGCCCGTGACACATCTTGAACTTCTTGCCCGACCCGCACGGGCACGGGGCGTTTCGACCCACATCCGCGTAGGCGGTCTTGGCGCCGGCGGTCTTCCCCGAGGTTCTCACCGACCCGTCCTCCCCAGGTGCGGAGTATGACCGGTTGCCGCCGGCCGACCCGTTCAAACCCTTGCCCCTGATCGTCGGCCTGGCCGCAACCGCATGGTGCTCACCGCTGGTTTCCTCCGCGACGGGCTTCTCGGGAACATTCGCGGGGCTGCGCTCCTCGGTCGGCTGACCAGTGGGTTCCTCGGCGAACGACACCTCCTCGACCGCTACGTCGGCGCCACCAACCGCGTGCACCTCCACGCCAGGTCCGTCCGGGTCGGGCCCGGACTCGATCAGCGGCAGACTCGAGTTCCGGGAACCGTCCCCGATCTGAACCGCCTGCCCGTCTGGGCCGGCGATCACACCCACCGACGGGCCCTGGTCCACTTGGACCTCGAGGTGGAAGACGAAACCGACGACCTCCTCCATGAACGCGTCCATCATGGACTGGAACATGGCGCCGCCCTCACGCTGGTACTCCACCAGCGGGTCGCGCTGTGCCATGGCACGCAGACCGATGCCCTCTCGCAGATAGTCCATCTCGTAGAGGTGCTCGCGCCACTTCCGGTCCAGCACAGTGAGCATCACGCGCCGCTCCAGCTCGCGCATCACCTCAGCACCAAGGGCCGCCTCGCGCTTGTCGTAGGCCGCCTGGGCGTCGATTTTGAAGGCGTCGATCAACTCCTGCTGATCGATGTCATCGCGGGCCTCCCACTCCTCCCGCTTCAGCGACACGGGGTACAAGGTGCTGACCGTGGTCCACAGCTGCTCCAGGTCCCAGTCTTCGGCGAAGCCCTCGGTGGCACCGCGGACGTACTGCTCGACCACCGTGTCGACGGTGGTCCGCAGCTGCTGCTCGACATCGGCACCTTCCAGCACCTTCCGCCGGTCACCGTAGACGGCGTGCCGCTGCCGGTTCATCACGTCGTCGTACTTCAGGATGTTCTTGCGGATCTCGAAGTTCTGCGCCTCGACCTGGGACTGGGCGCTGGCGATGGAGGCCGACACCCGCTTGTTCTCGATCGGCTGGTCATCGGGCACCTTGAGCGCCTGCAGGACCCATTCCACGATGTCGGATTTGAACAGCCGCATCAGGTCGTCGCCCAGCGACAAGAAGAACCGGCTCTCGCCCGGGTCGCCCTGGCGGCCGGAGCGACCGCGCAGCTGGTTGTCGATCCGCCGCGACTCGTGCCGCTCCGAACCGACCACATAGAGACCGCCGAGGGCTACGACCTCCTCGTGCTCGGCCGCGACCTGCTTCTCGAAGTCGGCGAGCACTCCCGGGTAGCGGGCCTCGTACTCCTCGGAATTCTCCAGCGGGTCGATGCCGGCGTCGTGGAGGAGCTTGTCGGCCAGGAACTCGGGGTTGCCACCCAGGATGATGTCGGTACCGCGCCCGGCCATGTTGGTGGCCACGGTGACCGCACCCTTGGCGCCGGCGAGGGCGATGATCGCCGCCTCACGCTCGTGCTGCTTGGCGTTCAGCACCTCATGCCGAACACCCGCCTGCTTGAGCATCTTGGACAAGATCTCCGACTTGGCGACGGAGGCGGTACCAATCAGAACCGGCTGCCCTTTCTCGTGCCGCGCTGCGACGTCGGCGACGATGGCGGCGAACTTGGCTTCCTCCGTGCGGTAGATCAGGTCGCGCTGGTCGTCGCGGATCATCGGCTGGTTGGTGGGAATCGGCACCACACCCAGGCCGTAGATCTTCTGGAACTCACTTGCCTCGGTCATGGCGGTACCCGTCATCCCGGCGAGCTTCTCGTACATCCGGAAGTAGTTCTGCAGCGTGATGGTGGCCAGCGTCTGGTACTCGTCGCGGATCTCCACCTTCTCCTTGGCCTCGATCGCCTGGTGCAGCCCCTCGTTGTACCGGCGGCCGACCAGGGTACGGCCGGTGTGCTCGTCCACGATCAGGACCTCGCCGTCGATGACGACGTAGTCCTTGTCCTTCTTGAACAGCTCCTTGGCCTTGATCGCGTTGTTGAGGTACGAGATCAGCGGCGTGTTGGCTGACTCGTACAGGTTGTCGATGCCCAGACGGTCCTCGACCCGATCGATGCCCTGCTCTAGGATCGCCACAGTGCGCTTCTTCTCGTCGACCTCGTAGTGCACGTCGCGCTGCAACCGAGTCACCATCTTGGCGAACTCGGGGTACCAGGCGTGGGAGTCCTCGGCCGGGCCGGAGATGATCAGCGGGGTCCGGGCCTCGTCGACAAGAATCGAGTCGACCTCGTCCACGATGGCGAAGTGGTAGTCACGCTGGACACACTCCTCGAGGCTCAGCGCCATGTTGTCGCGGAGGTAGTCGAAGCCGAACTCGTTATTGGTGCCGTAGGTGATATCGGCGTTGTACGCGCGACGACGCTCGGCCGGCTCCATCTGCGACAGGATGGCGCCGACGTCGAGGCCGAGGAAGTGGTGCACCCGGCCCATCCACTCGGAGTCGCGC
>CADCUO010000010.1 GCA_902805915.1 uncultured Propionibacteriaceae bacterium | reverse complement strand
CGACGACATCACCGACACCGACTCCAACAAGAGCCGTGAGGCCTGGGGCCAGGGCGTTGCCAATATCGTCACCGGCTTCTTCGGCGGCATGGGCGGCTGCGCCATGATCGGCCAGACCATGATCAACGTGAAGGTCTCCGGCGCGCGGACCCGAATCTCCACCTTCCTCGCCGGCGTCTTCTTGTTGATCCTGGTCGTCGGCCTCGGCGACATCGTCGCAATCATCCCGATGGCCGCGCTCGTCGCAGTCATGATCATGGTGTCGGTCGGCACCCTGGACTGGCACAGCATTCACCCCGCCACCTTGAGGCGGATGCCACTCAGTGCCACCGCCATCATGGTGACCACCGTCGTGGTCACGGTCGCCACCCACAACCTCGCCTACGGCGTCATCAGCGGCGTCCTCGTCGCCATGGTCTTCTTCGCCCGCCGAGTCGCTCACTTCACCGAGGTCGTCAACGTGGCGCACCCCGACGAGAACACCCGGGTCTACGCCGTCAAGGGAGCCCTGTTCTTCGCCTCCAGCAATGACCTCGTCTACCAGTTCGACTACGCCGGCGACCCGCAGAACGTCATCATCGACCTGAGCGACTCCCAAATCTACGACTCATCCACTGTCGCCGCATTGGATGCAATCGAGCTCAAATACCGCCAGCGAGGCAAGCACGTTGAGATCGTCGGCCTCAACGAAGCCAGCCTGGCGTGGCACGACAAGCTCAGCGGCCAGCTCGGAGCCCCGAACTGAGCGCCGCCGTTCTACGGTCCGACGGCAGTCGGCGACAAGACACGAGGGGCCCGTGGTGAACGACGACGGGCACATGCAGATCGGGATCGTCGCCGAGCGCACCGAGCTGTCAATCCGGACCCTGCGCCATTACGACGAGGTCGGTTTGGTCACCCCGTCAGCCCGCAGTGGCGGCGGTTTCCGCCTCTACACCGAGCACGACGTCGACCGACTGCGCACCATCCGGCGCATGAAGCCGCTCGGGTTTACCCTCGATGAGATGAAGCAGTTGCTGGACTCAATGGCGGTTCTCGCCGACTCCGGCGCTCCACCGGCTGACAAGCAGAGTGCATCAACGTTCGTCGCCGCCTGTCATGACCGGGCCGAGGAGAGCTGCCGCAACCTGCAGCAGCAGCTTGCCTATGCCGAGGAGTTCAAGAACCTCCTCGCCAATCGGGCCTGCCTCCCTGCACCTTGATAGTTCTCACGGTCGCCGGCTTGACCGTCGAGCTCCGGACCTAGGTCTTCCGGGCAGTCTGGTCAGACTCCGCCGCCTGCACCTGCCGCTCCAGCTCCCGTACGGCGTCTCGTAGTGCCTGCTCCGGGTCGATGCCGCATGCCTGAGCGCGGGCGGTCAACGACAGCATCGCCCGTCCGACCTCCGCCGCCTCGATCGGGGCATCGTCAAGAACGAGGTGGACCTGCCGGGACCGGGACCGGCTGATGATCTTGTTCGCCCTCGACATGGCAGACATCTGCTCGGGGATGCCCTCCAGCACAGAACGACGGCCCTTCTCGACCGCTTTGCGCTGCTCCCAGCTGCCGTTCAGGTCCGCAGGCACGACATGGCCGGCGAACACGTACGGGTGCCGCTCGATCAGCTTGTCAGCCACTCCCCGCGCCACATCCTCCAGATCGAATCCGTCGGCGCGTTCGGCCGCGATACCCGCATGGAAGATGACCTGGAGCAGCAGGTCCCCAAGCTCCTCGCGGAGATGATCCTGGTCACCTGACTCGATCGCTTCCACGGTCTCGTGGGCCTCCTCAAGGAGGTACTGAACCAGCGAGCGGTGGGTCTGCTCCGCATCCCAGGGGCACTTCACCCGCAGGGTGGCCATCACCTCGATCAGACGGGCCACCTCGGGATGCTCGGCGGTGGTCACCTCAGGGGGTTGGCTCTGCACCGGGCTTAGACAGCGACCCGGCGCCGCTGTCCAGGATCGACTGTCCCTGTGTGTCGGGGTTCCAGACACCGTAGCGGGGGTTGACCGTGACCGGAGTGGCTTTGATCTCGGCCAGGAAGGCTTCGGGACCCAGCTTTTCCTGAACGATGGTCGAGTCGGCGACGTCGAAGGCAACCTCCCGAGCTGCCGGAACCGTCAGCAGCGCAGGGTTGGTCTGGGCGGTGCGGTCGGCTTCGGTGATGGCGATGTTCTTGCGGGCGGCAACCTGGGCTGACACCTCGCCGAGCACCATGGCCGTGACCACATCTCCGCGGCCCACCCGGCCCTGGTCGCCGAGGGCCTGGTTGACCGCGTCCACCGCATCGTTGAGCTCACGGTCGGAGATCTCCCGGTCCCCGACGTAGGCAGCCACTCCCGGGGAGTTCTGGGAGCATCCCGAGAACGTCAGCGTTGCTAGTACGGCCGCGGCAGCCGCTGCCAGCCGTGCCCGTGAGCCCTGCATCACCGTCATCACTACCTGTCCTTGAGCTGAGAAGTCCCCGGAGATTCTACAGGCGGCTGCCTGGCGCCCCCGCCGGCGCGACCGGCCAGGTCGGCACCTGTATCGGCCGAAGATGCCGTCTCAGCCGAAGATGTCGCGGACCACGCCGGCACACCAGTCCAGCAGCTCGGTGTCCCGGACCGGCCGGCCACCGATCGGCGCAGTGGTCGGTCGAGGCACCAGGATGATCTTGGCGGCGCTCTTGACCACCGAGCCGGGGTAAACCCGCTTCAGCCGCATCATCTTCGACTCCAGCAGATCCGCCGGACCGAAGCGGATGAAGTTGCCGGACGAGACCACCTCGGTGATCCCGGCGGCTCGAGCCACCAGTCGGAACGAAGCGACGGCTAACAGGTTCTCCACCTCGGGTGTCGGCTTGCCGTACCGGTCGGTGAGCTCAGCCACCAGCGCGTCGGTGTCGGCCTCACTGCGTACCTCGGCGAGCCGCTTGTACATCTCCAGCCGCAGCCGTTCCGACTCGACGTAGTCGGTGGGCAGGTGCGCCTCAATCGGCAGCTCGATCCGCATCTCCGGCTCGGGCTCGGTGTCGGTGCCGCGGAAGTCCGCCACAGCCTCACCGACCAGCCGGATGTAGAGGTCGAAGCCGACGTCGGCGATGTGACCGGACTGCTCTCCACCCAGCAGGTTGCCGGCGCCCCGGATCTCCAGGTCCTTCATCGCGATCGCCATCCCGGAGCCGAGGTCGGTGTGAGCTGCGATGGTCGCCAGCCGGTCGTGCGCGGTCTCGGTCAGCGGCTTCTCCGGCGGGTACAGGAAGTAGGCGTAGCCGCGATCACGGCTGCGGCCGACCCTGCCCCGGAGCTGATGCAGCTGGGACAGCCCGAGCAGGTCGGACCGTTCGATCAGCAAGGTGTTGGCGGTGGAGATGTCCAGCCCCGCCTCGACGATGGTGGTGCAGACCAAAACGTCGGCCCGCCGCTCCCAGAAGTCGACCATGACCTCCTCCAGCCGGTGCTCCCCCATCTGACCGTGCGCAGTCACCACCCGGGCCTCGGGCACCAGGTCGGAGATCTTCTTCGCCACCTTGTCGATGCTCTGCACCCTGTTGTGGATGTAGAACACCTGTCCCTCCCGGAGCAGCTCACGTCGGATCGCCGCTGTCACCTGCGCGTCGTCGTACGGGCCGGCGAAGGTCAGCACTGGATGCCGTTCCTCCGGTGGGGTGGTGATCGTGCTCATCTCCCGGATGCCGGTGACCGCCATCTCCAGCGTGCGGGGGATGGGAGTCGCCGACATCGCCAGCACGTCGACGGAGGTCCGTAGCCGTTTGAGCTGCTCCTTGTGCTCTACGCCGAACCGCTGCTCCTCATCGATGATCACCAGGCCGAGGTCCTTGAACTGGACCTCTCCGGACAGCAGCCGGTGGGTTCCGATGACGACATCGACGCCGCCGGCCTTGATTGCCTCCTTGGTCGCGTTGGACTCGGCATCGCTCTGGAACCGGCTGAGCGGCGCGACGGTCACCGGGAAGCCCGCGTACCGGTCGGCGAAGGTGGCGTGGTGCTGTTGCACTAGCAGCGTGGTGGGCACCAGAACAGCCACCTGCTTGCCGTCCTGGACGGCCTTGAACGCCGCCCGGACCGCGATCTCGGTCTTGCCGTAGCCGACGTCACCGCAGATCAGCCGGTCCATCGGCACAATCTGCTCCATGTCACGCTTGACCTCTTCGATGCAGGCCAGCTGGTCTGGGGTCTCCACGAAGTTGAAGGCATCCTCCAGCTCACGCTGCCACGCCGAGTCGGGTGAGAAGGCGAAGCCTCGGCTGGCCTGGCGGGCGGCGTACAGCTTGATCAGCTCGGCGGCGATCTCGCGGACCGCCTTGCGGGCGCGGCTCTTGCGCTTGCTCCAGTCGCCGCCGCCCATCTTGTCCAGCGTCGGGCTCTCGCCGCCGACGTACCGGGTGACCTGGTCCAGCTGGTCCATCGGGACGTACAGCCGGTCGCCAGGCTGTCCCCGCTTGGACGGGGCGTACTCGATCACCAGGTACTCCCGGGTCGCCCCCGCGACCGCACGCTGCACCATCTCCACATAGCGACCGACGCCGTGCTGCTCGTGCACCACCGCGTCACCGGTGGCAAGCTCCAGCGGGTTGATCTGGTTCCGCCGCCGGCTCGGCATCCTGCGGTTCGCCTTGTCGGCGGCACGCTGCCCGGACAGGTCACTCGCGGTGAACACCGCCAGCTTGACGGCGTCGGCGGAGAACCCGTGCTGGAGGCCGCCGACACTGATGGAGGCGACCGACTCGATCGGTATCGCGGTCAGGTCCGGGAGAGTCCGGGCCGGGATGTCGTGCTCGCTGAGCACCTCCGCCATCCGCGCGCTGATGCCCTTGCCCTCCGACAGCAGCACCACCCGCCATCCCTCCCGTACCCGACGGCCGATGTCCAGCACGGCGGCCTCGGTGTCGCCGCGGTAGGTCTCACCGGTGTGGGCGGCGACGGTCCGTGACTCCACCCCACGACCGCTGACGTGTGTCTGGAAGTCGATCAGCTCGCCGTCCTCGGTCCGCACCTGCGTGTCCGGCGACACGGGCCCGGCGCTGAACGGTGACAGCGTCCACCAGGCCAGCCCGCGGTTGATCGCGGCTTGCCGAACCTCCGCCAGCGGCTGGTACGCCGAGGCGCCGAGGTCGATCGGCGTCTTCCCGCCGCCAGCGGCAGCTGCCCAGGAGGCCTGCAGGAACTCCTGGCTGGTGGTCACCAGATCGATCGCGCGGCCGCGAACCAGTTCCGGGTCGCAGATCAGCACGTGAGTGTCGGTGGGCATCAGGTCGACCAGCAGTTCCGTCCCGTCCACCAATGCCGGGGACAGCGCCTCCATGCCGTCTACGGCGTGGCCCTGGGCGATCTTCTCCAGCATCTCGATCAGCTCTGGATGCTCAACCGCCAGCGCCGCTGCCCGGGAACGGACCTGGTCGGTGAGGAGCAGCTCGCGGCAGGGCGAGGCGATGACCTGCTTGACGGTTGAGTCGGTGGACCGCTGGTCCGCCACCGTGAAATAGCGGATCTCCTCGACCGTGTCGCCGAAGAAGTCGATGCGAAGCGGATGCTCCTCGGTCGGCGGGAACACATCCACGATGCCGCCGCGAACGGCGAACTCGCCGCGCCGTTCCACCAGGTCGACTCGGATATAGGCGGCACCGACCAGGGCAGCCGACAGGTCGGCCGGGTCGAAGTCCTCCCCCACCGTGAGCTGGACCGGTTGCAGGTCGGCCAGCCCCTTCACCTGGGGCTGCAGCACGCTGCGGACCGGGGCAACGACGATCTTCGGTGGCGGCTCCCCGCCGGCCTTGTTGGCCAGCCGTCGAAGCACCGCCAGCCGTCGTCCAACCGTGTCGGATCGTGGGCTCAGCCGTTCGTGCGGGAGGGTCTCCCACGCCGGGTAGTAGGCGACCTGGTCCTCTCCCACCAGTGACTGGAGAGCGCTCGTGACGTCCTCGGCCTCCCGGTAGGTGGAGGTCACCATCAGCACCGGCCGGCCGGCACCCCCGCGGTCATGGCTGGCCGCCAGCGCGGCAGCGATCAGCGGGCGAAGTGGGGGCGGAGCGGTGATGTCCAATGCCGTCAGGGCGCGGAGGCGCGCATCACCGACAGCCTCGGAGATGGTGGGGTCTTGGGTGATGAGGTCAACGAGTCCCGATAGGGTCACCGGACAAACGTACAACCCGCCACCCACAGCGGCGACGCTCGCGGCCTGGGGGAGACGCCCAAACCTGCACCCAGGCTGGTATTCAGGCGACCACCCACCAGAGGTGAGGCGTGGCGGCACATAATGGGCACCGCGTGAGGCAGCACCCCGACGCCGAGAGGAAGTGACCACCGATGAGCCTGACCATCGGCTATGCGGCCATGCTGGAGCAGTTCCATCCCACCGAGGTGGTCGACTACAGCGCGTACGCCGAGAGCAAGGGTTTCTCCGGTGTGATGGCCGCTGACCACTTTCAGCCGTGGGTGCCGCAGCAGGGTCAGTCGGCTTTCGTCTGGAATGTGCTGACTGCCCTGGGAGAACGCACCACCGGCGACATCGGCCCGGGGGTGATTGCGCCGCACTTCCGCAACCACCCGGCGGTGGTGGCGCAGGCGTCGGCAACGCTGGCAGCGATGTACCCCGGCCGGCACTGGCTGGGCCTGGGCGCGGGTGAGGCACTCAACGAGCATCTTGTGGGTGGCTACTGGCCAGAGGCAGCGGAGCGGTCGCACAAGATGTTCGAGGCGGTGGAGATCATCAAGAAGCTGTTCACTGGCAAGGATGTGAAGCACAAGGGCGAGTACTTCACCATGGAGACCGTTCGATTGTGGACCATGCCGGAGACTCCACCGGAGATCCTGATCGCCACGGCCGGCCCTTTCAACGCCAAGCGTACGGGGCGGTTCGCCGACGGAATGATCACCGTCGGCGCCCCGCTGGAGAAGATCTCCATGCTGTTCGACAAGTTCGCCGAAGGTGCCCGTTCCGCTGGCAAGGATCCGGACGTGATGCCGAAGGTGCTGCAGTTGCACATGTCCTGGGCCGCCAGCGATGAAGAGGCGCAGCGCAACGCGCTGGTGGAGTGGCCGAACGGTGGGATGAAGTTCCCCAAGGCCGACATCCGTTCCCCCTTTGACTTTGCGGAGATGGCCAAGCTGGTGCGGCTGAAGGACTTCGACGGCCGGATGGTGATCTCTTCCGACCCGGACCGGCACCGCGCCTACATCCAGCAGTTCGTCGACCTCGGGTTCGACCGCATCTATCTGCACAACGTCGGCCGTAACCAGCGGGAGTGGATCGACGTCTTCGCAGCCGAGGTACTGCCCAAGCTCAGTCGTTGACGACTGCGGCGCAACGCAACGGGACCAGTGCAGCCAGAGCAGCGTCACGCAGCCAAAGACCAACCCAGACAGCGATCCCGATGTAGACAGGGAACAACAAGGTGGAGAACAGCGGCGCTTCGATTCGCAGCTGCGCTGCCACCGCCCCGCCCAAGTATCCAGTCAGCGCAATCGCCCCGATCACCGACGTCCGCGGGACCAGGTAAAGCGCGAGGCACACTACCTCGACTGCCCCTATCAGTACGGCACTGCCGACCGGGAATCCCAGACTGGTCATCGCCTCGCGTACGACTGCGATGTTGAGGAGATGGATCACCGCGTCGAAGGCGAGGAAGGCGGCGACGAGCCGGTGATGGCAAGGCCGACCCGGCGTTGGACGGCAGAGCGGTGGACAGCGGGGCTTTGGGCGGCAGGGCCGGTCCCCAACGCTCCATCGGTCCTGAGTGTGGTCATGTTGTCCTCCTGAGGTGGGAATCTGTTGAGTTACAGACTTCTCGGAGGTCATCAAGTCATCGGGCACAGACCATCGAAGTGTGCCTGGCCCGACTCCCGGGTGGTGATCAGGAGTTGAAGGCGCTCTGCGTCTTCTCCAGCCCGACGGTGAGCAGCGACTCAACGGCATCCGCCGCGCGACTCACCTCGACTTCAAGATCAGCTCGGTGACTTGCCGGGAAGTTGCTGAGCAGGAAATCGGCCGGCTCCTGCCGACCAGGAGGGCGACCCACGCCGACCCGGACGCGGTAGAAATCGCCAGTGGACAACGACTTCCGCAATGACTTCAGCCCGTTGTGCCCGTTGTCACCACCGCCGAACTTCACCCGCAGCTGACCCGGATCGATGTCCAGCTCGTCGTGGATGACGACCAGGTGGTCCGGATTGATCTTGTAGTACGCCAGCAGCTTGGCCACCGCACTGCCGGTGTCGTTCATGAACGTACGGGACTTCACCAACGCTGCGCGAGCGACGTCGGCTCCGACACCCCCGAACCGAACATCGGCGACCTCCGCGCGCATCCCGCGTGGAGTGGAGAACTTCGCCCCCATCCGGCTGGCCAGCTCATCAACGACGAGATAGCCGACATTGTGCCGGTGGGATGCGTAGGTCGGGCCCGGATTCCCGAGCCCGACCACGAGCCACAGCTGCATGGCAGAGGCTTAGGCTTCTTCGGAGCTCTCTGCGGACTCCTCGGTGGACTCGGCCTCCGCTTCCGGCTCTTCACTCACAGTCGGCTCGATACCGAGCTCGGCCTCGGCCTCGGCCAGCTCCGCCTCGGCAGCCTCCTCCGACTGGGCCTGAGTGATGTTCACGATCAGGACGTCGCTGTCGACCGCAAGGGCGGAGCCCTGAGGCAAGGACAGGTCGCCAGCGAGGATCTGCGACCCAGCCTGCAGACCCTCGATGGAGACGACGATCTGGGTCGGGATATGGGTTGCCTCCGCCTCTAGGGCAACGGAGGCTCGGTCGACAACCACGATGGTGTTCGGGGCAGCCTCGCCCTCGACGTGGATACCGACATCCACGGTCACCTTCTCACCACTGCGAACCAGGACGAGGTCCACATGCTCGATGGTGTGCTTGATCGGGTCCCGCTGGACCTGCTTCGGCAGCGCCAGCTGCGCGCGGCCGTCCACATCGACCGACAGCAGCGCGTTGGCGGTACGCAGCGCAAGCAGCGTCTCATGGCCAGGCAGTGTGATGTGGATCGGATCGATGCCATGCCCGTACAGGACGGCGGGGACCTTGTTCGCCCGCCGGATCCGACGAGCGGCACCCTTACCGAACTCGGTGCGCATCTCGGCGTTCAGCTTGACCTCAGCCACGACTAACTCCTCAATTTCTCAATACTTGATCTGGGGACGTGCTCGGTGAGGAGACAGCAGGGGGTTCGCAGGAGAACCTTGTCGATCACGGTCCACTGGTGACCCTCGCCGAGGCAACCTCGCAACCTT
>CADCUO010000009.1 GCA_902805915.1 uncultured Propionibacteriaceae bacterium | reverse complement strand
GGGCCAGGGGGTCTGACATGGCACAGCTCAAGGTCACCCAGATCCGGTCGGCGATCGGCACCAAGCCCAACCAGCGCCAGACGCTGCGCTCGCTGGGCCTGAAGCGGATCCACGACGCGGTCGTCCAGGAGGACCGTCCCGAGATCCGCGGGATGGTCGCGACGGTGCCCCACCTGGTCACCGTCGAAGAGATCAGCTGAGCAGGGACACACGATGACCATCAAGCTCCACCACCTGCGCCCGGCCCCGGGTGCCCACACCGCCAAGACCCGTGTCGGCCGCGGTGAGGGCTCCAAGGGCAAGACCGCCGGTCGCGGTACCAAGGGCACCGGCGCCCGCAAGAACGTCTCGCCGGCGTTCGAGGGTGGGCAGATGCCCATTCACATGCGCCTGCCGAAGCTCAAGGGCTTCAAGAACAAGAACAAGGTCGTCTTCCAGGTGGTCAACCTGGACCGGCTCGCCGAGCTGTTCCCGAACGGCGGCGAGATCGGCCCGGTCGAGCTGGCCGAGGCCGGCGCGGTCCGTCGTGGCCAGCCGGTCAAGGTCCTCGGCTCCGGGGACCTGGGCGGCGTGACGATCCGGGTGTCGGCTCACGCGTTCAGCGAGTCGGCCAAGGAGAAGATCGCAGCTGCCGGTGGTTCCGCCACCGAGCTGTAAGAGCTCCGCGGGGGTGCCGGCCCGGTGCTGAGAGGCATCGGGCGGCATCCCCGTACTGGCGTCCGACCGGCCGTTCGAGGTCGACGGACGCCACCGTTCTACCGGCGTCCACCCGTCCCTGGCACTCAGGGCGCGGGCATCTGGTGACCGTGCCCCACCACGGGTCGACCAGGCTGTTAGAGTCCGTTCCCAGCTAGGGATATCGGTCGTCCGGACCGATGCCACCCAACCGCCGGTCCAGGCGGCCACCTCGCGCAGGAGGATGAATTGCTCTCCGCCTTTACTAGTGCGCTACGCACGCCGGACCTGCGCAAGAAACTGCTGTTCACAGTAGCCATCGTCGCGGTCTACCGGCTCGGTGCCACATTGCCCAGCCCCGGCGTGTCCTACACGAACGTGCAGAACTGTCTCAAGGTGCTCGAGGGCTCCGACGAGAGCGGCGGCGTCCTGACGCTGCTGAACCTCTTCTCCGGTGGCGCGCTGCTGTCGCTGTCGGTCTTCGCGCTCGGGATCATGCCGTACATCACGGCCTCGATCATCCTGCAGCTGCTGACCGTGGTGATTCCCCGCCTCGAGCAGCTCCGCAAGGAAGGCCAGTCAGGTCAGGCCAAGATCACGCAGTACACCCGCTACCTGACCCTCGGCCTCGCGGTCCTGCAGTCCTCGGCGTTCGTCGCGCTGGCCCGTACCGGGCAGCTGTTCAACAACCAGTGCGACCAGAACAACCCCACCCTGCAGATCATCCCGGAGAACACCGGCATCCCGGTGTGGTTGACCCTGACCATGCTGGTCATCACGATGACCGCCGGCACCGCCGTGGTCATGTGGCTCGGCGAGCTCATCACCGACCGCGGCGTCGGCAACGGCATGTCGGTCCTGATCTTCACCTCGATCGCCGCCCGCCTCCCCGGTGAGGGCTGGACGATCAAGGAGAGCAGCGGCGTCGCCAAGTTCATCCTGGTGATCGCGCTCGTGCTGCTCGTCATCTGTGCAGTCGTCTTCATCGAGCAGGCCCAGCGCCGCATCCCGGTGCAGTACGCGAAGCGCATGATCGGCCGGCGCATGTACGGCGGTACCTCGACGTACATCCCGCTGAAGGTCAACCAGGCCGGCGTCGTGCCGGTGATCTTCGCGTCCTCGCTGCTCTACCTGCCGCAGCTGTACCTGCAGTTCTTCGACCCGAACAACCTCAAGGGTTACCAGCAGTGGATCCAGAACAACCTGGCCGACCCGAGCCACTGGATCTACATCACCACGTACTTCCTGCTGATCATCTTCTTCACGTACTTCTACGTCTCGATCACGTTCAACCCGACCGAGGTCGCGGAGAACATGAAGAAGTACGGTGGTTTCGTCCCGGGCATCCGGCCCGGTAAGCCGACCGCCGACTACCTGGACTTCATCCTCAGCCGGATCACCCTGCCGGGTGCGCTGTACCTCGGTCTGATCTCGGTACTGCCGAACTTCTTCTTCATCTGGCTGAACAGTCAGCAGTACCAGAACTTCCCGTTCGGTGGTGTGGCCGTGCTGATCATGGTCGGTGTGGGTCTGGAGACGGTGAAGCAGATCGAGAGCCAGCTGATGCAGCGAAACTACGAAGGGTTCCTCCGGTAGTGGGCGAGCTGAGTCGGGGGGCTCAGTCGACGGCGGTTGGTTGGGCACCTTCGGACCGCAGTGCTTCATTTAGCTGCTGGGAGGCGATGTAGGGTGCGACTGGTTCTGGTAGGCCCCCCGGGGGCCGGTAAAGGAACCCAGGCTGAGTTCATCGCTGCCCACCTCGCCGTGCCGAAGATCTCCACCGGTGACATCTTCCGGGCCAACGTGTCGCAGGGGACGCCGCTGGGCGTCGAAGCGAAGCGCTACATGGACTCCGGTCAGCTGGTGCCGGACGAAGTCACGATCAACATGGTCCGGGATCGGCTCGCCGGGCCGGACGCGGGGGACGGCTTCCTGCTGGACGGGTTCCCACGTACCGTCCCGCAGGCGGCCGCGCTCGACAAGCTGCTCGCCGACCTCGGTACGGCGCTCGACCTGGTGATGGAGCTCGTCGTCGACGACGACGAGGTCATCCGCCGGCTCTCCGGGCGCCGTACCTGCCGTGGCTGCGGCAAGATCTGGCACGTCGAGTTCGACGCGACCAGCAAGGAGAACATCTGCGACAGGTGTGGCTCCGAGCTGTTCCAGCGCGACGACGACAAGGCCGACACGATCGCCAACCGGCTGGTCGAGTACGCGGACAAGACGGCTCCGCTGGTCGACTACTACGGTTCCCAGGGCAAGCTGGTGGGCATCGACGCGACCGGACCGGTCGAGGACGTCACGGTGCGCGCCATCGACGCGCTGCGGTCGTACGGGGGATAGCCCATGCGCCAGCTGGACGTTCAGCTGAAGACCCCCGAGCAGATCGAGAAGATGCGCGGCGCAGGGCTGGTCGTCGCCGCTGCGCTGGCCCGGATGCGCGAAGCCGTCGCGCCGGGCGTCTCGACCGCAGACCTGGATGCGATCGCCGAGGGTGTGATCCGCGACGCCGGGGCCGTGCCGTCCTTCAAGGGCTACCACGGCTTCCCCGCCTCGATCTGCGCCTCGGTCAACGACCAGGTGGTGCACGGCATCCCCGGCGCCGATCACGTGTTGCGCGAGGGCGACCTGGTG
>CADCUO010000008.1 GCA_902805915.1 uncultured Propionibacteriaceae bacterium | reverse complement strand
CGTTCACCTTGCCCTCGGGGTCGATGATGCGCATCCGGATTCCGCGACCTTCCGCGGGCACCGTACCGGCCAGCACCGACAACACCTCCACCCGCTCCTCGGCCTCCTGTCGGGCGACCCGTTGGATATCGGCTCCGGACTGCAAGCTCCTCTTGGTCCGCTCCATATCTGCTATCTCACGCTCCAACCGCTGGGACTGCGAGCCGAGCCCGTCGAGCAGCTGGACCAGATCCTCGCGCCGCGCGTTGGTGTAGGTGTCGTCGGCGCGGTTGATCCGTACCTGCATGACTCCGCCCAGACCGACCACGAACAAGATCACCGCAGCGATCACCTGGCCTTGCCCGGGACGCGCCAGCGATTGCCACAGTCGCCGCCGCGCCACCGGCCCTGCCACCTGCCGCTGCGATGCCTCGGCGTCGTCTGGACTGTCACCGCTTGATTCGTCACCGCTTGCTCCCTGACCGGTTGCTCCCTCACCGCTTGCTCCGTCGCTGGCTGTCTCTACTTTGCTGTTCTCGATGGGACCGAGCGCCCTGAACTGCTGCTCGTCTGGGAGGTCTTCGGGTGGCGGCGAGCTGATCTCGTTCGCTGCTGGCTGCTGGGTACGACGTCGCACCCCAAGCCGGGCGCCGGACAGCAGGCTTCGGTGTGCCGAGGCGCGACGTGGCCGACTGCCGGGTCGGGGCTCAGGCATGGAAGAGCGCCCGTCGGATAGCAGCTGCATTGGTGAAGATCCTGATGCCCAGCACCACGACAACACCCGTCGACAGCTGCGAACCTACGCCGATCTGGTAGCCGACGTAGACGATGGAGGCGGCGATCAGCACGTTCGAGATGAAGGACACCACGAACACGCGGTCGGTGAAGTTGCCGTCGAGGTAGGCGCGGAAGGCGCCGAAGAGCGCGTCCATCGCGGCCACGATCGCGATCGGCAGATAGGGCTGCAGCGCCAGCGGGATCGTCGGCTCCAGGAACAAGCCGAGGATGATGCCGAGAATCAAGCCGATGATCGGGATCATTTCGCCTTCTTCGCCCAGCGCAGCACCATTCCCGGATCTGCCTGCAGGGTCACCTCGTCCATGCTGCTGATCTCGTACCTCATCTGACGGTTCTGGGCTAGCTGGTTCCAGGTTATGCCACCAGCAGACTCAGCAAAGCGTGCGTGCAGCGTCCTAGGATCGCCGATGGCCTCGACCCGGTAGGGGCGGGTCAGTGACCGGTAGTCGACCGTGATGGCGTCGCCTGCCCCGCGGATCGCGGTCAACGCGGACAGCCGATGACCGTTGATGGCGATGGCCTCGGCTCCCGCCTGCCACAGGCCGTTGACCAGCGCCTGCAGATCCATGTCCAGGACCCGATCCTGGAGATCGTCGGAGGCGGATGGCGCGTCATCGACCACGATCAGCAGTCCGGGCCCCTTGACTGCGACGGTACCGACCGCCGGGCCGAGGGTGTTGATCTGGGTCTGCAGAGTCCTGGCGGTGTCATCGTCGCCCAGTGCGCCGGTGCGAAGTCTGTCGATGTCGGCCGACAGCGCGGTAACCCGCACTCGAAGCTGGTCCTGCTGGGTCTCGGCCGCCTCAATCCGGCTGATCAGCTCTGTCCGCTCCCCGGCCAGCTGAGGCGCGGTGCGGCTGGTCTGCACGGCGGCCAAGGCGAACATTGCACCGATCACGACCGCTACCGCGCCGAAGGCGATGCCACGCCGACTGGAGCTCTCGCCCCGTGCCTTGACGATGGCATAGTCGGGGTCCACGGGCTGCCGGATGATCTGGTTCAGCAGATCCATACTGGCGTCAATGGGCCGGGGATCCGCCGGACTCCGGATGGCGGTGGTACGACCTTCCAGGCCCGACGAGGCGCTGCCCTGGCGGGTGGTCATCGCGACCGCGCAGTCGTTGTGGTGCGGTGGATCGGTGGAGTGGTCCGCAACAGGCTGACTGTCTGGATCACGTACAAGCCGCCCGCCCACCAGTAGAGGGCGGTCCCCCACAACGCGAAGGCCCAGCCGAACACGCGGGCGATCAGGCCGAAGGTCCCCTCAGAGGCTCCCAGCAGCACCAGCGGAAACGCGTACAGGAGGTTGAAGGTGGCGGCCTTGCCAAGGAAGTGGACCGGCAGCGATGAGTAACCGCGGGTTTTCAACAGCGGTACGAGTAGTGCGATCACCACGTCCCGCGCTACCAGGATCACCACCAGCTCCCACGGGATGATGTCGCGGATGGCCAACCCCAGCAGGGTCGCCAAGATGTAGAAGCGGTCCGCCACCGGGTCCAGCATCTGTCCCAGGCGGGACCGCTGGTGCCAGGTCCGTGCCAGGTAGCCGTCGAGCCAGTCCGTGAAGCCGGCCACCATCAGCACCGCGACCGCAACCAGGTCCGCCTCCGGCCCCAGGATCAGCCACAACAGCACCGGAACCCCGGCCAGACGTACCAGGCTGAGCACGTTGGGCAGCGTCCAGACCCGATCGGTGTCATACCCCGACGGGTTGGTCCTGCCGTCCTCAGCGGTTGCCACGAGTTCTCCTAACACTGGCGCCAGACTAGTTCGGCCGCGACTGCATCAGGCGTACCACCAGTCCGCACCGCGCGTCGGTCGGATTCCGCCATCTCGAAAGCTGTCGGCTCTTCGGCCTGCCCGCCCAGCCGGAACAGCTGGACTCCCCGGCGGTGCCGCAGCGCGCGGGCCGTCACCACCGCGTCATTGTGCAGCTGGCGGGCCAGCACTGCCCGGTGCTGCTCCACCTCGATTCCCGGAACCGCAACCATGGCCAGGACCTGGCTCAGCCGGCTTTCTGCCTGCTCGCGTCGGCATCGGTCCTGGGTTGGCTCCGAGGTCTGCTGCGCGGCTTCCAGAGTCTGCTGCGCAGCATCGAGCATCAGCAGCGCCGTAGCGGGGTCGAGTCGCGGGTCGGCCACCAGCTCTACCGCGCGCTCGGCCCTGCGTACCAGTGCGGCGTCTAACGCGGCCCAGGCTCGCTCCACCCGGTGCTGAGCCCGGTGCAGCCGCGCCGCCAGCCGGGACAACCGCCAGCCGGCAACCAGCGAGATGACCAACGCCCAGCAGGCGACGGTCGCGACGGTGGAGAGCTCCCAGCCGGTCATCGGTCCCCCCGCCTCGACACGGCCCGGCCTGGCCCGACCAGGTCCACCGGTGAGCTGACCATCACTGCGGCGCGGTACACCTCCGCAATCTCATCTCCCACCACCGCCCAGTCGTAACGCTCGCTGGCCGCACGGGCCTGCCCGGTCCGCCCCGGGTCCGGGTCTTGCAGGACCCGACGTACCGCCGACGCCAGCCCGGCGACGTCGCCGACGGGAAAGGTGGTACCCAGCCGTGCATCGCCGCGCTCGGACTCACCGACCGGAGCTCCACCCAGGATGTCCACGAACGCAGGCAGGTCGGACGCCGCCACCGGCGCGCCCGCCGCCATCGCCTCCAACAAGACGATGCCAAAGCTTTCCCTAGCCAGGTGCGGCGCCACGAACACGTCAGTGGCGCCAAGCAGCGTCGCCCGCTCCTCGTTGCTGATGGTTCCCAGCACCCGGCAGTGGGGCGGAAACCGCCGACTGCCCTGCCCCGCGATCACCACCTCCACCGGTCCCACCGCGGCACGGATCTGAGGCAGCGCGGCCAGCAGTACGTCCACTCCCTTGCGTGGCTCATCGACGCGGCCGAGGTAGCTCAGTCGAGGGCGGTCCCCGCCGCGCCACTGGTCGGTCCGGGCGACTCCAGCTGCGGCGAAGTCCGCGTACGTGAACCCGTTGGGGATCACCACGGCGTCCCGACCGAGATGTTCCACCACCACCCGCCGGGCGGACTCGGACACCGCGATGGCGGCGTCGATCTT
>CADCUO010000007.1 GCA_902805915.1 uncultured Propionibacteriaceae bacterium | reverse complement strand
TTGCGGCAGCCTGCTCCACCACTCCAGCACAAGGCACACCGGATCAGGTGCCAACGGCGGCGACGACATCGACGAGCATCACGCCCAGCCGGCCCAGCTCGGTCGCCAGCCGGCTCCCAGCTCCGGGACGGGAGTCTCCGAACCCCACGGCGCCCCGCCTCACCACATCCGACCCGGCCGCACCGCAGCCAACAGAGTCGGAACCCACGGTGTCGGAACCCACGGTGTCGGAACCCACGGTGTCGGAACCCACGGTGTCGGAACCCACGGTGTCGGAACCCACGGTGTCGGAGCCCGCCAGCACGAACACCCTCCCACCGCCCGCGCGTCCGACCGCACCGGCACCCTCAACCGCTGGCAAGCTGACGGCCAAGTCACTTCCCTTTCCCGCCGGCTGGAAACCGGTCGTCCGCAAGGGCGGCGCTGAGGAAGGCTACGAGGGAAACGGCACCTGGGTGCACGGACGTGATCCCCGGTACGCAGCGCAGGACGTGATCACCATCGGCTGCGCCGACGTCACCCGGGACGACTACACCGATCCGATCGCTGCGCTGGAAGGCAGCTACCAGAACGCGGCAGGCGAGCCAGGCGTCGGCCTCGTGCTGCAGTTCAACACCGCAACGGCAGCGCGAGGCTACTACGACCGTTATCTGCAACAGGTGTCTGCCTGCACGGAAAGCGACGGCGCGCTAGTGACCAAGATCATTACGTCAAACCATGGGCTGATTGATCGGCGGAGCTACCCCGACGGTGACTGGACCGAGATCGCAGGTGTGAGCGGCAGCCGGGTAACGCTGGTCATGCTGACCGATCCCGGCCACAAGATCGCCGTTGAATCAGCACAGCGCGTCCTAGCCGACATCACTTCCGATTGAGTGGACTATGCCAGCTCGAACCGCACGACAGCTTCGGCTGGATTCGCACACACCAGCCGTACCGGGGCCTGTTGACCCAGAGGCAGATTCGCACCGGTGATCTTGGCTTCGACGGCGGGCGAGGCGATCACCACTGAGCCGGAGGTCTTGTCCTCGTTCACCTCGACGATCGTGCCGATGAAGGTCTCCCCCACCCGGCCCTGCAGCAGAAACGCCTCGACCAGGTCAAAGGTGGCACGCTCGAACTTCTTTGCCCGCTGCTCGGACCTGGCCATCTCGGCCGGCAACGCATCCAAGGCGGTCAGCACCCAGGGCGGCACCGGTTCGTCTGCGCACAGGGCAAGGCAGATCTCGCCGACGTACCGGTCGACCAGTCGTCGCAACGGAGCCGTGGCGTGCGCGTACTCCACAGCCAGCGCGGCATGCTCGGCGTCCACGGGGATACCCCCGCTGAAGGCGCGGTACCCGGCACCGCGGAATACCGTGGTGCACGCATTCAGCATGGCTGCATGGTCGGCACGCTCCGGGTTGAGACTACGGACGAACTCGGGATAGTCCAGCTCGGCCGGCCAGGAGATGTGCAGCGCCTTCGCCGTCTGACGCAGCCGTCGTAGTGACCCCTTGTCGGCCGGCGGCAGTGTTCGCAGGATTCCCACCTGGCCGTACATCATGATGTGGGCCGCGGCCATCCCGGTCAGCAAGGAGACCTGGGCGTTCCAGCCCTCCACCGGCAAGGGTGAACGAAACGTCAGCGCCCACTGCGGCACATCGGTGTTGATCTCCTGCTCAGGTATCTGCAGGCTGACTCCGCCGCGGTCCCGCTCCCGCTGCTCCCGCCACAGGCCGAGCTCCTTCAGCAGCGCCAGGCTTTCCCGCGGCGACCCGCCATCGATCTCGGCTTGGGCCTCCTGGTATGTCAGCTGGCTTCGACTCCGGACCTTGGCGCGGCACACCTGCGCCTCTAACGTCTGCCCGCGATGGTCCAGCCGGACGGTCCACAGCAGTGCTGGTCGCACCTGCTCGGACAGCAGACTCGCCGCGTCCTCGCTCAACGCGGGCGGATGCAACGGCGTGCGATGGTCCGGGCCGTACAAGGTCTGGCCGCGACGGTGGGCCTCGACATCAACCGGATCACCGGGTGAGACAAAAGCCGCCACGTCTGCGATCGCATACGAGACGCAGAAATCCTCACCGTCCCGCGTGATGTGCAAAGCCTGATCAAGATCACGAGCGCCAGGTGGGTCGATGGTGATCAACTCAAGATCGGTTCGGTCCAGCTCCGGCCAGCGAGCCTTTGACGCCGCCTGTTCCGCTGCTCGAGTCACCTCACTGGGGAACTTCTCGAGGATCTCCAGCCTCGCGCGGACGGCAGCCAGCCCCTCGGTCAGGGCTGGGGGCACATCGCTGGGGAGGCCGACCTTGCGCGCAGGCATGGCGCGAGCCTACAAGAGCGCCTTCGCAGCTCCGGTGCTGATCTGCTGGCGTACCGGGCAGGCTCAGACAGCCCGGGTGACCGGTGACCCGTCCAACGCGGCATTGACCAGCGCGTCCGCTGCCTTGTTCTCCTCCCGAGGCACCCAGGTCCAGCGCACCTCAACCGGTCGCAGCCTCAAGGCCGCGGTGGCCAGCGGCTTCATCGAGGGATGCTTGATCTTCCACCGACCGGCCATCTGCTCGATCACCAGCTTGGAGTCCATCCGCACCTCGACTGCTGCGGTGGGGTCGATCGACCGCGCCATCTCCAGGCCGGCGATCAGACCCGAGTACTCGGCCACGTTGTTCGTGGTGACGCCGATGGCCCGGCCCTCCTCGGCGAGCACAACCCCCGACTCGGCGTCTCGGACCAGCGCGCCGTAGGCAGCAGGCCCTGGGTTACCGCGTGAGCCGCCGTCGGCCTCGACCAGCAGCCGGCGGCCAGTGCGGAACACCCCTGGCGTGGGTTGCTCCTCGTCGAAGAACCCGGGACCCTCCTGGACGTCGGTGAGACGGCGACCAGCCATCACAGGCCCGACTCTGCGGTACGGATGAGGATCCGGCTGCACTCTTCGCAGCGGAGTACCTCATCTCCCGGTGCGGCAGCGAACTGGCGCAGCTCGGCGGCGTTGATCTCCAGCTGGCACCCGGTGCAACGCCGATGCTTCAGCTCGGCCGCGCCGACGCCACCATGACTGGAGCGAAGCTTCTCGTACAACTGGGCCAGGTCGGCCGGGATCTGCGGAGCCAGACGGTTGCGTTCGGCCTGGTACTCGATGATCTTGGCGTCGATGGCAGCCAGCTTCTCGTCGCGGCGAGAGGTCAGCTCGGCCAGACCTTCGTCGATCTCGGCCACCTGTCGCCGGAACTCCTCCCGGGTCGCCGTTGCGGTGTCAAGCTGCTCCATCAGTTCCAGCTCGGCATCCTCCAAGTCGGAGATCCGTTTGCTGAGGTGCTGTACCTCCTCGACCAGAGAGGACAGAGCCTTTGGGTCTCCGACGCTGCCGTCGGCGATTCGGTGCTCGTTGCGGATCAGCCGGTCGCGAACGGGCTGCAGGTCTGCTTCAGCCCTTCGAAGGTCCAGCTCCAGGTCAGATACAGCGGTGTCGGCCCCGACCAGGTTCGCCATCAGCTTCGTCCGGACGACGTTGCGCCCGTTGATCTCGGCGTGCTCGGGCAGGGTGCGGCGCCGATGCTGCAGCTGAGCCACTGCGGAGTCCACCGCCTGCAGGTCAAGCAGCAGCAGCTGGGCACTCTTGTCGGCCTTGATGGCGGGCTCCCTTCACAGCCCGGCGGATGCCAGGCACTCGATCGCGACCACACTACTTTCCGCTGCGGAGCGGCGTCACTTCCCCACCGAAGCAGCTTTACGTTGGCCACAGCACAGCAACGTCGATCGGCCATTGGTGCTGCTGGTCAGGCGAGTCACTGAAAAGATAAGTGCGGTGCAGCCCGCTGACAGTTCGTTAGCCGGGGAATGTATCCACGAGAATAGCGGTTGTTGCGAGCGGGACATCCCTGCGTACGCGCGGTCACACGGCGGTGGCCACCCCTTCTGAATGACCTCCCCGAGGATAGCTATGACTAGTGTCGCCGAGGCTCCGGCGAAAGCCGACCTCATCGAGCCGACCACAACCACACCCCCACCGTCGATGGGCGCTGAGTTCGTCGGCCGCAAATACGTCCAGCTGGTGCTGGTCCTGGGCGCGCTGAGCGCGATCAGCCCGTTGACCATCGACATGTACCTCCCTGCGCTGCCGCAGCTGACCGAGGAGATGCAGGCAACGCCGCCACAGGCCCAGATGACCATCACCGGTCTGTTGGCCGGGCTGGGCCTGGGCCAGCTGGTGGTTGGCCCGTTGTCGGATGCGGTGGGCCGACGTAAGCCGTTGCTGCTCGGCCTCGCTGCCCACGCTCTCGCGTCGCTGCTGTGCGTTATCGCGCCCAGCATCACCTTGTTGTCGGTGACCCGCACGCTCCAAGGCGTCGCCGGTGCAGCCGTCGCCGTAGTGGCGATGGCGATGGTCCGTGACCTCTTCAGCGGCCTGCGCGCTGCTCAGCTGCTCTCGCGACTGGTGCTGGTGATGGGCGTGGCCCCGATCCTGGCGCCGTCGTTCGGTAGCGCGCTGCTCCGGGTGACCTCCTGGCAGGGCATCTTCGTGGTGCTGTCCGTGACTGCCGGGCTGCTGTTCATCCTCGCGCTGGTGGCTCTCCCGGAGACGCTACCGCCGAGCCGACGGGTCTCCGCTCGTCCCGGCCAGTCGCTGCGTGCGTACGGTGTCCTCTTCAAGGACAAGATCTTTCTGGCCATGGTCGGTGTCGCCGGGCTCATGTTCGCCACCATGTTCGCCTACATCGCAGGGTCCTCTTTCGTCCTGCAGGAGATCTACCGCCTGACTCCTCAGCAGTTCGGTGTGGCTTTCGGGCTGAACGGCATCGGGCTGATCCTGATGACGCAGATCAACCCGATGCTGGTCAAGCGGCACGGCCCGGTCAAGGTCCTCACGGCGTCGGTGACGGTTGCGTTCCTGGCGGCCCTGGTGCTGTTGGTAGTCACGATGACCTCCTTCGGCGGATTGGTCGGGTTCCTGGTCCCGCTTTGGTTCGTGATCTCCTCTGCGGGCCTGTCCTTCCCCAATGCCCCCGCCATTGCGCTGAACCGGCATGGTGAGGCCGCCGGCACCGCGGCGGCTCTCCTCGGCTCGGCCCAGTTCCTGATCGGTGGGCTGACTGCACCGCTGGTTGGTGCTCTGGACAATGGCACCCCGGTACCGATGGCTGCCGTCATCGTCGGTACGACCGGGCTGGCTTCACTTCTGTTGTTCCTGACCCGTCGTGGGCTGAGCACGGTCCGCTACGACTGAACGGACTCAGCTACGCCGGAGAGAGGCCTGCTAGCCCGCAGCGACTCGGGTGCCTGAGGTACGTCAGGCGTTCCACTGCTGCAGCGCCGGAATCCCCTTCACCTCACCGAGGATCGAGATCGTCCCGGTGTCCAGCGGAAAGTGCCCGCCGAGGCTCAAGTCGAGCTCCAGCCAACGCACGGTGAGGGCTCGGAGGATGTGACCGTGGGCGAAGCAGATGGCCCGGTCGACCCCGGAGTCGTGGACTCGCCGGATGACCCGGTCCAGCCGGGTACCGATCTGCGCCGCGGTCTCTCCCCCTGGCGTCAGGTGCGTCCAGATGGTCCACTCAGGCACCGACTCCTGGATCTGCTCGCTGGTGCGCCCCTCGAAGTCTCCGTACGACCACTCCGCCAGGTCCTCCTCCAGCTGAGGCGCCGAGCTGCCGGTGAACCCAGCCAGCTCAGCGGTGTGCCGCGCTCGCTGCCGGGGGCTGCTCAACACCAGGGAGAAGTCGGCGGGGTTCAGCCGGTCAGCCAGCTTCCTGGCCTCACGTTCACCGTTGCGGGTCAGCGGCAGGTCGGTGACGGAGGTGTGCTGGCCAGACCTGCTCCATTCGGTCTCCCCGTGCCTGACCACGAACAGTTGGGTCATTGGCCATCCTCCTTGGTGGGTAAGGGGACCCTACCCTTCCATGAGCTCCAATGCCCGCCCGAGCGGAGTCGACCAACGATCGCCCGCTGCAGGGACGTCTGCTGCGGCAGGGTATCCAGGTCGACGTCACCGCGCCGCGCGAAGGTGAAGAACAGTGCGTCTGCGTCGGCTTGCATCCCCTCACCGAACAAGCTCCAGCGACGTTGGAAGCGAGCCATGTTGGAGTGCGGCGACAACGCCGCGGCAAGCTCGGGGTCAAGCAGCCAGCTCGCACAGAAGAACCCGGTGGTCGGATAGTCACCGAAGTGCTCGGCGAAGAACCGGGTGGCCTGCTCGAAGCTGGCGTCCACGCCTGCCGGCGTCAGTGGCCCGGTGCGTGGGATGTGGGTGGAGATCATCCACTCGCCGTTCTCGCAGTGCAGGTTGAACTGCAGCCGGCCAAGCCAGTACAAGGCCCCGGACCAGGCCACGCTGAGCCATCCCTCAGTGTGCAACCCGAAGGATCCGTAGGTGAGCCGGTGCACGTAGGTCTGCTGCCCGAGATCGGACAGGGCCCGCCACGACAGCTCGTCGCAGACGCCCCGGCTGCGGTGGAAGTCCCGCACCTCATCCACGGTGGCCACCAGCGCCAGCATTGCCAGCACTCCCATCCCAAGGACATCGGTTCCCCCCGGATCGCAGTCGAACGGGTCATCGTACGCCCGCTCGATCACCCCGATGATCGGCAGCAGCCGCTCCGTCAGACGACTGACCTCCCTCAGCTGCTCGTTCGACGCAAGCACTGTCGCCGCTGCCGCTAGCAGGTCTGCCCTGTCGTCGTCGCGAAAGCCGAGCAGGCTGAGTCGCCGGTCCAGATCGGGAGCACTCAAGCGGCTTCGTACGTCAACCATCTGCCCACCTTAACGAGGCGGGTCCTTGGCGTCTGGCCATGTTCTGCCGTGCCGAGAGCAGCACCTGGTGCGCAACGGAGTGAGGCGGGCGGCTGCGGACCGGCCAAGAGCGCCGCAGCGGCGCCCGGGCGGCACGTCGGCGGCATGCTGGAGGGACCGGTTGGGTGCGAGAATGCAGGCATGAGTGAGAAGCAGCCAGCCGTGTCCAACCGAGCGACCCCCTTCTCCGATGCCTTCAAGCAGTTCATCGGCCAGGACTGGGCGCCGTACTCCACCGAGTTGCCAGAGCTGCTCCCGGCGTCGGCGGTGGCGTCGGCGCGGCGGGAACGAGTCAGCGCACAGTTCCGAGGAGAGCGGCTCGTCATACCCGCGGGTGAGCTGAAGATTCGCTCCAACGACACCGACTACCGCTTCCGGCCGCACTCAGCCTTCGCGCATCTGACCGGGCTGGGTACCGATCGGGAGCCGGGTGCTGTGCTGGTTCTGGAGCCGACCGACTCCGGTCACCAGGCAACCCTGTACTTCAAACCTCGGGCGCCGCGCGACTCCGAGGAGTTCTACGCCAACGCCCGGTACGGGGAGATGTGGGTCGGCAAGCGGGCTTCGCTGGAGGAGATGAGTCACCTCTGCGGTCTTGACTGCGCGCCGCTGGAGGAGCTGGCGCACGAGCTGGCAAAGAACGCGGCCGACACGCGGATCAGGCTGCTGCCAGGCGCGGATGAGGCAGTCGGCGCGCTGGTCGAGTCCATCCGGAACAGCACCGATGAGACCGCCGAGCTTGACCGGGACCTGGCGATCGCGCTCAGCGAACTGCGGCTGGTGAAGGATGAGTTCGAGATCACGCAGATGCGCGATGCCTGCGCCGAGACCGCGACCGGATTCGAGGCCGTCGTCGCCGACCTACCCGAGGCGGTACGCCGGGGCCGGGGGGAACGGTGGGTGGAGGGCATCTTCGGGCTCCACGCTCGACATGCGGGCAACGCCGTCGGCTACGACACCATCGCGGCGGCCGGCGACCATGCCTGCACCCTGCACTGGATCCGCAATGACGGCGACCTCCGCGAGGGCGATCTGCTGCTGCTGGACGCCGGGGTCGAGCTGGACACTCTGTACACCGCCGACGTGACCCGGACCCTGCCGGTGTCTGGGAGGTTCAGCGACGACCAGCGGCGGGTCTACGACGCTGTGCTGGCCGCGCAGGAGGCGGGTATTGCCACCGCCCAGCCGGGTGCCACCTTCTCAGACGTGCATGCTGCGGCCATCGCTGTCATCGCTCGATATCTCGAAGAGTGGGGGATCTTGCCCATGACAGCCGAGGAGTCGCTCTCCGAGCTTGGAGGGCTGCACCGGCGCTGGATGGTGCACGGCACCTCTCACCACCTTGGCATGGACGTGCATGACTGCGCGCAGGCCCGGCTGGAGAACTACCGCAAGGGCACCCTCAAGCCGGGGATGGTGATCACCGTCGAGCCGGGGCTGTACTTCAAGTCCGACGACCTGCTGGTGCCGCCCAACCTGCGCGGGATCGGGATCCGGATCGAGGACGACATCCTGATCACCGAGCACGGGAACGAGAACCTGTCCTCGATGCTGCCCCGCAACAGTGCCGCAGTGGAGGCGTGGATGGCCGAGATCATGGAGCGCCAGTCAACGGCGTCGTGATCACCGGCCCAACTCAGGCGCTACGGCGCGGGCCTACTCGAATGCTGCGGCGCGAGCGCCGGGCATGTGGGCCAACCGCTCCCGCGCCTCAGCGGCCAGCTTGTGTTCGCAGAGCACCTCGTACTTGGTGGCCACGGTCTGGGTGACGGAGGTGAAGTCACGCTTGCCCTTGCTCATTGCGTACGCCACAGCGCTGAAGGTGACGCCGATCGCAATACCGATCGCCAGCGCCACCACCATCAACAAGAACACGCTTCGGGGGTTGCCGAAGATCAGCATCACCAGACCGACCAGCAGACCGGTGGAGACACCGGACTGGACGCCCTGGGCGATCACGGTTCCCCAGTTCTTCCTGCCCAGCACCCGCTCCACCGACTTCAGGTCGGTGCCCACGATGGCGAGGTTCTGCACGGCGAACTTCTCGTCGGCGAGATAGTCCACCGCCTTCTGAGCGTCGGCGTAGGTCTGGTAGATCCCGACCGACTGCGGGAACTGCAGCTCGAACAGCGAGCTGGGCTGAGCTTGCATGCTTGCCATGGTGCCTCCTGTGCTGACGAGGAGTCCAATCTACTCCAGCGGCCTCCCTCCAGAAGTCAGGCTCAGCGGCGATAGTTGGCCAGCGTTACGACGAGCTTGTCCTCGACAGGGCGAGGGCTGGTCCCGCTGTACTGGCTCAGCATCGAGAAGATGTAGCGCCTGCCGTCGGCGCCGCGAACGTAGCCACTGAGTGCGGTGACACCGGTCAACGACCCGGTCTTGGCGTGCGCATTGTTCGCCGCAGCGGTGTACTTCATCCGGTTCGCCAGGGTGCCACCGGTCAGCCGGTCACTGTTGCCCGCCACCGGCAGCGACGCGTAGAAGGCGGGGAACCAGCTCTCGTTCTGCACTTTGCGGAGCACCACACCCATCGCCCGTGGGGTGATCTTGTTCGTCCGGGTCAGACCTGAGCCGTCGTTGAGCACGATGCCACCCATCGGGGCGCCCAAGCTGGACATGTACGCCTTGGTGTACCGCAGCCCGTCCACCCAGTTCCCGGGCCTGCCGGTCTTGGTGGCCATCGTCTTTGTCAGCGTCTCGGCATGCATGTTGTTGGAGAACTTCATGAACGGCTTCAACAAGGCAGACAGGGTCATCGAGCGGTCCCGGGCGACCACCCTCTGCAAGCCTGCCGGAGTCGTCATGATCTTGGTGCCACCGTCGATGGTGACACCTACCTTGATCAACTCCGCCCGGAACAGCGCCGCGGCATACAGCTCCGGCTTGTTCACTGTGACCCATTCCTTGCTGAGACTGCGGCCTGACGGTACCCGACCGCTCACCGTGATGGTGTTGGTTCCGGGTGCACGCCGCACCGAGAAGGTGTTCGAGGTGCCGCGTGCGCTCGTGACGGTTGAGTTGACCACCGTGACGTACTTGCCGGCGGTAGCTGGGGTGAGGCTGATCTTGGCGCGGCTGCCCACCGTGCCGGGCTGGTAGTTGACGATCACGGTGCCGCTGTCGTAGTCGGTGTTCGGCGCCGCGGTCAGGCTCGAGATCTGAGCCGCGTAGTAGTCCGAGGCGTAGGAGGTTGACCAGTAAGGGTTGTACCGCGTGGAGTCGAAGAAGCTGGCGTCAGCCACCACCTGCCGGCTGACCCGCTTGATCCCCTTGGCTGCGACCTGCGCGGCCAGCGAGCGGAAGTCGCTCCGCATGGTGGTCGGATCTCCGTACCCTTTCAGGTACAGGTTGCCCAGCAAGGTGCCGTTGACGACCGAACCGCGTCTGACGACGTCGGTCCGGAACGTGTAGCTGGGACCCAAGTTCTTCATAGCTGCGACGGCGGTGAGGATCTTGGTGTTCGACGCCGGAGTCGTGGCACGGGCGGCGTAGCGGGAGTAGACCTCCGCACCGGTGGCCGCGTCCACCACCACGGCAGCCGAGGTAGCCCGTTGCACCCGGGGGTCCTGCATCAGCGAACGAAGCTTGGCCGACAGTACGGGATCGGTACCCGCCGCCGAGGCTTCGAGTGTCGTGGCGAACCCGGCCGAGATCAGCACTGTGCTTGCCGTCAGCGAGGAAATGAGCAGTCGAAAAAGGCGATTGACTGGGGACCGCATCTGAACTCCCTTGGAAGTCCCCGAGTGCGCCGTTGTGGCTGCGAGACTTCCAAGACCGGTGCCCGCACTTTGCAGGGTACGTCACGATGCCCCCCGATACTAATCGCCTACAACCCGCTGCCGGATCACCCCGCCCGGTTCACGCGGATCCGCCGCACGACAAGCCAGACCAGGAATGCGACAACGGCTGCCCAGACGGCGTAGTTCAGATATCTGGAGTACTGCTGAATGAGCTCGTACTGCGTGCCTAGCACCGCACCGAGGGTGAGAAGGAGTGTGTTCCAGAGGCCACTTCCGGCGATGGTGAACAGGCTGAAGGTGAGCAAGCGCATCCGCTGCGCCCCGGCGGGGAGTGAGATGAGACTGCGTACCCCGGGAATGAGGCGGCCGAAGAAGATCGACGCGCTGCCATGTCTGTTGAACCAGCCGGCGGCTCTCTCGAAGTCGGCACGATCGACCAGGGGCAGTCGCGACAGCCACCGGATGGATCGCTCCAGACCGAGAGCAGCGCCCAGCCAGTAGAGGAGCAGCGCACCCAGATAGGCGCCGAGGGTGCTGGTGAAGATCATCAAGGTGATGTCCAACTGGCCCTGCTCCGACAAGAAACCCGCCAACGGCAGAATGACCTCACTGGGAATCGGCGGGAAGACGGTCTCGAGCAAGGTGAACAGGCCAACACCCCATTCCCCGACGCTCTCCATGACCCTGGCCGCCCAAGCAGCGATCCCGGTGAGCTCCTCCACGTGTCAAGCCTCCCATCCCTACCTTGAACAACTACCGATGCACAAAGCGTCGGCCCGCGTGTTGACTGAAGTGACCGGAGGCATCGCTTCAGCTGATGCCCCCGCGTCAGCCCCGGGACCGCAGCACCACTAGCTGAGATATCCCCAGGCCCGCGCGATCGGCTGCAACTCCACCGGCACCGTATCCGGCGGTGGAAGCGGGCGTCCCGGCTGGACAGTTCCTGTCCTGATCTTGTCACGCCAGTCACCGACGCCCTTGACGAACGCTGTCGGGTGGGACTTCCCGTACACCAGCATGTCCGGCTCCCAGCCGACGTCGAGGAACGTGCAGATCCGTCTGGTCTCCATCGCTGGGTCAGTGGTCAGCTTCTCGTAGCGGACCTCGAGCCCGTCGAGCTCATGCCTGGCCCGCTCCAGATACTTCATGTACTGGTAGGTGTGGGAGATCGCCTGGTGCATCGGTCGCTGGCGCGGCTCCGCCTCATGCCAAGACTGCGCTATGGACATCGGGTGACGGAGCAGGAAGATGAACCGGGCTTCCGGCCAGCAGGTCGCCAACCGGCGGTAGCCGAAGACGTTGCTCGGTGTCTTCTCCACCAAGATCAGCTTGCGGCTCCTGACCAGCTCGCGGTGCAGCAACCGGTCCCACAGCAGATGCTCGACGTCGCTCTGAGTGATCCCCAGGGACTCCATCGCCTGCTGGACCGGCTGGGTTCCGAGGCTCACGCTGATCCGACGGAAATGCGTCTCATGTGGCGCGTGGATCTGGGAATGGCTGCTCAGCATCACCCGAAGCAGCGTCGAGCCGGACCGGACTGACGACAAGACGAACACCGGTGTCCGCAGCAGCCGATCCTTCTCCGGATCCGTCGGCCCACGGACTGCGTCACCGGGGGCCCGCTGCGGTACGAGTGAGGTGCTCTTCAGCAGACGATAGCCGCTGACCCTGTCCAGGGCGTTGTTCACCTGCTGCTGCCATCTCATCGCGAGACAGGGTAGGAATCCTCGATGGCCGGCACGTGAACGCCATGTGTTGCCCGGACGCCGGTTGAGCACCGAACAGCTGCGCATTGATCGGGTGCGATCTCGGGTAGGAGGAAGCATCGCGGACATGAAGGGCTCCAGCCGTTGCCGCCCGCGACCTTGCCCATTGCCTGCCCGGCGGCGCCTCCTCGGTCCGGCACGCAGGGTGTCCGGATAACGAATGAGGAACACCGATGGTGCCCTGCGCTAATCTCCACGAGTGAACGGTTCAGCGACTTCGGTCTTTATCTCAAGAATCCAGGGTCTGCCGGTCCTGGACGGCGCCGGGGACCAGGTCGGCAAGGTCCGCGACGTACTGGTGCAACGGCGCGCTGTCGGGCATCCGCCCCGGGTCAAGGGGCTGGTAGTGGAGCTGTTCGCACGGCACCGCATCTTCGTCCCGATGGTCAGGGTCAAGAGCATCGACGCCGTCCAGGTCGTGATCAGCGGAGTGGTCAACACCCGTCGGTTCGAGCGGCGCGACTCCGAGACACTGGTCATCGACGACCTGTTCGACCTGCAGGTAACCCGCAGTGAGAACGCAGCACCGGCCGTCATCTTCGATGTCGCGATGCGTCCCATCCGGTCCCGCGACTGGGAGCTGTCCGAGGTGGCGCTGCGTGAAGGAGCATCCGCGAAACGCTTCGGCCGCCGCGGACATGTCACCATCGTGGACTGGTCCTCCATTCGCAGCCTCCAGGTGGATCACGGCCAGGGCACCGACCATCTGATCGCCAAGATGGAGGACATGAAGGCCGCCGACGTGGCTCGCGAGCTGCACGACATGACACCGGAACGCCGTGCCGAGGTCGCCTCCGCACTGGACGACCAGAAGTTGGCCGACGCCATCGAGGAGCTGCCCGAGGACGAACAGGTACAGCTGATCAAGGAGCTCAGCACCGAGCGTGCCGCCGACATCTTGGAAGAGATGGATCCCGACGACGCCGCCGACCTGATCGCCGAGCTAGCTCCGGAGATGGCCGAGGATCTTCTGGAACGGATGGAGCCCGGTGAGGCCAAGGACGTCCGTCGGCTGTTGAAGTACGCCGAGTTCACCGCGGGTGGCCTGATGACGCCCGAACCGGTCATCCTGCCGCCCGACGCCACCGTCGCCGATGCGCTGGCTAGCGTCCGCGACTCCGAGCTCACCCCTGCCCTGGCGTGCATGGTCTATGTCTGCCGGAGCCCTTTGGAAACACCGACTGGGCGGTTCCTCGGTGGCGTGCACATTCAGCGGTTGCTGCGGGAACCGCCGTCCACCTTGATCTCCGCGCTGGTGGACTCCGACCTGGAGCCGCTGAGCGACACCGCCAACCTGCACGCGGTCAGCCGCTACTTCGCCACCTACAACCTGGTGAATGCCCCGGTGGTGGACTCCGAGCACCACCTCATCGGCGCCATCACAGTCGACGATGTGCTGGATCACGTTCTGCCCGAGGACTGGCGCGGCACGCAGCTCGACCAGCTGTCGACCCACCACTCAGCGGTGAGCCATGGCTAGGACAGCCATCGATCGGGAGCTGGACCACCTCAACACTCCGGGGCGGAGGCGGCGTTCGGTGCTGCCCCGGCGGCGGTGGGACCAGGACGCGTTCGGGAAGTTCGCCGAAGGCTTCGCCCGATTCATGGGTACGGCCCGCTTCCTGGGCTACATGACCCTGTTCGTCATCTTGTGGATCATCTTCAACGTGGTGGGGGTGTACGGCTATAAGTGGGACCCGTACCCCTTCATCTTGTTGAACCTGTTCTTCTCCACCCAGGCCAGCTATGCCGCTCCCCTGATCCTGCTTGCGCAGAACCGGCAGGAAGCACGCGACCGGGTGAGCTTGGAGCGGGACCGCGAGCAGGCGGCGCAGAGCCGGGCCGACATGGACTTCCTCGCCAGGGAGATCGCCGGCCTCCGGATGTCCGTCGGCGATCTCGCCACCCGCGACTACGTACGGTCAGAGCTGCGAGCTGAGCTGCGTGCCATCCTGGCGGACCTCGAAGAGCACCAGAACCCCACCGACTCCGACGCCAGCTGAAGAGTCTGTCCTGGAATGGCGAGATCCTTGGTGGCCGTCCAGCGGAGGGGCCGAAGCAGAGTTCACTAGCCGGCGCCGGTTACTCTGAATCTATGCAGGACCCACGTTCGTCATCGCCCAACCATCCCCTCCTACCCTTGATCCGCAAGGCCCTCGGCGGAGTCAACGACCCCGAAATCAAACGTCCCATCACCGAGCTCGGCATGGTAGCGGCCATCGACGTCGCCGACTCCGGACACGCTCGGGTCGAGGTGCTGCTGACCGTGAGCGGTTGTCCGCTGAAGGAGACGCTGACCCGCGACGTGACCGCGGCCGCCATGAGCGTCAACGGTGTGACCGGCGTTCGAGTGGACCTCGGCGTGATGTCGGACCAGCAGCGGGGTGAGCTGCGGGGCCTGCTCAAGGGCGGTCAGGTCGACAAGGAGATCCCATTCGCCAGGCCCGAGTCGCTGACCCAGGTCATCGCGGTCGCGTCCGGCAAGGGCGGGGTGGGCAAGTCCTCGGTGACCGTGAACCTGGCGATGGCACTGGCCCAACGGGGGCGCAGCGTCGGCGTGCTGGATGCCGACGTCTACGGGCACTCGGTCCCCGCGATGCTGGGAGTGGGCGACGCCCGCCCCACTTCCGTGGAAGACATGATCATGCCGGTACCGACCAACGGCCTCAAGGTGATCTCCATCGGGATGCTGAAGGAACGCCGTGACCAGGTTGTGGCGTGGCGCGGCCCGATCCTGGACCGAGCGCTGACACAGATGTTGGTCGATGTCTACTGGGGTGACCTGGACTTCTTGCTGCTCGACCTGCCGCCGGGCACCGGGGACGTAGCCATCTCACTCGGCCAGAAGCTGCCCAACGCCGAGGTGATTGTGGTGACCACGCCGCAACAGGCCGCGGCGGAGGTAGCCGAACGAGCCGGAACCATGGCCTCGATGATGAACCAGCGGGTGATCGGCGTGATCGAGAACATGTCGTTCCTCGAGGTGGACTGCCCGCACTGCGGCCAGCCGCACCGCTATGACGTCTTCGGTACGGGCGGCGGCCAGGAGACGGCCAGCACCCTCAGCGCACGACTGGGATACGCCATCCCCTTGTTGGCACAGATTCCGCTGGACCCGCAGCTGCGCGCCGGAGGCGACATCGGTACGCCGATCGTCGTTGGAGCACCCGGGCAACCCGCTGCGCGAGCCTTGGACGAACTGGCAGAGAAACTGTCCAGGAAGGGCCGCGGCCTGCTCGGTCGGCAACTAGGTCTGGCTCCCGCCGGACGATGAGACAGTCGGGCCTCGTCCCGGCGGCCCGAGGGACCTTGGTTGACTCAGGTCGCGTCGGAGTCGAACGGGGTCAGCACCCGGGCAGCTGAGTTCGCTGCCATCACGTCGTGGGGACCGCCGGATGAAACGTCCTTGGGCCGGGAGATGTCCTTGGCGCTGTCGAGTGCCTCGGCAACCGCCTTGCTGGCGCCGGCTCCACCCGCCGTCGCCTCCGCGAAGTCCTTCTTCACATCGGCCACGATCGGGTCGACGTTGTCGAGCAGGTGCTTTTGCACGAATGTCTTCGGGTTGAGGTCGCGCAGGTCGATGTCCTCGAACCCTTCGCCAAGCTCTTTGCTGAGCTGCTCCTGGGCTGAGCCGGCCATGGTTCGGACGTAGCGCAGCACGCGCGCAGCCTTGCGCGCAAACTCCGGCAGCTTCTCCGGGCCGAACAAGATCACTGCCGCCACGATCAGCAGCAGAAACTCCGGCGCACCTATGTCGAACATGAGGCCACGTTAGCCTTCCTTGCTGCCCAGGGTGACTCGAGTCGTTGCCTTGACCCCGCCACGTTCATAGCCCAGCTCCACCACATCTTTGGGCCGGTGGGTACGAATGGTGACAATGAGCTGCTCGAGGTCCCTTACGGCCGTGCCGTCGATGGAGATGATCTTGTCGCCTTCGCGCAGTCCCGACTTGTCCGCTGGGCCGTTGGGCTCCACTGTGGTGAGCTGGACGCCGCTCTCGTCGCTGGTGTCGCTGACCTTCGCACCGATCACGGGATAGGTGGCCTTGCCGTCCTTGATCAACAGCGCGCCGATGTCCATCGCCTGGTTGATGGGGATGGCGAAACCCAACCCGATGTTCCCGGCCTGTCCACGCCCCTCTCCCAGGGTCAAGATCGCGGAGTTGACCCCGATCACCCGGGCCGCTCCGTCGATCAGCGGGCCGCCGGAGTTCCCAGGGTTGATTGGAGCGTCGGTCTGGATGGCGTTGATGTAGGCAGATGCGGCATCCGTGTTTCCCCCTCCGGCGACGACGACCGGGCGGTTCCTGGAGCTGACGATGCCCTGGGTCACCGTCCCCGGCAGCGCAAGCGGGGCACCGACTGCGATCACTGTTTCGCCAACCCGAACCGCGTCCGAGTCGCCGATCTGCATCGGGACCAGGGATCGGGAGGCGGCGACCTTGAGGATCGCCAGGTCGTAGCTGGGGCTGCGGCCCACGATCGTGGCTCGAGCTCGGCGACCGTCGTCGAAGACGACCTCAATCCGATCACCATCGGCTGCGCCCTGGACCACATGGTTGTTCGTCATGATGCGTCCCTGTCTGTCCAGCACGAAACCTGACCCGGTGGCGGCACCGGTGCCGGCGCCTGCCTTGATCATCACCGTGCTCGGCAGCACTCTCTTGGCCACCTCCACCAGGTTCGCTTGATCTGGAGCGGGCGGCAGCGGGGACCTGGTGGCAGCACGGGAGGCCGCTGGCGCCGGAGCAATCGCAGGTCCAGACGTCAGGCCGGCCAGCTTGGACCCACCGAAGCCGGCAGCGGTGCCGATCACCAGTGCGGTCAGTGCTGCGACCGCCACCACGGCGACCCCACCAAGGGGCCGTCGGGTTGGGTACGGGGCGCCATAGCCGCTGACGGGGGCCTGAGGGTACTGAGGCTGGAGCGGGCTGACACCGGCCGGGGCTCCGAACATGCCCTGGGCTCC
Organism: uncultured Propionibacteriaceae bacterium; assembly: GCA_902805915.1. GTDB lineage: Bacteria > Actinomycetota > Actinomycetes > Propionibacteriales > Propionibacteriaceae > Microlunatus. Next base: position 13,175 of record CADCUO010000007.1, on the reverse strand, counting down.
CCCGGCCGTGCCGTAGCCGCCGGAGGTGCCGTACGCCTGGTAGGAGGGCGCAGCAGGCGGCGGGATTCGACCCGGCTCCGCCGCATATCGAGGATCGGCTGCCGGGAGTGGCTGGGTGTCATTGTGCTCGACCTGCCCCTGAGCACTGGAGGACCCGGGACCGAACGGACCGAAGTACCGGTACTGGTCTGGATCATCGCCTGCACCGCCGCCGTACGGGCGGTTCTCATCAACCATGCTTACCCGACTATGCGCTCGACGATGCGGACCCAGCCCGCTCGGACCCGGTCCATGGTAGTCCGGTCGAGAAGCTCGCCATGGGGAAGCGTTTCCACCGCTTGAGCCAGCAGAGCCGGGGAGCCGTCGGTGACCACGGTGAACACGCTGCCGCCGGACTGCCAGACGGCCGAGCTGGAAGCGCCGGCGCGGACGTACGCCTTCAGCTGGTGATCCCAGCTCGCATCGAGGCCCGCCGTCACCAGCCGGCCCCGCTCTTCGAACACGCTGATGGCCGAGACACCGTCGCTGTACACCATGTGGACCACGTTGGGGTCATGGCCGGCGTTCGTCCGTAGCCGGACCAGGGAAAGTCCGGCGAGGTCATCCGGGCAGAACCAGCCGCCGTTGCTGAGCGCGCCTGCATTGGACAGGGTCAGACTGGCAGTGGTGATGGGCGTGGTCAGAGCTGGTGGGAGGTGCTGCAGGAACGAGGTGGAGGTGCTGCCGACCTGCACGGACGAAAACCCCCACGCCAACGTCAGGGCGCCGTTCGGTTCGTAGGTCTCGCTCCACAGCAGGAGTCCACTGTCCTCATCCAGCCACCATCGAGCCACCACACCGCTGCTCAGGTCCTTGGGCACCGCCTCCACCATGGTGGCATTGCGACCAGCGACCTTGGCCGCGGTGGCGCCGCCGAAGTTGTGGTTGCGGTACAACAGCGACATCAGCTCACTGTCAACGATCCGGGAGGCAGCCGGTTGACCGACGAACCGGTCAACCACTGCAGTCCCGGTGGTGGACTGGACGCTGACCTGGCTGCCCTGGCCGGGTTCGTACACCACCCGGACCTGCGCGGCCACGGTCACCCCGTTGCGCGGAGCAACAACCACCTGCTGGCCGCGGTAACCCACCTCGGTGGAGGCCTGCACAGCTCGCTGCAGCACAGCGAGGGCCTGCGCCGAGTGCAGCCGGTGACCTCGAGCATGCTCAGGGAAGGTCACCGCCGAGGTGGTGGTCTTCAGGTCTGAAACGGACGCCACCACGGCGGCGTTCACGGAGTCGTTGGCAAGCGGGAACTGGGTCAACACCGAGGCGAACTCAGCCTGCGCCCGCCGGCTGGGGTCAGCGACATTCCTCAGGTCCATGGCAGGTGCTGCGGCATAGCCGATGCCACCCAGTGTGGCGACGAGCGACCCGAGCAGCGCGGTGGCGGCGGCGATGCGGCGTCGGCGAGCTCGCCGGGTACTCGGCAGACCACCTGATCGGGTCCGCCGGAACGGCCGGCTCCACAGCGGCGCGGTGGACTCCGCGCCTGCGATGGAGACCAGCCGGGAGGAGAGAGTGGGCGGCGCCGCCGACTCGGTGCGAGTGCTGCTCAGCAGATCCCGGATCCGCTGGAGCTCTGCTACCTCACGCCGGCAGGAGTCGCAGCCCACCAGATGGACCAGCAGGGTGTCCCGGTCCTTGGCGCCCAAAGCGCCGTCCACGTAGGCCGAGCTGAGCTCTGCCAGATCCCGGCAGGACCGGCCCCTCATCGGGTCCTCGCCGGCTGAAGACCTTCCGGTTGTGCGTCGGAGGCATCGGGACCGACTTCAACGTCCACGCCGAGATAGCGTTCCCGATCCCCGGTCGGACGACGATGAGCCAGCGCCTCTCGCAGCTGAGCCCTGCCGCGGTGGATGCGGCTTCGCACAGTGCCGATCTTGATGTCGAGCACACTGGCGATCTCGTCATAGCTCAACCCCTCGATGTCGCACAGCACCACTGCTGCACGGAACTCGGGCGTCAGTGCGGCTAGAGCAGCCGCTACGTCGTGGTCGAGATCGGCGTCGGCCAACGCCTCCGACGGACTTGGCCAGTGACTGGGGAGCCGGTCCGCGGCCCCCTCGGCCAGGCCGTCGAAGCGGATCTTCTGCTTGCGCCGGGCGGAGTCGAGGAACAGGTTGGTGGTGATGCGGTGCAGCCAGCCCTCGAAGGTTCCGGGCTGAAAACGGTGCAGGGAACGGAACACCCGAACGAACACGTCTTGGGTGAGATCCTCTGCGTCGTGCCGGTTCCCGGTCAACCGGTAGGCAAGCCGGTACACGCGAGGGGTGTGATCTCGAACCACCTCCTCCCAGCTCGGCGGCACCCATTCCGGCTCAGCCGGCGGCTGCCAGGCCGCCGGGTCGGGAGCCGGCCATGCATTCATCTCGGCCCCCCTGTTCGTCTCATCCGGTCCGCCTCATCCCGCCTGCAAAGGAGTGCAGCAGGTGTTCAGTACAGCAGCATCGACTGACACTCTGCCGCCCCAACCTGGCAGGCTCCTGAGCGCAGCCTGTCAATCCCCTGTGCAGATCCGTCCCGTGCGCTGCTTGGGTCATAGCCCGAACTCTTGTCCTAGACCGGCAGCCGCCAGCGACCGAGCGAGGGCCTGCCGCTCGGCTTCGGTGGCTTCGACCAACGGCAGTCGCAACCCGCCGACGCCGCGGCCCTGCAGCTCAAGCCCGGCCTTCACCAAGATGGCGCCCTGAGTAGCGAAGATCCCGGTATAGATCGGCAGCAGCTGCTGATGAAGCCTCAGCGCTGTGGCCACGTCACCGGCGAGGTACGCCTCAATCATCTGCTTGGTAGCCAGGCCACAGAAGTGAGTGGAGGTGCCGACAATGCCGACGGCGCCGACTGCCAACAGCGACAGCGTGATCGCATCCTCGCCGGAGTAGTACGCCAGGTCAGTCTCGGCGATCACTCGCGACGATGCTGCAAGGTCACTCTTGGCGTCCTTGACGGCCACGATGCGGGGGTGGTCGGCCAGCCGCAACATGGTGTCGGTGGCGATGGGAATCCCGGCGCGATGCGGAATGTCATACAGCATCACGGGTAGGTCTGTGCTGTCCGCGACGGTGCTGAAGTGCTGAAGAAGCCCGCTCTGTGGGGGCTTGGAGTAGTACGGCGTGACTACCAGGAGGCCGTCGGCGCCTGCGTCCGCGGCTTCCTGCGCCGTCTCAACCGTGTGCCGGGTGCTGAAGCTGCCCACCCCGGCGACAACCGCGGCCCGGTCCCCGACCGCGGACACCACCGCGGCGAGAAGCTCCGACTTCTCAGCGTTTGTGGTCGTGGGTGACTCTCCCGCGGTCCCGTTGATCACGAGTGCGTCGTGGCCGGCCTCGTCCACAAGATAGCTCGCCAGCGCTTCCGCGCCCTTGAGGTCAAGGGCTCCATCGGCGTCGAACGGGGTCACCATGGCGGTGATCAGGCGACCAAACGGAGGCTGGGCTGGCATGGCATGGATTGTACCGCCGGGACGAGATCAGCATTGAGAGCACATCACGCCCAGCCATCTTCAGCGGGGGCGCCAGCCCGAGCCGGTGACAGCGGATGAGCGGCCAGAAGTCAACCTTTGCTGGGGGTGATCATCACCAGCGGGTCACCATCGCTGACCACGTCGCCGGCAGACACACTGATCTCGCTCACCGTACCCGCAACCTCGGCCAGCACCGGTATCTCCATCTTCATCGACTCCAAGATCACCACCGGGTCGTCGGCCGCTACGGTATCGCCGATCTGAACCTCCACCTCCAGGACCGCTGCGACTAGTTCGGCTACGACCGTATGACTCATGTGCCTCATGGTATGGCCCACCTGCCACCCCACCGTGGACTTGCTGATCGACTCGGGCGCCGGGCCGCCGCCTGATGTGTGCGGAGCCGCCCTTTCGCTAGGCTGAGCCTGTGAATGCCTCCGCCGCCAAGTCGTCCCCGAAGTCAGCCCCCAAGGCCACGTCGTGGCTGTACGCCGAAGATTTCGTCGACGAGAACGAAGCAGCCGCAGCGGCACGGGAGAACGCTGTCCAGCTAGGGCTTGCACCGCTGACTCGCGGCACAGCCAGCGCACTGACCGTGCTGGCCAAGATGGTGCAGGCGCGTGCCGTGGTGGAGATCGGCACCGGGTCCGGAGCGTCCGGGCTGGCCTTGTTCGCCGGGATGCAGCCGAACGGCGTGTTGACCAGTGTGGACATCGAACCGGAGCACCAGCTGTTGGCCCGTCGGTCCTTTTTGTCGATGGGCATTCCCACCCAGCGATTCCGGTTGATCGCCGGAGCGGCCCTGACGGTACTGCCCAAGTTCAGCGACGACGCATACGACCTGGTGTTCATCGACGCCGACAAGCTCGAGTACGCCGAGTATGTGGAGCAGGGCTTGCGGCTGCTGCGGCACGGCGGCGTCCTGGTGGTCAACGACGCCCTGCTGCACGACCAGGTCGCCGATCCGAACAACACCGATGAGGAGACCGAAGCCGTGCGGGACGCGTTGCGTACCGTCCGCGAGCACGAGGACCTGGTCTCCGCACTGCTTCCCACCGGCGACGGCTTGCTGGTAGCGGTAAAACGCTGAGCGGCTGAGGCTCACCACTGTGAAGCGGGACCGGGCGGCACCGACTTTTACGCCGGGGTGACGGTGGTCCCCTTACCTACCACGGTGATGCCGCCCTCGGAGACGGTGTAACCGCGGGCACGGTCAGCTTCAGCATCTACGCCCACGTGGCAGCCGTCCGGCACCACCACATTCTTGTCCAAGATTGCTCGGCGGATCCTCGCCCGCGGGCCCACATGTGCATTGTTCAAGATCACCGACTCCTCGATGGTCGCGCCTTCGGCGGCCCGTACGTTCGGTGACAGCACAGATCGATGCACCGAAGCGCCCGAGATGATGGACCCCGGGCTGACGATGGAGTCCTCGGCGCGGCCATGGAGCACGAACTTCGCCCCCGGCATCTGCACCGGGTACGTCCAGATCGGCCATTCTTCGTTGTAGAGGTTGAACACCGGGTCAACCGAGACCAGGTCCATGTGCGCCTCGTGATAGGCCTCGATGGTCCCTACGTCGCGCCAGTAGCTGCCGTCCCTTCCGCTTGCTCCGGGGACCTGGTTGCTGGTGAAGTCGTACACCTGCGCATCGCCCTGCGCCACGAATGCGGGAATGATGTCCCCGCCCATGTCGTGCCGGGAGTCGGGGTTGTCTGCGTCCGCGTACAGCGCTGCGATCAGTGCGTCGGTGGTGAAGATGTAGTTGCCCATCGACGCGAAGGAGGACTCTGGGTCATCGGCGAGCCCGGGTGGGTCGGCCGGCTTCTCCAGAAAGGCATTGATCTTGTTGTCGGGGCCAGCGTCGATCACCCCGAACGCGCTTGCCTGCTTGCGGGGCACCCGGATACCAGCGACTGTGCAGCTCAGACCGCCGTCGATGTGAGCCGTCACCATCTGGGAGACATCCATCCGGTAGATGTTGTCCGCGCCGAACACCACGACATAGTCGGGGTTCTCGTCCCCGAACAGGTTCATCGACTGGAAGAGCGCGTCTGCACTCCCCTGGTACCAGCGGGGGCCGAGCCGCTGCTGGGCCGGTACCGGCGTCACATAGTTGCCGAGCATGGTCGACATCCGCCAGGTCAACGAGATGTGCCGGTCGAGTGAGTGCGACTTGTACTGTGTCAGCACGCAGATCTGCCGGAGACCCGCATTGGCCAGGTTGGACAGCACATAGTCGATCAGCCGGTACGTCCCGCCGAACGGCACGGCGGGTTTGGCCCGGTCCATGGTCAACGGCATCAGCCGCTTTCCCTCGCCGCCGGCCAGAACAAGTGCCAGTACCTTCGGTCGCGCAACCATGGCACTGAACCTAGGGGGTTTCGCCACCGCCGGACAAGGGGGGCGCCAGATTGGTTCCGGACCGTGCCCGGGCGGCGTTGATCTGACCTGTCCGACCTTCTCAGCCCAGTGCCCGGTATGGCACGATGCGGACCATGACGACCACACCGGGAGACTCGGCCGCTGCAGCCGGTCACCAGCTGAGCATCTCGCTGCTCACCCGCGAGTATCCCCCCACCATCTACGGCGGCGCCGGCGTGCACGTCGCCCAGCTGGTGCCTCAGCTGCGCAAGCTGATCGAGGTCGATGTGCAGTGCATGGGCGAACCTCGGGAGGGCGCCACGGCACATCCAGAGAACTTCCCGCCCGGCGCGAATGCAGCATTGCGGGTCTTTGGTGCGGACCTGTCGATGGCGGCGGCCGTTGGTGATGTTGATCTTGTTCATTCCCATACCTGGTACGCCAACCTGGCCGGCCACCTCACCGGTCTGCTGCGCGGGATCCCGCACGTGGTCAGTGCGCACTCGCTGGAGCCCCATCGGCCGTGGAAGGCCGAACAACTCGGCGGTGGCTACCAGCTGTCGTCCTGGGCGGAGAAGACCGCCTTCGCCGGAGCGGACGCGGTGATTTCAGTGAGCGCCGGGATGCGCGCCGACACCTTGGAGTCGTACTCCGAGCTGGATCCCGACAAGGTGCACGTCGTCCGCAACGGCATCGACACCGACGAGTTCTCGCCCGACCCTGGCACCGACGTGCTCACCCAGCTGGGTATCGACCCCGACCGGCCGTCGGTGGTGTTCGTCGGGCGGATCACCCGGCAGAAGGGGCTGATCCACCTGGTCCGGGCCGCAGAGCAGCTGGACCCCGACACCCAACTGGTCCTGCTGGCTGGAGCACCTGATACCCCAGAGATTGCGGCGGCGATCGGGGAGGCCTTCTCACATCTGCAGAGCAGTCGCGGCAACGTGATCTGGATCGAGCAGATGCTGCCACGCGCCCAGGTCAGGCAGGTGCTCTCCCATGCCACTGTGTTCGCGTGCCCCTCGGTCTACGAGCCGCTCGGAATCGTCAACCTGGAGGCCATGGCGTGCGAGACAGCGGTGGTCGCCAGTGGAGTAGGTGGGATCCCTGAGGTGGTGGTGGACGGAGAGACCGGGTACCTGGTCCCGTACGACCCGGCCCAAGCCGACGACCCGGCGGCGATCACCGCCTTCGAGGCAGACCTGGCCGCCAGGATCAACTCCTTGACAGCCGACCCAGAGCGTGCCGAGCGGTTTGGACGAGCCGGGCGGCAGCGCTGTATCGACGAGTTCAGCTGGGCCAAGATCGCCGCCGAGACTGTCGATGTCTACCGTCGGGCGATCGAGGTGCACCACAGCTAGAGGCGCGAGCCTGGACACAGCAAAGGGCCCCGTTGCCGATCACAACGGGGCCCGGAGACTGTGGTGAGAATCTAGCCGACGACCTCTTTCAGCGCGCCCGCCAACTCGGTTGCCTCGTCAGCATTGAGCTCGACGACAAGCCTGCCGCCTCCTTCGAGCGGCACCCGCATGACGATCCCCCGGCCTTCCTTGGTGACCTCCATCGGGCCGTCACCCGTCCGCGGCTTCATTGCAGCCATCGTGCAACCTCATCTCTGTCATTCAGCAGTGGCCTAAGCAATTATTCCGTATAGGAGGGTTGCCGACCTATTCGGGTCACGAGCCCGGCAGACCTCGGCGGTCGATCTGGACGAAGCACTCGGTCAAGTGATCATCGACCAGACCGACAGCCTGCATCAGGGCGTACGCGGTGGTCGGGCCCACGAAGCGGACGCCCAGGCTCTTCAGCGTCTTGGCGAGGTTGATCGACTCAGCGGTGCTGGCCGGCACCTCGGCCAGCGAGGATGGCCGCGGACGGTCAGCTACCGCAAAGCTGAGCACCAGATCGGCGAACCCGGGACCAAGGCCGGCCACTACCTTGGCGTTGTTGATCGCTGCATCGATCTTGGTCCGGTTCCTGACGATTCCGGCATCCGACATCAACCGCTCCACATCGCCGCCGTCAAAGGACGCCACCACGTCAGGGTCAAAGCCGGCAAAGGCAGCCCGGAAGTTGTCCCGCTTGCGCAAGATGGTGATCCAGGAAAGGCCGGACTGGAACGCCTCCAACGTCAGCCGCTCGTACAGGCCCTGGCTAGTGGTGACCGGCTGACCCCACTCCAGGTCGTGGTAGTCGCGATACTCCAGAGCCGACAGCGCCCACGGGCACCGCAGCCACCCGTCCTCTCCCGCTATCGCATCCACTCAGCTGGCCTCCGCCTCGACGAGCCGGCCAAGGGAACGGAGACTGCGCCGTAACCCTGCTCGCATGATCGGCAGCATCAGGGAGGCGGCTGCCTCCACCGGCCGACCGCCAGGGAGATCGAACACCTCCGTGCAGCTCACGCTGCTGCTGCGGGGACCGGTCGGCTCCACCCGGAATACTCCCGGACCGGTGAAGTAGGGGCCAAGGTGCAACACCTCCAGCTCGCCGGCGCCGTCGCCCGGGGGCGTCCACCCCGTCACCACGAACCGGTCCAGCAGGCCCAGCGGCAGTCGACCCAGCTGTATGCCGGAGAGGGCGCTGGCGCGCACACCGAGCCCCTCCCTTCGGTCCGTCAGCACGGTGACCGTGGTCATCGGAATCCAGTCGGACTGGCCCGCCCAGTCGGCGAGCCGCGACCAGACCGCCTCAGCCGACGCGCCGACGTGGGTTTCCGTCTCCAGCCGGAGGCTCATCGGTGCTCAGCTCGGCTACCGAACCGGTGGTCACCGTCCGCGTCTGCTGCGCGTACGGCGTCATCGCCTGGTTTAACCGGGTCACCCACTGGGCCGTCAGTGTTCTGTCCCTCACTGTGCACAAGTTCAGTGTGGGCTGCCTCACCGGGTGCGACCTCGTGGGGTGGACCCTGACTAGGGGCTTCTGCGGAGACGGGATCCCCGCTCAGCTCAGCGATTCGTGCATCCCGTTGGGCGATCTCATCGGCCAGCCGGTCCAAGACGTCGTCCACCTGTGACATCGCGTAGCCACGCAGCGTTACCCCGAAGCGCAGCGCCGAGATGTCGGCGGCCCGCATCGGCTGGTCTGACGGCGGCAGGTCTTGGCGGTACACATCCCTTACCGGATCCTTGCTCATCTGCCCCATGCCTCCCGCCGCAGCCAGCGCCGCCGCACCCAGCGCGGCGATCACCACGACCGCGATGAACCACTCCATGATCCGATGGTGCCATGAGCTCCAACCCGAAGGCGTTGGACTTGCCGACGATGCGCCGACTGAGCTAAGGCGCGAGCGGGACTACTCCGGCCGCTCCGCGACGGTGAGATTCGGCTGGTTCGACAGCACGATCGACACCGCCTCCTCCACGTCGTCGGTGATCTGCAGCATCTGAACGTCCTGCGGTGAGATGTTGCCACCCTCGAGCACCGATGAGCTGATCCAGTCCAGCAGGCCCTGCCAGTAGTGGCTGCCGAAGAGCACCACCGGAAACGACGTCACCTTGCGGGTTTGCACCAGCGTCAAGGCCTCGAACAGCTCGTCGAGGGTGCCGAACCCGCCGGGCATCACAATGAACCCCTGCGAATACTTGACGAACATTGTCTTGCGAGCGAAGAAGTACCGGAAGTCGATGCCGAGGTTCACGTACGGGTTCAGGCCCGACTCGAACGGCAGCTCGATGCCCAGACCCACCGACACGCCGCCGGCCTCGAGTGCGCCCTTGTTGGCGGCGGCCATGATCCCCGGCCCACCTCCGGTGATTACGGCCAGGCCCGCCTCCGCCAGTCGTGCCCCCACCTTCTCGGCGGCGGCGTACATCGGGTGGTCGCTGGTGGTCCGAGCCGAGCCGAAGACGCTGACCGCCTGCCCGAGCTCGGCCAGAGTGCCGAAGCCCTCAACGAACTCAGCCTGGATCCGCAGTACCCGCCACGGGTCGGTATGCACCCAGTCGGTGGAGCCGCGGCTGTCCAGCAGGCGTTGGTCGGTGGTGGTCTGCTGCAGCTGTCCACCAGCACGTACGACGGGACCTTGCAAGGACCTGGTCTGGTCTTCGAACTCGCTCACCGGGTCACTATAGAGTGACGCGGGGTCGGAGCCGCAGCCGCGACGACTATCCCAGCCAGCGCAGCAACGCGTCGCGGCAGGCGACGACGTCGGCCGCGGGGCAGAACTCGTCGTCAGCATGGGCCTTGCTCGGATCGCCAGGACCGAAGTTGACCGCCGGCACTCCGAGCGTGGAGAACAGCGCTACGTCGGTCCAGCCGAACTTGGGTTTGGCGGTCCCGCCCACCGCCGCCAGGAATTCAGCCGCGGCCGGCTGGTCCAGTCCGGGACGTGCGCCGGCACTGGCGTCGGTGACACTCAGGTCGAAGCCGGCAAAGACCTCGCGAAGGTGTGCCTCGGCGGCCCTGGCATCCTTGTTCGGAGCGAACCGATAGTTCACGACGACGGTGCAGCGGTCCGGGATCACATTGCCGGCGATACCGCCGCTGATGGCGACCGCGTTCAGGCCCTCGCGGTAGACCAGCCCTTCAACCTCCACCTCCGCCGGTCGGTAGTCGCTGAGCCGCTGCAGCACGGCGGCCGCGTCGTGGATGGCGTTGTGGCCCTTCCAGGCGCGGGCCGAGTGTGCGGCGACACCACTGAGTCGGATCTCGGCCCGCATCGTGCCCTGGCATCCACCTTCGATCCCGGCGTTGGAGGGTTCACACAAGACCGCGAACGACCCGGCGAGCAGTTCAGGGCGCTCCCTGGACAACCGGCCCAGCCCGTTGCGCTCGGCCTCGACTTCCTCGTTGTCGTAGAAGATCCAGGTGATGTCGCGGCTCGGCTCCGCCAGGCGGGCGGCTGCGGCGAGCTGGACGGCGACGCCGCCCTTCATGTCGCAGCTTCCCCTACCCCAGATGATTGTGGCCTCCCCGTCACCGGTACGCCATGAAGGGACGTTGGACGCGATCGGCACCGTGTCCAGGTGCCCGGCTATCACGATCCGATCAGCCCGACCTCGGTCGGTGCGCGCGACCACGACATTTCCGTCCCGGATCACCTCCAGATGGGGGTAACGACGCAGTGCCTCCTCGACCAGATCGGCGATGGCGGTCTCGTTGCCGCTCACCGACTCGACGTCGATCAGTTGAGCCAGCAGGTCCACGACGTCGCCGTCCAGGTCCAGGGGGGTTGCAGACATCTGTGCACCCTATCCAGGCACCGGTCTTCGGCGGAACTGAGTTTCGCGCCCGATCAGGTCTTGAAGCAGCAAGGCGATCGGGCGATGCGGAGGGTCAGCAGGCGACGGACAGCAGTCCGTACGCGTCCCTGGCGGTAGTGGATACCTGCCCGAGGAACCGTTCGGAGAAGGTCGGTGCCATCCGGGTGTACCAGTCGTCGGCGATGTTGCAGACAAGGAGCTGGGTGTTGGTGTCGCTGAGGACCACCGGGAGGGTGTGGACGACGGTGGACGGGAAGCTGATGATCACTCCCGCCATGGACTCGCGTCGCGCGACGACCTCCAGGGGAACGTCGGGACGGATGACTTCGAGGCCAAGTTCAGTGATCTTGGCCAGCTTGGCGGGACTCTCCTTGCGGTGGGCGAAGTAGCGATCGATCGAGTGGTTGTTCGCCAGCGTCCGGACACCGTGTAGATAATGATCAAGGTCGACCACACCCGTCTCGACCAGCGAGGTACCCACCAGGTCGGCGTTGCGCTTCGCCGCCGGGGTCGGGAAGTGGTTTCGCACCCAGGAATAGTTGTTGCGGAGAATGGGGATGCCGCCAAGCCGGACCGGCATGCAGGTGAACAGGCTCAACGCAGCGCCGGACCCTGGCTCGATCCGGTGCCGTGCCAGCTCAGCGATGTAACGACGATGTGCGCTGGCGGACTGGCTGTGCCACCGGATCAGCTTCTGACCGCTGGCGAGCAGACGGGCGAACTCGATCGTCGCAGTTCCGTCGTCGACGATCAGCACCTCGGTTGCCCGGCTCAGTGTCAGCACCAGCTGCATGACGCCGGAGAAGGGGTCGCCGATGACGAGTCGTCCGACACCATGACGTTCGACTGCGAGCGTCCGCACCGTACGGGCCGTGGCTGCGGCGCTATCCCTCGGCTCGTGCCAGCGGACGGTGTGCCCCATCGCCCGAGCCAGCTCAGTCATCTTCCCCAGCTGCCAGCGGGAGACGTCGCTGCTCGGTGCCAGCACCACGGTGGTCAGCCGGGAAAAATCAACTTCGGCTTGGTAGGCCCACTCCAGCACGTTCAGCAGCTGCGCTGGGCTCTCGACGAGTGCCAGGGATCTCATCGGTGGTCAGGCCCTGGACTCGACGAGCTGGCGCACCTCGTTCTCGTTGACCACACCAGTAACGCGTCGTAGCTTCTTCATCGCCGCCAGCTCGCCGTCATAGACCTTCTTGACACCGTCGCCGAGGGATTCGGAGATGATCCTGATGTCGCGGACAAGCCGCTGCAGTCCGGGCGGCTCCACCGAGGCGGCTTGGTCGGATCCCCAGAGCGCGCGGTCCAAGGTGATGTGCCGCTCGATGAACACTGCCCCCAGAGCTACCGCGGCCAGCGTGGTCTGCAGACCGGTTTCGTGACCCGAGTAGCCGATCGGCACATTGGGGAACTCGGACTGCAGCGTGTGGATCATGCGCAGGTTCAGCTCGTTCGGCTTCGCCGGGTACGTGCTGGTGGCGTGGGCCAGGACGATGTTGTCGCTACCCAGTACCTCCACAGCGTGCCGAATCTGTTTGGGGGTTGACATCCCGGTGGACAAGATGACGGTGCGGCCGGTCGCGCGGAGCGCCCGGAGCAGCTCGTCGTCGGTCAGCGAGGCTGATGCCACCTTGTGCGCGGGGACATCGAACTGCTCGAGGAAGTCGACCGACTCGACGTCCCATGGGGACGCGAACCAGGCAATGCCGCGCTGCCGGGCGTGGGTGTCGATGGCTCGGTAGTCGTTCTCGTCAAACTCCACCCTATGGCGGTAGTCAATGTAGGACATCCGCCCCCAAGGAGTCTCGCGCTCGACGTCCCACTGGTCGCGCGGCGTGCAGATCTCGGGGGTGCGCTTCTGAAACTTGACCGCGTCACAGCCCGCAGCGGCGGCCTGGTCGATCAGAGCGAAGGCGTTGGCCAGCTCGCCGTTGTGGTTAATCCCGATCTCCCCGGTGATGTACACCGGATGTCCGGGGCCGACGATCCTGTCGCCGAGGATCCTGGCCGGACCCTGAAAGTTCGGAGCGGTTCTGGTCATGACCACAACGTAGGTACCCCACATTGCAGAACTCTCGAACGAAACTGAACGCGGAGCAAACAAC
>CADCUO010000006.1 GCA_902805915.1 uncultured Propionibacteriaceae bacterium | reverse complement strand
GGCGGCAACGCTTCCACACCGAGGTAGTCGTCGGCACCGAGGAAGAACACGTAGCGCCCGGTCGCCAGCTCAAGGCCGCGGTTGCACGGTTGGGCGGGACCACCGGAGTTCGCCTGGTGAACGACCACGAACGAGCCCGGATATCGTGCGGCGTAGGAGTCGAGCTCCAGCTCGCTACCGTCGTTCGACCCGTCGTCGACGGCTACGACCTGGAGGCGGTCCAGGCCGACGGTCTGCGCTACGAGTGAATCCAGACACGCCGTCAGGTAGGGCATCGTGTTGTAGACCGGGATGATGACGGTAACTATGGGATCGCTCATCAGGCTGGTCGTGCTGGTTGCCGGGCGGTGATGTCCACCGTGGCACCGGTCGCCGCCGACTCCAGTACGGCTGCCGATACCTCGACCGTTCGCAGGCCTTCGGCCAAGGTGACCAGTCCATCGTCGGTTCCGTTGACCACGGCATCCCGGAAGAGCTCGTGCTCGACCAGCAGCGGCTCCCGCTTGGCGATGGCGTACCGGGTCACGTCACCCTCCACGACCCCGCGGAAGTTGCGGATCGCTTCCAACTCACTGGAAACGGCGCCGTTGGCATAGAAGGTGAGGTCGGCGGTGAGGGTGTCGGCGATGAAGCAGCCACGCTCGCCGACGACTACCGTCGAGCGCTCCTTCAACGGGCTTAGCCAGTTCACCACATGGTTCACCATGATCCCGCCGGTCAGCTCGGCCAGCACCAGCACCATGTCCTCGTGCTCCCGCCCGCTCTTGCGGGCTGTGCGTGCCGACACCGAGGTGTACTGCTCCTCAGTGACCCAGGCAGTGAGGTCGATGTCGTGGGTGGCCAGGTCCTTCACCACGCCGACATCGGCGATCCGGGCAGGGAACGGACCTTGGCGCCGGGTCACCACCTGGTAGACGTCTCCGAGGACGCCGGCTTCCAACCGTTGCCGAAGGCTTTGCAGCGCTGGGTTGTAGCGCTCGATATGACCGACGCCGGCGACGAGCCCACGGGTCTCGAACGCCTCCACCAGCAGCCGCGCGGCCTCGACCGTGTGGGCCAGCGGCTTCTCAAAGAGTGCGGGTACGCCGGCATCTGCCAGCTCCAGCCCGACCGGGTGATGCTGCGCCGTGGGGCAGGCCACCACTGCGTAGTCCACGCCGACCTTGATCATCTGCTCGACCGACTTCAGCAGCTGAACTCCGGGGAAGTCTCCCGGCGACATGGACCGGGGCTCCACCACTGCTACCAGGTCAACGTCCAGCAGGCCGCCCAGGACTCGGGCGTGGTTCCGCCCCATAGCGCCAAGCCCCACCAGCCCGGCCCGCAGCCGTGCAGCGCTCACGAGCTTTCGGTCCATTCGTTCACGGCGGCGATGACCCGGTCGAGCTCATCCGCGCGCAGGCTCGGGTACACCGGGAGTGACAGCACCTGGCTCGCGGCCTGATCGGTGTGCGGGAGGTCCCATCGTGGGTCGGGTGCACCGTCGTCAGCCAGATATGGCCTCAGCCGGTGAATCGGCGTCGGATAGTAGACGGTGCTTCCGATCCCGCGGCTCTGCAGATGTGCCTGCAGGGCGTCCCGACCGTTCGGCACTCGAATCGTGTACTGGTGGAAGACGTGGTCGATTCCGAGGGGCTGCACGGGGGTCCCGACGCCGACCAAGCCGTCAGACAAGACCTGAGCATTGTGCTGCCGTTGCTTGTTCCAGCCCGCCAAGCGCTGCAGCTGCTGCCGGCCGATCGCAGCGGCCACGTCGGTAAGCCGCAGGTTCGCGCCGACGATCTCGTTGGCGTACCGCTGCTCCATGCCCTGATTCCGCAGCAGCCGGAGGGTCCGGGCCATGGACTCGTCCGCAGTGGTGATCATCCCCCCTTCGAGGGAGTGCATGTTCTTCGTCGGATAGAAGCTGAAGCACCCGGTGGTGCCCCAAGCACCAACGCTGTGGCCGTCGATTCGTGCTCCGTGTGCCTGGGCCGCATCCTCGATCACTCCGAGGCCAGAACGTGCGGCGATGTCTGTCAGTTGGGGCAGCGGCGCTGGCAGTCCATACAGATGAACCGGCATGACCGCCGCGGTCCGAGTACTCACCAACGCGGCCACCGACTCCGGGTCCATCACGTGCGTGGCCGGGTCGATGTCGGCGAAGATGACGTCCGCGCCGGCGAGGCGAACGGCATTAGCGCTTGCAGCAAAGGAAAAGGACGGCACGATGACCTCGTCCCCAGGGCCGACCCCCATGGCCAGCAGGGCCAGGTGGAGCGCGGACGTGCCCGAGTTCACGGCCACGCAGTGACGACCTTCAACCCAGGCAGAGAACTCGGCCTCGAAGGCCGCCACCTCTGGACCCTGCACCACCATGCCACTGCGAAGCACCCGCACCGCAGCCTCGATGTCCTCCTCGGCTATCACTGGGCGTGCCACCGGGATGTAGTCGGGCTGCGCGGTCACGGGTCTTCCTTTTATGTCGAAGCGCTGGCGCGCAGTGTCATTGGAGCTTGGCGCGCAGTGTCATTGGAGCGCTGGCGCAGGCCGGCGACGGTGAGAATTGTAACTCACTGCCTTCTCCTGTGACAGCCGGCGCGCCACGCCAACCACTCGGACACGAGCCGTAGACGGATCGCCCCCGCTTGACCAGACAGAAGTTGACCAGAGGCGGGAACCAAGTTCGCATCGAGGTGACAAAAATCCTAGGTCCGTGTGGATTCACATCTTGTGGAACAGCCACCCCTGTAGTCTCGCTCCGTGTTCTCTGCGACGCGGGATTTCCGTGAGCTATCGGCTAGTCGTAAGCGAGTCCTGATAGGTCCGGTGAACTCTGCCGGTCAGGGCCACGCCTGGGCTCAGGCGATAGCCCGTCACTGCCCAGACACGTCGGCCGCCAACTTCACCTTCGAGCGGGAGAAGTTGAACTTCCCAGCCGATTACCTCGTACCGGCGGCACAGTATCGACACGACACAGTGTGGGCCGATGAGTTCCGAGCGCACGTCAAAGCCATGTACACCTCCGCAATTCTGGAATCGAACGTTCCATTGTTCGGGGGCAGGCGACCGGGGGCGCGAGCCGACATCCGCGACTTGGAGGATGCCGGGCTGAACGTGGCTTTGATGGCCCACGGCTCGGACGTACGGATTCCGAGTCGGTTCAACGTGCTGGAGCGCTGGTCGCCGTTCCCTGACCTCGATCCGGCATATGTAGCAACCTTGGAACGAAAGAGCATGCTGACCGTTGAGCTCTTCACTACCTTCGCTGGCCGGGTCTTCGTTTCTACTCCCTCGCTGCTGTCCTTCGTCCAGAACGCCTCGTGGTCGCCGGTGGTCGTGCAGCCCGATACGTGGGTCACTTCCCAGCCGCCATTGGAGACCGGCCGACGACCAGTGGTGCTCCATGCGCCGAGCAACTCGAGGCTGAAGGCATCCGGCGTGCTCGATCCCGTACTTGCCGAGCTCGATCGGCAAGGGCGGATTCACTATCGGCGCGTCTCAGGGGTGCCTCAATCGGCAATGCCGGAGCTGTATCGCTCGGCCGACATCGTGGTTGATCAGCTCTGCCTTGCCGACTACGGTGTGGCGGCCTGCGAAGCGATGGCGGCGGGCCGCATCGTCTTCGGCCACATCTCTGAGCAGGTCCGCCAGCACGTGCGTGATCGCACCAGCAGTGAATTGCCGATCATCGAGATGACACCGGAGAACATCTCAGAAGTCATCTGCCGTCTGTTAGACGATCCCGACTCGGCGCGACGCACGGCGGCTCTCGGCCCAGCCTTCGTACGGCAGGTCCATGACGGCAGGCTATCGGCAGAGGTTTTCGCCGCTTTCCTCGCCGATGCTCGGCACGATCCGCATGAGGGCAGACCCGTCGTATCGGATGTGGGACCCACCAAGGACATGAGGGAGAACCGTCGCAAGCCCAAGAAGCGCGCCATCCGCGGCCGGGTCGTGATGCTGGTGGACAACAACGTCACGCCCGACTCCCGGGTGCAGAAGGAGGCCCGCTCGGCGGCCGAACTCGGCTGGGATGTCACCCTGCTCGGGCAGCATCGACCGGGCTCCAAGACCGAGTGGGCAATCGGCAAGGCGAAGGTACGTCTGCTGACCTTCACCACTCCCCTCAGCCGTCGTCACCACCTGCGCCGCAGCGGCCGAGTGCGCTCCCCACTGGCTTACTCCAGACCAGTGGTGGCGGATTATCGTGAGCAGCTGGTGCGCGCGCGCCGGGTCGACCTGAAGACCCAGCAGGCGCTGCTCAAGCTTGACACTGAGCAGACCCCCCAGCGGGGCCATCTGCGACGGGCCAGAATGGTCGTCGAGCGGGCGCAGCTCGCCCTGCAGTCCCGGTGGACCGGGCTCAGGGCTGCCCGTACTCGGGCGCTAGACCAGCGACGCCAGGAGATGGTAGCGCCGGTGGACCGCCTGACGACCGCATTCTGGCACAAGGCGATGGGACGGCGGTCTTGGCGGCAGCTCGATCCGAACCTGTGGGACTGGGAGCTGGCGTACGGACCGGTGATCGACCAGCTCAAGCCCGACATCATCCACGCCAACGACTTCCGGATGTTGGGCGTCGGGGCAAGAGCGAAGTTGCGGGCGCTGGGGCGCGGTCGGGACGTCAGGCTGGTGTGGGACGCGCACGAGTTCCTTCCCGGAATGCGCCCGTGGAACCCACACCCCCGCTGGCACATCGCCCAGCGCGCGCACGAACGTGAGTACGCGAGGCATGCTGATGCTGTGGTGACGGTGTCGGAGCCCCTCGCTAGCCTGCTCGATGCCGAGCACGGGCTGGCGGAGCGACCCACCGTGGTCCTGAACGCGCCAGACGTCTCGCCCCAACGGCCTCCCGACTCACCGCACAACATCCGCCGGTCCTGCAAGCTCGAGCCGTCAGTGCCGCTGATGGTCTACAGCGGGTCGGCCTCACCTCCGCGTGGGCTCGTCACCATGGTGGAGGCCCTCGCGCACCTTCCCCTCCTCCATGCTGCACTGGTGGTCTCGACGCCCAACTCCCCCTACGTCAAGGGCCTGTTGCAGCGCGCCGCCGAGCTCGGCGTCCGAGACCGGCTGCACCTGCTCCCCTATGTGCCGGTAGAACACATCGTCGCGTTCCTGTCGTCTGCTGACGTCGGCGTCATCCCGATCCAGCACTTCCCCAACCATGAGATTTCCCTCATCACGAAGTTTTTGGAGTACTCCCACGCCCGGCTGCCGATCGTCGTCAGCGACGTCAAGGCGATGTCGGAGACCGTACGCAGAACCGGCCAGGGGGAGGTCTTCGTCGCCGAGGACGTCACCGACTTCGTCCGCGCCGTGTCGACCGTGCTGGCCGACCGGGACAGGTACCGCAGCGCGTACGACACCCCCGGACTGCTGGAGCAGTGGACCTGGAAGTCGGCCGCTGACACCCTCGACGGCGTTTACACCCGGTTACGCGCCGAACAACGCGCAGCCAAACTCCAGCGGCCGGTGACTCCACACCGGCCGTGAGCGGCTCCTATGGCGTCCCCGCGCTGAGCAAGGTGACCGCCACTAGCGCTCTGCCTGCTTGGCCTTGACTCGTTCCTTCTCGGCGACCACCTCGACATAGGTGGCACGTTCTCGGACCAGCCACTCCGGCGGGTCGGCCAGCAATGCCGCGATCTCGTCGGCGTCGAGGGCGTCGCCCACGCCGGCCCTGGCCAGTCCGGAACGGGAAATCTTCAGTTTGTGAGCCACCACGTCGCGCGGGAATGGGCCGGTACGGCGCAGGCTGACCAGCCACTCCGGCGGGTCCGCCCGCAGCGCCTCCAGCTCGTCCCGGGTGATCGAGGCATGCTGGAACTCCTGGGGAGTGGCTGGCAGGTAGATGCCGAGCTTGTTGGCTGCGGTCAGCGGCTTCATGGTCTGGCTCACCTCGACAGGGTATCCGTGGGCGGCCGCCGCCATCCTGGTGTGCAACTCTGGCCTGAGCATCGACGCAGGAAGGCCGGAATGGACATCGACGTGGACCGCCTCCGCTGGTTCGTCGCCGTCGCCGAGGAGCTGCACTTCGGCCGCGCCGCCGCGGCGTTGAACGTATCCCGGTTGGCGCTCAGTGCGGCGGTGAGCAGTCTCGAGGCTGAGCTGGAGACCGACCTCTTTCTCCCCGGCGCTCATCCCACCGAGCTCACCGACGCCGGGCGGGACCTGCTGGAACGAGCGCGCCCAGTCATTGCCGCGGCTGACCGGCGGCGCGCTGCCGAGGCGGAGACGGAGGTGGAGTCCGGGCCCAGACTCACAGTGGGGTACGTCCCCGGCGTGACGCTGACCAAGTGGACCAACATCTGGTCCGAGCGTTTCAGGCGGGTACCGCTGGTGGTGGTTGCCGTCGAGGAGCCTGACGCCGAGCCAGCGGTCCGCGACGGGCGGGTCGACATGTGCTTCGTCCGGCTCCCGATCGACACCGATGGGCTGAATGTCATCCCGCTCTACCGCGAAGTTGCTGTGGCGGTGGTGCCCAAGGACCACCCCGCGTCGATGTTCGAGGAAGTCAGCCTGGCTGACCTCGCCGACGAGAACATTCTGGTCGGCTTCCCGGCAGCGGACGCCATGGACCTCGTCGCCGGTGGGGCCGGAATTGTCATCGTGCCGCACTCCATCGCCCGGTCCCACAGCCGCAATGATCTGACCTACCGGCCCGTGTCTGATGCGCCTCAGACCCAGATCGCGCTGACCTGGCCGGTGGACCGCACCACCGACCTCACCGAGGAGTTCGTCGGCGTAGTGAGGGGCCGTTCCGAACGGAGCTCGCGGTCGCCGGCGCGGTCGGAGACGCCGTCCCGCAACGTGCCGATGAAGCCGTCCGGCGACGCGCCGAAGAATCCGGCCAAAAGCAACGACGCGGGGAAAGGGAAGAGGGCGCTTCCCCGCCGGCCCCCACGCGGTGGCCCCGCGCGGGGCCGCCCCAGCAAGCGTCGCGGCCGTTGAGGCTGTCTCGCCCCCAGCCGGTCCCGGCCGTACACGGGTATGCAGCCGGTCCCGGCCGTACACGGGTATGCAGCCGGTCCCGGGCGTACACGGTGTGCCGACCACCAGCACGCCGATCACGTGGGTTCCCTTCGCCACCAGGGCGCGGCGTCCGCACTCGGCCGGCAGCGGCTCGGCGATGGGGGCCACAGGCGTTATGTAACCCAGATTTGTCACGCCAGTTGCGCCGTGACGTGGTCGTTTGGGCTCAGCTCCGACCGGCGTGCGGAACTGGTGTGACAAATTCCGGCGGGAGCCCAAGCCGATACAGCTGCGCACTGGCGGTCGCAGTCCGCAGCTCCTCGAAGCATCCCGGGTAAGTGCGGGTTGTGACCGCCGTGGTGGGAGTGAAGACCTCGACCATGCTGGCTGCTCCCGCGACGCGTCCGGGGACACGCCAGCCCGGGATCAGGTGCTGCTCCGGCCCGTCGTGCAGCACACTCCGGCTCCCCCAAGTCAGACTGGATGGTCGCCGGCCGCCCAGGCGTCGACATGCTCGCTGATCATGTGCAGCATCAGGGTGTGCATCTCCTGGATGCGGGGGGTGTGATCTGAGGGTGAGAGGAGCGCGTGGTCAGCATGCACGCTGGCCGGCCCGCCGCTCCCCCCGCCGAACAGCACAGTCGTCGCCCCGGCCGCCCGGGCGGCCTCCAGCGCGGTGACCACGTTCGGTGAGCGCCCACTCGTACTGAAGGCGATCACCACGTCGCTGGGACGGGCCAGCGCGGACACCTGGCGGGCGAACACGTCTGAGTAGCCGTTGTCATTGGCGATACAGGTCATTACCGTCGGGTCGGTGCTCAGGGTGACGGCGGGCAGCGCCCGCCGGTCCCGCTTGTAATGTCCGATCAGCTCCCCGGTCAGGTGCTGCGCGTCAGCGGCACTGCCGCCGTTGCCGAAGCTGTAGACATGCCCGCCGGAGGCGAACCGATCGCACAGCAGGACCGCCACCGCGTGCACCGCCGGCAGCAAGGCGTCCATGGCCTGCGCCGCCGCGACATGCTCTGCGACGTGGTGATGCAGCCAGCCGCCACCGGCGCGCAGTGGGTCCTCGACGGGCCGCGGTTCCGCGCGGAGACGCTGTACTGGCGACGCCTCAGCCACCAGCGTCCTCCAGCGCGAGCCTCTCGGGGCTGCTGCCTCTCGCCGAGACGGGACTGTCGGCTCTTCCATGCTTTTCACCATGGGGACCTCCTCGATGCCGATGACACGGGGTTTACGTGGCTGGGGACGGCTGCTGCAACCTCCGCGACAGCAGCGAGGACCTCCGGCACGGTGATCCTGAGCAGCGCAGGGTCCGGCTCCTCGGCGTGGGGATCGCCGCGTCCATCGCCGTGGAAGATAGCCCGGTGTCGCGGATCCGGCGGCGGACCCCACCCGACAGGCGAGACCGGACCGAAGAGCACCACCGACGGCGTCTGGTAGTTCGACGCGACATGAGCCACGCCGGTGTCGCCGCAGACCACCAGACGGGCCGAAGCCACCACAGCAAACAGCTCGACCAGCGACAGGCCGAGCATCGCGGTGGCACCAGTGGCGGTCGCGATGCCTTGAACCAGCGACCGCTCCCGGCTACCCCCGGTGATGACGACCCGGTGACCCTGTCGTCGCAGCTCGGTGGCGACCTCAGCGAACCGTTCCGGCAGCCAGCGTCTGGACCCTGCCGCAGCGCCGGGGTGAACGATGGTCACACCGGCGGGCGCGTCCAGCGGCGGCACTTCCACCGCGCCGACCACGCCGGGCCAGCGGCGACCGGTCAGGCCGAACGCCTCAGCCACCATCCGGCACCAGCGGGTCACCTCGTGCTCGCCGGGAAGCCACGCCGGGCCGACCAAGCCCGCCGCCGGATGCGCGAAACCGACCAGCCGGCACGGACGCAGCTCCGCCAGCAGCCGCCGGCTTGCCGGGCCCTTGCCGTGCAGGTCCACTGCGACATCGACACCGACATAGCGCCGGTCGATCGGCATCAGCTCACCTGTCGGCTGCAACGCCTCGACAGCCGCCGCCAGCTCGACGATCGGTGCGAACACCGCGGGAGCGGCCAGCACCAGCTCATGCGCAGGGTGTGCCTCCTTCAGCAGCTGGATCGCCGGCAGGCCGGTGAGGAAGTCACCCAGCCCCAAAGCCCTCAGCACTAGGAGCACTGGGCGGCTCACGGCGTCACCGACTGGGCCGCCAGCGTCGCCAGTGCCGTGGTTGACCGGCCGGTCAGGTACGGCACGGTCACCGCCTCGCCACCCCACTCCGACAGCACCCACGCCTCCGGCAAAGCCATCCCGGAGTAGTCGCCGCCCTTGACCCAGATGTCCGGCCTGACCCGTCGGATCACCTCGGTCGGGGTGTCCTCCTCGAACGTCACGACAGCGTCCACCGCGCGCAGCCCCAGCAGCACTCGGGCCCGGTCGACGGCCGACTGCAGCGGTCGTTGCGTGCCTTTGAGCCGTCGTACGGACTCATCGGAGTTGAGGCACACCACCAGGAAGTCCCCCAGCGCACGGGCGGCCTGCAAGGTGGCGACATGGCCGGCGTGCAGCAGGTCGAAGCAGCCACCGGTCGCGACGACGACCCCGCCGGTGTCCCGGACTCGGCGCAGCTCGGCGTCCACGTTCGGCTTCGGCTGAGCCGTTCCAGCCTCCGCCGGACTGAACTCAGGGCCGTCCCAACCGTTCGTACTGAACGCTGCCGCGCCGCCAGAACCGACGAACTGGCTCGCCGTGGCAACGGCCCGGGCGACTGCGTCGCTGGGCAACGCACCGTCCGCCAGCGCCGTGGCCGCTGCAGCGGCGAAGCTGTCTCCGGCGCCGCAGGTGTCGGTGGCAGTCACCGCTGTCGCAGGTGCCATCCGCGGCGCATCCGGGCCCACGTAGAGCAACGCGCCCCGGGCACCGATCGTCACGCATACTGCGGGCACTCGCCACCGGTCAGCGAGCTCCCGCGCGGCGCCACGGACGCTGCCCAGGGAGCCGTCAGATGCGGTCTCGACGAACCCGAACAGCTCCTTCTCGTTGGGGGTGACCAGCGACGTTCCCGGCACGGCGGGTGACCCGTGCGGGTGGGGATCCCACACCACTGGCACCTCCGCCAGCGCGGCGGAGATGAGGGTACGGACCCGCTCGTCCGCGGTCGTTCCCCGCCCGTAGTCCGACACCAGGATCCCCGCCGCCCCAGCCACCGCTGACTCAGCCCGATCGGGCAGTGGTCCGATCACCCCGGCTGCGCCGCCGGAGTCGAGCCTGGCCACCGGATGATGGCCTGCCCGCAGCCGCGTCTTCACCGGTGTACTCCCGGTCCAGGGCAACGCGACCAGTTCCACCCGGTCACCGAGCAGGCCGCGGATCCGGTCACCCGCCTCGTCGCTGGCCAGCGGGGCGATCAGCACCACCGGTCGGGCGCCGCGAGCAGCCAGGAGCGCGGCCAGCGCAGCACCGCCGGGTCGGTAGTGCGTTGCGGCGTCGTGGATGACCGGTACCGGCGCTTCCGGCGACAGCCGCTCCGACTTCCCCACCACATCGATGTCGAGCAGCACATCACCGATGACAACCAGCGGGCGGGTCATCGCAGCACCCGCTGCGGCGACGACACCGGCTGGTGCCGCAACGCCCTGGCATAGCTTTCTTCGGTCCGCTCGGCCACCTGCTCCCAGCCGTAGTAGCGCCGTACCCGCTCGGCGCCGGCGCGTCCCATCGCAGCCCGCCGATGCTCATCGGACAACAGCTCTTCGATGGCCGCCGCGATGCTGTCGGGGTCGCGGCTGGCGGCAAGCAGACCGGTCACCCCCGGTACGACTGTGTCCAACATGCCACCGACCGCGGAAGCCACCACCGGCACTCCGCATGCCATCGCCTCCAGAGCCGTGATGCCGAACGGCTCATACCATGGCACCGCTAGCAGCACGTCGCTGGAGCGGATCATCGCCGGCAGGTCCTCGTGTGGCAGGTGGCCGGTCAGCCGTACCCGCTGGGCGACCCCGCACTCGGCCATCACCTGCCGGAGCCGGACCACCTCCGGATCCTGGTCCAGCTCATCTGCGCCCGGTCCCCCGACGACGACCAACTCAGCGTCCGGTATCAGCGCCAGCGCACGGATGGCCTCCTCGACCCCCTTGCGCGGGACCAGCCTGCCAACGATCAGTAGTCGCGGCGGTCGGCGCTGCGGACGGGCCGGACCAGCGGCCGGGGTGAAGAGCGAGAGATCGACCCCACACGGAACCACGTCGACGTGGCCGACAGGCACCCCCATCGCGCTCAGCTCGGCTACCTCGTCGGTGCAGGTGGCGATGATCCGGCTCGCGGCACAGGCAACGTGGCGTTCCAGCTCGATCCGGGCCGCGGGACTGGTGTCGGCGTCGCCTTGCCACCGTCGTTTCACGGTCCCGAGGGCGTGGAAGGTCTGCAGCACCGACACGCCGCAGGTCGCTGCAGCATTGATCGAGGCCACTCCACTCATCCAGAAGTGGGCATGGACGACGTCGGGCGGATCGGCCCGCCACCGCATCGCCAGGACATCAGCGAACTCGCCCATATAGGGCAGCAGGTCGTCCTTGGCCACCTGAACGGCAGGGCCCGCGGGCACATGATCCACCGCAACTCCGGGTCCCATTTGCACTCGGGGAGGCAGATCTGAGGAGTCCGCGCGGGTGTAGACGACGACGTCGTGTCCGCGGTCAGCCAGCGCGCCAGCCAGCGCGGCGACGTGCACGTTCTGCCCGCCCGCGTCCACTCCGCCGAGGGTGGCGAGCGGGCTGGCGTGCTCGGAAACCATCGCGACTTTCATCGGAGCTCTCCCAGGTCATGGTGCCGGGCGCGTTCCAGCAGGTCGTCCCAGTCGCTGAGGAAGCGTTGCAGCCCGTAGCGTTCCAGGGCCGCCGTACGCGCTGCCTGGCCAGCTGCTCGCGCTGCTTCGGGGTCGTGCAGGAACATCCGGTACGCAGCCCGCAGCCGCTCCGGGTCCGTGCTGAGTACCCCCGCTTCCGGAGGCACCGCGATCACTGCCTCGGTGGCGGCCACCCCGACCACCGGCATAGCAAGCTGCATCGCCTCGATCAGGGACAACCCGAGGGAGGTCCAGCGCATCGGATGCAGGTAGGCGCGCCGCCGGGCCAGCTCCGTGTGCATCTGGTCCTGGGAGAACAGGTCCTCGTGCGCCGTCACTGTGCTGGAGTCCAGGCACGCGGCGAAGGCTTTCGTCGCCATGCCGAAGACGTCAACCGGTCCGACCTCGGCGAAGCCGGCGACGAGGTCCGCGCCCACCGTCCGTCCACGTCGGCCGGGCTCGTTCACCACCACGGCACCGCGTGCCAGCTCGCCGGTGTAGCGGGCACCGGGGTCGACGATGCCGTGCTCGATCACCGTGGTCGGCGCGGTCCCGTTGTCCCAGTACAGCCGGTTGAAATGGGTCACGTGGGCGATCGTGATGTCCCGGCGGTCAGCCATCGGATGCCGCTGCAGGCACGCACTCTCCTCCGGCGTGTTGTGCTCCAGGTACACCGCAGGTAGGTCGACACCCGGGGTCTGCCCCGTCCAGCGCCGGACCAGCTCAAGCTCGTGGGGTCGCTGCAGCACCACGATGTCGAACTGCTGCTCTGCAAGCTCCGCAGGCGACAGCTCCCGTACCGAGGCCGGCCAGTCCCAGGTACGCGCCCGCCCGACACCGTCCGGGCCACGGTCTGGCAGCACCGGGACCACGTAGTCGTGCCGCCCCTGGACGAAGGCCGTCGTCCAGCTTCCGTGCACATGCCACAGCAGGATCCTCATCGCGAGCTCATCTCCTCCGCCGCTGCCGTACGGTCGGCACTCAGGTTGCTGACCGCCGCCGCAATCTGTGCTGGCGTCACCGCGCTCAGACAGGGATGCCCCTCGATCCGGCAGCTGACCCAGCGGGTGTCGCGGCAGGCCGCGTGCTGGTCACCAAGGAGCTCAACCGGTACGCCGAACGGCGCCCACCGCACGGCCGGCACTACCGGGGCGAACAGCGACACCACCGGCGTACCCACCGCGGCGGAGAGATGGGCCGGGCCGGTGTTGGCGACCACGGTCACCTCCGCCCCGTCGAGCACGGCTGCCAGCTCCGCGAGCTCCAACCGGCCAGCCAGGTTGTGGACCGACCCGCCGGTGCCGGTGCCGACTGCCGCCGCGATACGCGAGGTGAGCTGTCGCTCCGCCGTACCGCCGGTGAGCACCACCTCCCAGCCGTCAGCGGTCAGGCGGTCCACCGCGGCAGCCCAGAGCGGCTCCGGATAAGCCCGAGCGGGTGCACTGGTCCCCGGATGCACAACCAGGTACGGCCGCCACGCCGGAATCGACAACAGGTGCCTCACCTCAGGCAGCGGGCGGCGTACCGCCAGCCGGCCATCGTCACCGACCCCCAGCTGGAATCCGGCACCCTGGGCGACCCGCAGCATCCGGACAGGCTCCGGGGCGTCGCCCGGGACGGTCAACCGTACGTCGAGCAGGGACCCCGGGTAGTCCTCGCTGGCGGCGGCGATCCACCCCACCCCAGCCAGCCGGAGGACCAGCGCAGTGGGCAGCGACGACTGGTGGAACGACGTCAGTATCAGCGCACGGTCGAGGCCGAGCCGCGCCAGCTGCCCGACCAGAGTCTCCACGTCCGAGCGGGTGACCGGCGGGCCGGGGTTGGAGATCCATGGGCAGGCCCAGACCACGATGTCGTCCACTCCCGGCAGCAGCCGCGCTGCACGGTGACCCTGCGGCCCGGCGAGCACTGTGACGCGGTCCGCCGTCGCGGCGACGGCCCGGATCGCCGGTCCAGCAGCCAACATGTCGCCCATGCTGTCCAGCCGAACGACGAGGACGTGGCCTGCCATCTCAGTATCGCCCGGCGAGCACGAGGTCCACGGCGCCGCCCAGGCTCCCCGCCCGCTGCGGAGCGGTGTGCACCTCGGCGGGCAACGTGTTGTCGGTGGGGACCAGGATGCCGCGCGCCCCGGCGGCATCGGCGCAGCCCATGTCGGCGCCGATGTCACCGATCACGACGCAGGACTGCGGGGAGACTCCCAGCCGGTGGGCCGCCTGCCGCACCAGCCCCGGCATCGGTTTGCGGCAGTCGCAGCCGTCGTCGGCGGTGTGCGGGCACACGAACCAGGCGTCGAACGGACCCAGCAGCTCCTCGACCCGCGAGTTCACCGCCGCCACGTCATCGGGGGTCAGCAACCCCCGGCCGATCCCGGACTGGTTGCTGATGACGGCGATAGGGATGCCCGCCAGACGGAGCCGGTGCAGCGCCGCAGCAGCCCCCGGCATCGGCTCCACCCGGCTCGGGTCGCCGTTGTAGGGCACGTCCTTGACGATGGTGCCGTCGCGATCCACGAGCACGGCCCCGGGCAGGGTCCCCGGCCGCATCGAGGGCGGCGTCCAGCTGATGATCGCTCTCAGCCAGTGCCAGGACGCGGCGGGTGGGATGGCGACACTGGTGGTGACCATCTTGGCGACCTCGGTCCGATCGCGAGGGCCGGGCGCTATCCGTCGCCAGCTGAAGTCGGCGGTCAGCGCCGCCCAACCGACAGCGGCAAGGGCCGCGGCGATGCGGCGGCGCATCAACCACGCCATCGGCACCGCGACGGCCAGCCCGGTGGTGAGCAGGTGCAGGGGCCGGCGACCCAATGGCGCGGCAGCCCGCGCTCGCCAGTCCCGACCGTGCAACCGGTCCATCAGCACATCATCGGCGTTGCCGCGCTGCTGCTGCAGGCTCGCCCACCAACCCACCGGGCGGACCGGATGTATGGTGCGGCGCCGCCCCTGCACCAGGTCGTAGCCGGCGTCCAGCACCCGCAACGCGAGGTCAGAGTCCTCCCGGAAGGCCCCGGGGAACCGCTCGTCGAACCCGCCGACCCGACACAGGACCCTGCGGCGGTAGACCATGTCGGCCGTGATCCACTGTGCCGTCTCCAGGCCCGCGGTGCCACGCTCCCAGTCGGTCGGCCGGCGATCCGGGGGAAGCGGCACCGCGATCTGGGCCTTGACGCCACCCACCGACCACGGCTGCTGGACGTCGCCGGCCACGTCTAGCAGCCAGTCCGCCGAGACACCCACGTCGTCGTCAAGGAACGCGACCCAGTCGGTGTCGGTGGCCCGCCAACCCACGTTCCGGGCAGCAGCGGGCCCGCGACCGCCGCTGGCCAGCACCTCGACGTCGAGCCCCGGCAGCCCAGTCAAGTCCAGCGGTGGGCCCTCGGTGCGGCGGTCGTCGACGACGTAGATCTGCGGGAGCGGCAGCCCGGTGTGGGTCGAGGACTGCACCAAGCTGTCCAGCAGCACCCGCAGCGACGGCCGGCCGACGGTCGGTATCACGATGGACACCGACGGATCGCTCGAGCGAGGTCCGCCCGTCATGTCGGCAGGCTGCCCAGACTGCGGCGGCGTACCGCGAACGGGCCGATGGCCAGCAAGTCGACCGGCGTGGAACCAAAGCACTCGAATGCATCCAGCGGCGAGTCCACCATCGGGCGCCCCGCTGTGTTCAGGCTGGTGTTGATTACCACCGGTAGTCCGGTGCGTCTCTCGAAATCCTCCAGCATCCGTGCCACCAGCGGCTCCGTCGACGGGTCGACCGACTGGATCCGCGCGGTCTGGTCGACATGGACAGCGGCCGGGATGCGATCGAGCCAGCTCGGAGCGACGGAGTGCACGAACAGCATGTACGGCGACGGGATGGGCCCCCGCGAGAACAGCTCCGCGGCACGGGAGGCGAGCACCATCGGGGCCACCGGGCGGAACTGCTCGCGCCCCTTGACGTCGTTGAGCCGCTCGAGGTTGGCCTCCCGGCCGGGATGAGCCAGCAGCGAGCGGTGACCGAGGGCACGCGGGCCGAACTCGCTGCGACCCTGGAACCAGGCGACGATGCCGTCGTTGGCCAGCTCTTCGGCCACGGCATCGGCGATGTCGGCGGGACGGTCGAACGGCAGCTTCGCGTGGCGAAGAGCGGCTTCCAGCTCCGCGTCACTCCATTCCCGGCCGAGATCGGCACCGGGGAATGACGAGATCGTCTCCCCCAGCTTCTGGGCGGCGAACAGGGCTCCGCCGAGCGCTGTGCCGGCGTCACCGGCGGCTGGCTGAACCCAGACGTTGGTGAACGGGGTCTCGGCGAAGATCCGGGTGTTCGCCACGCAGTTCAGCGCGACGCCGCCGGCAAGGGTGAGGTTCGGGGAGTGGGTCTGCTCGTACAGCCACTCGGCGAGCCCGAGCAGGACCTCCTCGACCACGGCCTGCACGCTGGCCGCCAGGTCGGCGTGTTCTGCTCCCCACGGGTCGGCCGCGGATCTCGGCTTCGCCAGGGAGTCCCAGTCGACCCCGGTTGTTCTGAAGCCACCATCGCCGGTGACGTGGACCAGCTGCCGCAGATAGTCCAGATGCCGCGGCTTCCCGTACGAGGCAAGCGCCATCACCTTGTACTCATCCGAGCTGCGCAGGAATCCGAGGTGCTGGGTGGCGTCCTCGTACAGCAGCCCCAGGGAGTGTGGCAGCTGCTGGCTGTACAGGGTCTCCAGCACACCGTCGCGGAACTGTCCGGCGAGGTGGCTGTGCTGCTCGCCACGTCCGTCGAGCACCAGCGCCGCGCAGTTCCCGCCGAACGGTGCGGCCAGGCCGGCCGAGGCCGCGTGCGCCACGTGGTGGGGCACGAACCGGACCTTGGCCGGGTCCAGGCCGGGGAGCGCCGTGGCAAGGAAGCTCGGCGCCCGGCGGGCGTAGTCCTGCCGCAGGTCGTCGAAGGGGTCGAACAGCCCTAGGTCTGTCGGCGGCAACCGCAAGGTCGGGTCGAACGAGTACGTCACCGCGTCCAGCTCATCGGGTGCGATCCCGCCATGGTCCAGGCACCACGCAGCAGCCAGCTCGGGCAGTTCCCAGGCGGAGAAGGGGACCGGACGCTTGCCGTGCTTGCGGCGGCTGAAGCGTTCCTCTTCGGCGGCCGCCACCGTCCTCCCGTCGACGACCAGGGCCGCTGACGGGTCGTGATACAAGGCGTTGATCCCGAGAATCCGCATTGCCGTCCTTACCGGTCGTTCCAGGAATGATCTTGGACTTGGTCTCCCGCAGCCACCAGCTCCAAAAGGAGAACCGCGAGAAGCGAAGAAGCGTACCGGTGCAGTACCGGGCCGGGAAAGGCAGACGCCGATCCCGGCTGACCAGCCGAACTGTGCCGGCTCCCACGGGCCGGTCTCCGTGGGCCGATCATGCCGGCGCAGGCGCTGTCAGAGAGGCCAAGGTCAAGGACAGCCCCTCGTTCCAGCTGACCTGTGGCTGCCAGCCCAGCTCACGCCGGATCAGGCTGATGTCAGGTCTGCGGACCATCGGATCATCGACAGGACGGTCGACGAACGTGATGGGTGAGCGCGAGCCGGTCGCCGAGACGATGGACTGCGCCAAGGCCAGCACGGTCATCTCCTCCGGGCACCCGACGTTGACAGGTCCGGGCAGATCACTTGCCGCAACCGCAAGCACGCCGGCGACCGTGTCATCGACGTAGCAGACCGAGCGGGTCTGCGTGCCGTCTCCGGCTACTGTCACCGGGGCGCCGTCCAGCGCCTGCCGTAGGAAGGTGGGTATCGCCCGGCCGTCGTCGGCGCGCATCCGCGGTCCATAGGTGTTGAAGATCCGCACGATCGCCGTATCGGTGGCATGGGTGGTGCGGTAGGCCATCGTCAGCGCCTCGGCGAACCGCTTCGCCTCGTCATAGACGCCGCGCGGGCCGACCGGGTTGACGTGTCCCCAGTAGTCCTCGGACTGCGGGTGCACCTGGGGGTCCCCGTACGCCTCGGAGGTCGACGCCAGCAGGAAGCGGGCACCCTTGTCCTTTGCCAGCCCGAGGGCGTGCAGAGTGCCGATGCTGCCGACCTTCATGGTCTCGATCGGCAGCCGCAGGTAGTCCACAGGGGAGGCCGGAGAGGCGAAGTGCAGCACGAGATCTACCGGACCCCGGATGTGAATGAAGTCGGTGACGTCGGTCTTGATCAGCCTGAACGCCTCGTTGGACTGAAGGTGCTCGACGTTCTCCGGCCCCCCGGTGAGGAAGTTGTCCAGGCAGGTCACCCGGGTGCCGGCGGCGAGCAGCCGGTCACAAAGATGCGACCCGAGGAAGCCGGCGCCGCCGGTGACTACAGCGTGACTGAAGTGACGCATACGTCGTGCTTCCTCCCCTCGAGCGCGGCCACTGGTTCCGTGCCGCGGAGCGCGGCGGCCAAACTAACATGCCTTTCGGTGCCCTCGGGGGAAAGACGGCAAAGAACGCGGGCGGGGGGTCACTGATTCCGGCCCGAATCCAGTCGCCGAACTTTGATTGCCGGGTCGGCCAGTCCAGGAATCTTCCCCTCGTCGGCGAGAATTCGTCGACACGCCGCAGTACGGCTGCTCGGGCC
>CADCUO010000005.1 GCA_902805915.1 uncultured Propionibacteriaceae bacterium | reverse complement strand
GGCCTCAAGGGCAAGACGGTCTCGTCCCTGTCCGAGCAGTTCGCCGGTCGCGAGAAGGAGATCAGCGGGGCTTACCGCGCGCTGACCAAGAAGCTTGTCCGGCAGAAGATCCTCACCGACAAGGTGCGGATCGACGGCCGTGGCCTGACCGACATCCGCACGCTGTCGGCCGAGGTCGGCGTGATCCCGCGGGTCCACGGCTCGGCGCTGTTCGAGCGCGGGGAGACCCAGATCCTGGGCATCACCACGCTGAACATGCTCGGGATGGAGCAGAAGCTCGACACCCTGGCTGCCGAGACCTCCAAGCGCTACATGCACAACTACAACTTCCCGCCCTACTCCACCGGTGAGACCGGTCGGGTCGGGTCGCCGAAGCGCCGCGAGATCGGCCACGGCGCGCTGGCCGAGCGGGCCCTGCTGCCGGTGCTGCCCACCCGCGAGGAGTTCCCCTACGCCATCCGTCAGGTGTCGGAGGCGCTGGGTTCCAACGGCTCGACCTCGATGGGCTCGGTCTGCGCCTCGACGTTGGCCCTGCTCAACGCTGGTGTGCCGCTGCGCGCTCCGGTAGCGGGCATCGCCATGGGCCTGATGAGTGACACCGTCGACGGCGAGACCCGGTACGTGGCGCTGACCGACATCCTCGGTGCCGAGGACGCCTACGGTGACATGGACTTCAAGGTCGCCGGGACCCGGGACTTCATCACCGCGCTGCAGCTGGACACCAAGCTCGACGGCATCCCCGCCTCCGTGTTGGCTGGTGCCCTGACCCAGGCCAAGGATGCCCGCAACACGATCCTCGACGTGATGAACGAGGCAATCGACGCACCGGACGAGATGAGCCTGTACGCGCCGCGGATCATCACCATCAAGATCCCGGTCGACAAGATCGGCGAGGTGATCGGGCCCAAGGGCAAGGTCATCAACCAGATCCAGGACGACACCGGCGCTGACATCTCGATCGAGGACGACGGCACGATCTACGTGGGAGCGGACAACGGCGAAGCCGCCGAGGCTGCCCGGGCGCTGATCAACGCCATCGCGAACCCGACCATGCCGGAGAAGGGCGAGCGGTACCTCGGTACCGTCGTCAAGATCACCGCCTTCGGCGCGTTCGTGTCGCTGCTGCCGGGCAAGGACGGTCTGCTGCACATCTCCAAGTTGCGCCCGCTCGCCGGGGGCAACCGGGTGGAGAGCGTCGAGGACGTGGTCAGTGTCGGTCAGAAGATCCAGGTGGAGATCAACGAGATCGACGACCGGGGCAAGCTTTCGCTGATCCCGGTGGTCGAGGAAGAAGCCTCGGTCTAGCTAGAGCACGACAGCCGGATGGCTAGAACATCCCGTGCAGCCGCTCGGGCGCACCGTGGCGGAGAAGTCCGCCGGAGTGTGCTCCCGGGCGGTTTGCGCGTGGTCACCGAGAAGATGCGGGGCAGCCAGACGTTCAACCTCGGAATCTTCGTCGGTGTGGGGTCCCGCCACGAGACACCGAGCCTGCACGGTGCCGCGCACTTCCTGGAGCACGTCTTGTTCAAGGGAACCGCACGACGCCGGCCCGAGGAGATCGCGCAAGCCATCGAGTCGGTGGGTGGGGACATCAACGCCTACACCGCCAAGGAGCACACCTGTTTCTACGCTCGGGTGCTGGCCGCCGATTCCGACCTTGCCACTGACGTGCTCTGCGACATGATGACCTCTTCGTTGATCCTCGGCCACGAGGTCGACGCCGAGCGGGCGGTGATCTTGGAGGAGATCGCCATGCACGCCGACGATCCGGGTGAGGTGGCGCAGGAGCTGGTCGCCGCGCACGTGTTCGGCAACGCCACCCTGGGGATGCCGGTGATCGGGTCGGAGAGGTCGATCACTGAGCTGAGTCGGCAACAGATCGTTCGCTACTGGCGCAGGCACTACACCGCCGCCAACATGGTGGTGGTGGCTACCGGCCAGGTCGACCATGACGAGCTGCTGGACCAGCTCGCTCCGCTGACCGGCGACGGGACGGCGCCCACCAGGGCGCGGCGGACGCCGGCGACCACGGTCAGCTCCTCGCCGGCCGTGCTGACCACCACCCGGCCGCTGGAGCAGTGCACCGCAACGTTGACCTTCCCCAGCCCCGGCGTCTTCGACGATCGCCGGTACCCGCTCGGGCTGCTGTCACTGATTGTGGGCGGGGGGATGGCCTCCCGGCTCTTCGTGGAGGTACGCGAGCGCCGCGGCCTCACGTACGGCATCGACGCCGGGGAGACCGCCTACTCCGACGCCGGGTTGTGGAGCGTGGACTGGCAATGTGCTCCGGACAAGTTGACGGAGATTCTCGCGATCACCCGCAACGCGCTGGCCGGTGTCGCCGCACACGGCGTCACCGCTGACGAGCTTGCCCGGGCGAAGGGACAGATGCGCGGGCAGACGGCGCTGTCGTACGAAGGTCCGTACTCTCGGATGGGCCGGTTGGGGGTCAACGAGCTGATCGGTGACAAGCGCACTATCAAGGATTTGCTCCACCACTACGACGCAGTCACCGAGGCCGATATCCAGCGCGAAGCCGCTGAGCTGTTCGGGTTTCCGCCCGTGTTCGCCGTGGTCGGTCCGCGGGTGGCCCGACGGGGCCTGGAGAAGGTCCTGACAGACTGGCCACGTTGACCGGCGCCACGACCGGCATTCCAAGATCAGCAGTTCCCCAGCGGATCACCAGTTCACAAGGAGAAGAAGACCTTGACCCGAGTCGCAGTGTTCGGATCCCGGGGGCGGATGGGCGCGGAGGTGTGCCGCGCGGTTGAGGCGGCCGAGGGGCTGGAGCTTGTTGCCGGGGTGGACGCAGGTGAGGACCGGGCTCCGGCCGAAGCTGCCGAGGTCGTGGTCGACTTCACCACCCCAGATGCGGTGATGGACAACCTCACCTGGTGCATCGAGCGCCGAATCCATGCCGTGGTCGGTACCACCGGTTTCACCTCCGAACGGCTCGACCGGTTGCGTGACCTGCTCGCGGCCCGTCCGGAGGTCGGCGTCGTGGTAGCTGCCAACTTCTCCATCGGTGCGGTGCTGATGATGCACTTCGCCGCTCAGGCAGCCCCGTTCTACGAGAGCGTGGAGATCATCGAGCTGCACCACCCGAACAAGGCCGACGCCCCGTCGGGGACCGCCGCCGCCACCGCGGCCACCATCGCGGCGGCCCGAGCGGCAGCGCGGCTGCCGGCGCAGCCCGATGCCACCGTGCACGAGGTACCGGGGGCCCGTGGCGCCGAGGTCGACGGGATCCGGGTGCACGGGGTACGGCTTCGCGGTCTGGTGGCGCACCAGGAGGTGCTCTTCGGTGCCGAAGGCGAAACGCTGACGATCCGACATGACTCGCTGGATCGCGCCTCGTTCATGCCAGGGGTGATAGCCGCAGTGCGTGCCGTAGCCGCACGACCGGGCCTGACAGTGGGGATAGAGGCGATCCTCGGCATCGGCTGAACTCAGGACTGCAGCACGACACCTTCAGCCTGGGCCTCGAGCTCGATCCCGGACTCCTTCGGGGTCGCGTTCCTCAGCTGGTGCCCGAACGGCAGTTCCCCCACCGGCACCGTGAAGGCCAGCAGCTGCCCGAGATTCGCCCCGCCACCGTTCTGGCCGGGCGTGACCGAGACGCCTCCGTCGGTGACGGACAGGGTCGCGTTGGTACGGACCGCTATCGGCTGGCCGGCCACGTCCACCGACCCGGTCAGCTCGAGCCCACCATCGTTGGCCGGACCCAGTTGCAGCGACCGGCCACTCTCCTCGAGGTAGGCGTTGAGCGCCGGGTAGCCCAGCGTGGCTCGTTCGACCGACCTGGCGATCGCCACCCGACGTACGTCGCGAGCCAGTACGTCGCGGAACGGCACCCGAACGTCGAACAGCTGCGACTCCAGACGGTCCACCGGAACCGGGCCCTGGGTGATGCCACGGGTAGTGATATCCACCCGGCCGTAGCTGCCGCGGATGACCTGGGGCAGAAATACCAGGCCACGAACGTCTACGTCAGGGCGGTCGATCAGGCCGGCGGTGTTCTGGATCTCGCGAGCGACCAGGAACTCGGCGCCGATCCGAGCCAGTGTGTCGACGCCCCACAGC
Organism: uncultured Propionibacteriaceae bacterium; assembly: GCA_902805915.1. GTDB lineage: Bacteria > Actinomycetota > Actinomycetes > Propionibacteriales > Propionibacteriaceae > Microlunatus. The sequence continues at coordinate 36,645 of CADCUO010000005.1, read as the reverse complement.
ACCACCACGATTCCCAGGGCGATGATGGCTACCCGCTGCCGGCGCCGCCGGAGCGGGGACTCGGTGTGGTCAGTCATGATCACCTGTGGTCGCAGTCTCAGTCATGTGTCCTTCACCCGTGGTGATGCGGTGGCTCGGCCAGCTCGCTGCGGGGCCAAGGAGGGTCAGTACCGCTGGGGCGAACACCATGCGCACCGCCAGGGTGCCTATGAGCATACCGACGCCGTGGGGAAGGCCCTCGGCTGGAAGGCGGTCAGCGCGATGACCGCCACGAGTGCCAACGTCCCGGCCAGGACCCCAGCTCTGGTAGTGATCGCCCAACGTTCGCCCGAGCGTGAGCGTCTCGGGAGCGGTCAGCCAACACTTTGGATTGGCGCTGTGATGCAGGTCACTGTCCTGCCGCGTAACATCGGGCCCAACCTTAGCGATGTCTAGGCGAGTCCGTGGTTACCTGAACCCCCGAGCAGGCGACCACGGACTTCTCTGTGTCCAGCCAGACCCATCTTGTAATCTCTTCGGAATGGCAGCCAGCAGTCTTCACACACCCCCCAAGCTTCGCAGCGGCGTACTCCGCATCATCGCGCTTGGCGGGCTGGGCGATGTCGGGCGGAACATGGCGGTCCTGGAGCTCGACGACAAGCTGCTGCTGATCGACTGCGGGGTGCTGTTTCCCGAGGACGACCATCCCGGTGTGGACCTGATCCTTCCCGGGTTCGAGGCCATCGCCGACCGGCTGGACGACGTCGTTGGTCTGATCCTCACCCACGGTCACGAGGACCACATCGGCGCCGTCCCGTACCTGCTGCGTCAGCGCAACGACATCCCGCTGATCGGCTCACGGCTCACCTTGGCGCTGGTCAACGAGAAGATCCGCGAGCACCGGATCAAGGACGCGGTCCGGCGGCAGGTCGAGGACAACGACCGGGTCACCGTCGGCCCGTTCGACCTCGCGTTCATCGCTGTCAACCACTCCATCCCGGATGCGCTGGCGGTGGTGGTACGGACCTCGGCGGGCACGATCCTGCACACCGGTGACTTCAAGATGGACCAGCTCCCGCTGGACGGCCGGCTCACCGACCTGCGCGCCTTCGCCCGGGTGGGGGAGGAGGGGGTGGACCTGTTCCTGGTGGACTCCACCAACGCCGAGGTGCCCGGGTTCACCACGCCGGAGAAGGACATTGCGCCGGCGCTGGAGCGTGTCTTCGCCCGCAGCACCCAGCGGGTGATCGTGGCGTGCTTCGCCTCCCACGTGCACCGGGTCCAGCAGGTGCTCGACGCCGCGGTGGCTGATGGGCGGAAAGTTGTCTACGTCGGCCGTTCCATGCTGCGGAACATGGGGGTGGCCCGCGACCTCGGCTATCTGCATATACCGGCGAACACCCTGATCGAGCTTCGCGACATCGACAACTACAAACCGGAGGAGGTGGTGATCATCTCCACCGGCTCCCAGGGAGAGCCGCTGTCGGCGCTGTCCAGGATGGCAAACCGTGAGCACCCGGTCATCCAGCTGAAGTCGGGCGACACCGTGGTCCTGGCCAGCTCGCTCATCCCCGGCAACGAGAACGCCGTCTACCGGGTGATCAACGGTCTGGCCCGGCTCGGCGCCCATGTCGTGCACAAGGGGAACGCGATGGTGCACGTGTCCGGCCACGCCAGCGCCGGCGAGCTGCTCTACTGCTACAACATCGTCAAGCCGAAGCACGTGATGCCGGTACACGGCGAGGTCCGGCACCTGATCGCCAACGGCGACCTCGCCCGCGCTACCGGCGTTGACGCCGACAAGGTCATCGTGGCCGAGGACGGCGTCGTCGTCGACCTGCACCGGGGCCGGGCCGAGGTGGTCGGCAAGGTCGATGCCGGCTATATCTTCGTCGACGGTACGACTGTCGGCGACATCTCCGAGGCGTCGCTGAAGGACCGTCGCATCCTGGGGGAGGAGGGCTTCATCTCGGTGATCGCCGTGGTCGACATCCGCTCGCAACGCATCATCAGCGGCCCGGACGTGCATGCTCGGGGGTTCGTCGAGGACGACTCCGCCTTCGACACCATCCGGCCGCAGCTCACTACCGCCCTTGAGACGGCCTTGGCTGACGGTGTGGACGACTCGTACGGGCTGCAGCAGCTGATCCGCCGCCAGCTCGGCAAGTGGGTCAGCGACACCTACCGTCGGCGGCCGATGATCGTCCCGGTCGTAGTAGAGGCGTAGCAGAGTCGAGGCAAGGAAAAAGGACCCGCCGGAATCGGCAGGTCCTTAGTGGTCGAGGAAGGAGGAGACTCAGCGCTCAGCGGCTGACTTTGCCCGCCTTGAGGCACGAGGTGCACACGTTGACCCGCTTCGGGGTGCCACCGATCGTTGCCCGGACCCGCTGGATGTTGGGGTTCCAGCGACGGTTGGTCTTCTTCTTCGACCAAGGAACGTTGTGGCCGAAACCCGGTCCCTTGGCGCAAATGTCACATACGGCAGCCACTGGAGTTCACTTCCCATACTTCTAACGACAGGTCTGGTGTTCGCCCGATTGAGCAACCGGAAGAGCGTACCGGACGACCTCAGCGGTTGGCGAATCGAACCAGCACCGCTCCCCGCAACCGAGCGTGCGCGACAGCGTTGGGACCGATGTACTCGATAGGGTTCGGAGATGGCCTTGGTACCAGCGGCAGCGGCGTCGCCTCCCCGCTGCGATCTGTGGGCCCTGGGCGGCGCCTGGCTGCGCCGCGCGGAGGAGGTCATCGCGGCGTCAGCCGGCTCCTTGAACGCAATGAACGTCTTCCCGGTCCCAGATGCCGACACCGGGTCCAACCTGAAACTGACCCTGCGTGGCATCGCCAGCGCCGTACCGGAGTTTCGGCGGGCCAATCTGGATGCGCTGGTGCAGGCGGCGATTGTGTCGGCACACGGCAACTCCGGAGCGATCGTCGCGGAGATGTTCGCCAGTGCCTGCCGGTGGGTGCAGCACCACTGCGACCAACTGCACCAGGTGGCGCCGGGTTCCCTGGTCGCGACGCTGCTCCGTACGGTCGCCGCCGCGGCCACCAGGGCGGTGGCCCGGCCCGTGGCCGGCACCATCCTGACGGTTGCAGACGAGGCCGCCGATGCCGCAGAAGCCGCCGCCGCGGGCACCGCCGCAGACGCGTTAGGAGTGGCGCAGGCCGCCCGGGACGGCGCCGCGGCGGCACTGCAGCGGACACCGGACCAGCTTGAGGTGCTGGAGCAGGCCGGGGTGGTGGATGCAGGGGGACAGGGGTTCCTGCTGCTGCTCGACTGCCTGGTCGAGGTGCTGGGCGGTGCGCGCGCTGAGCCGCTGCTGGATCTGGCACCACCGAACCGCCCGACCAGGCCGCCGGCCACAGCTGCGCGACCGCCCGAGTACGAGGTGATGTACGCCCTGCGTGGCGCCTCCGCGGAGTCGCTCGATCGATTGCGTTCCGCACTGTCAGAGCTCGGACATAGCGTGGTGATCGTGGGGGACGAGTCGGTCGCACAGGTGCATGTGCACCTCGCAGAGCCAGGTCCGGCAGTGGAGGCCGGGCTCGATCGCGGACGGCTGAGCCAGATCAAGATCACCGCTCTGGACGAGATAGCACCCGCCTCCTCCTCAGTGCGGACGGTGGTGGCGATGGTCACCGGATCCGGGATCGCCGCTGCTGTGGAGGCGCTGGATGGGGTGGCGGTGCAAGCCACGCCAACCGCCGGGCTGGCCGAGGCGCTGGACGCGGTCGTGCAGCGGACCTGCGGCGACCTCATCCTGCTGCCCAACGACAAGGAGAGCCTCAGGGTTGCTCGCCGCGTCGCCACAGCCGCCAAGTCGGCGTACCGACGGGCGGCGGTGATACCCACCGTGGTGCAGGTGCAAGGACTGGCCGCCATCGCCGTACACGAGCCGACTGCGGACTTCGATGCTGCCGTGGTGGCGATGAGTACGGCTGCTGGGCATACCCGGCACGGAGCCGTGACAGTCGCGGAAAGCCCTGCCATCACCATGGCCGGCCGGTGTCGTGTCGGCGACGTGCTCGGCGTCGTCGCGGGCGACTTCGTCGAGATCGGCGACTCGGTGCCGGAGGTGGGATGGCGGGTGGTCACCCGGTTGCTCGCCTCCGGCGGGGAGCTGCTGACGCTGGTCGCCGGCGCGGGCTGTGACGAGGCTGTGCTGGAGGACCTCGAGCGCCGTACCCGGGCCGCCGCCCCGGGAGTCGATGTGGAGCGGGTCTTCGGCGGTCAGCCCCGCTACCTCCTGCTGGTGGGGGTGGAATGAGTACGCCACCCCGCGGCTGGCGGACGGACGCGTACCGGCGGCTGGGCACCAAGCTGGACGTCGTCGTGGGTGCCAAGACGGCCAAGCAGTTCACGGCGCTCAATATCCACACGGTCGGTGACCTGATGCACCACCTGCCCCGCCGCTACTTCTCCGGGACCGAGCTGAGTGACCTGTCCACGCTCCAACCCGGCGCGGAGGTGGCGGTGCTAGCCGAGGTGGTCGAGTGCCGCGCTTTCAACCTGCCGGGAGAGACAGCCTCCGGCGGTCGTAGCTTCCGGTCCACCGGCGGGAAGCCCCGGCTGGAGGTACGGGTGACCGACCACAACGGGATGCTCTCGCTGGCCTTCTTCGGTCAGCTGCACATGATCAGGTACTGGCAAGGCCAGCTCTCCCCTGGCGCCCGCGGCATCTTCGCCGGGAAGGTGAAGGAGTTCAACCACCAGCTGCAGCTGGCCCATCCGGACTTCGTGATCGTGGGTGCCGACGGCCAGATCGTCGGCGGGGCCAAGCGCAACGAGGAGATGGCGCTGGTCAGCCGGCTGCCGCTGGTCGGCCTCTATCCGGCGTCGGCGAAGTTGCGGACCTGGACCATCGCTCAGAGCGCCGCGCTGGCGCTGGACTTTCTAGCTGGGATCGAGGACCCACTCCCAGCCGAGGTCCGTGCGGCGGCAGACGTGGTGGACCTGGAGACGGCCTTCCGCTCGGTCCACCAGCCGGAGACCAGATCGGCGACCGAGCAGGGCACAAAACGGCTGCGCTTCGACGAGGCCTTCGCCATGCAGCTGACCATGGCGCACCGACGTGCGGATGCGGCGGCGCACGGCGCGGTACCCCGGCCACGTCGCCCCGGAGGGCTGCTCGACGCGTTCGACGCCCGGCTGCCCTTCACGCTGACCGAAGGCCAGGTGGAGGTGAGCGAGGAGATCATGGCCGAGCTGGCCCGACCGCAGCCGATGCAACGGTTGCTGCAGGGCGAGGTCGGCTCGGGCAAGACCCTGGTCGCGGTCCGGGCGATGCTGGCGGTCATCGACGCGGGCGGGCAGGCGGCGCTGCTGGCCCCGACAGAGGTGCTGGCCGGGCAGCACCTCGCCACCCTCACCCGGCTGCTCGGCGACCTGGCGGAGGGCGGCATGCTGGGAGCCGCCGAGCACGCCACCAGGGTGGTGCTGCTGACCGGGTCCATGAATGCCGCGCAGAAACGCGAGGCGCTGCTTCGCGCGGCCTCCGGCGAGGCCGGCATCGTGATCGGCACTCATGCTCTGCTGGGCGCAGACGTCCACTTCGCCGAGCTCGGTCTGGTGGTGGTCGACGAGCAGCACCGGTTCGGGGTGGAGCAGCGCGCGGCCCTCAACGCCAAGGCAGCCAGCCGCCCCCACGTCCTGGTGATGACCGCGACACCGATTCCACGGTCGGTGGCGATGACGGTGTTCGGCGACCTGGAGGTGTCGACTCTGCGGCAGATCCCGGCCGGACGGGCCGACGTCCACACGGTGGTGGTCGACACCCGACGACACCCCGGCTGGGTCGACCGGGCCTGGCAGCGGATTCGGGAGGACGTGTCCGCTGGTCGCCAGGCCTACATCATCTGTGCCCGTATCTCCAGCTCCGACACCACAGCCGGTCCGGTGGCCGACGACGAGGTGCTGGCCGTGCCTGACGGTTCGGACGGACCTGCTCCGGCGGCTGCGGCTGAGGACCTGTTCGCCGAGCTGTCCAGCGGCCAGCTCAAGGATCTGCGGCTGGATCTCCTGCACGGCCAGCTCCCCAGTGAGGACAAAGACGCGGTGATGAGCCGCTTCGCCGCGGGGGAGAGCGACGTCCTGGTCGCAACCACAGTGGTCGAGGTTGGTGTGGACGTACCCAATGCCTCGGTGATGGTGATCTGTGATGCCGACCGCTTCGGTATCTCCCAGCTGCACCAGCTTCGCGGCCGGATCGGTCGAGGCGAGCATCCCGGGGTGTGCCTGCTGCTGACCACCGCCGCCGAAGACAGCATGGCGCGCGAGCGGCTGTCCGCGGTCGCCGGCACCCGGGACGGCTTCGCCCTCGCCGACGTCGACCTGGAGCAGCGTCGGGAAGGCGACGTGCTCGGCGCCAGCCAGTCCGGGCACCGCTCCAGCCTGCGCCTGCTCAGGGTGCTGACGGATGCCGACGTCATCCTCCAGGCGCGCACCATCGCCGAGAAGTGCATCGCCGACGACCCGGAGCTTGCCACCCCCGGCCTGGCCGACGCAGTAGCGCAGATCGAGCTGCAGGCCGCCGGCGAGTGGCTGGATCGCACATGAGCCGGATCATCGCCGGCTCCCACGGTGGCCGCCGGATCGCCACGCCCCCCGGGGACCGGACCCGACCGACGACCGACCGGGTCCGTGAGGCGCTGTTCTCCGCACTGGCATCCTGGTCCGGTACGTCCGCCCTGCCGGTGGCGGAAGCCCTGCGCGGCCTCGCGTTCTGTGACCTGTACGCCGGCTCCGGCGGGGTCGGCTTGGAGGCGGCCAGCCGCGGCGCTGGACCGGTGCTGCTGGTGGAGGCGGCGCAGCGGACCGCCCGGCTGATCGTGGGGAACGTACGCGCGTTGGGCCTCACCGCTGAGGTACGAACAGCACGGGTTGAGCAGCTGGTCGGTCAGCCTGCCGGGGTCGCCTACGACATCGTGTTCGCCGACCCGCCGTACGAGCTTGCTACCGAGGCGATCGAGCGGATGCTCAGCGACCTGGTCGAACACGGCTGGGTCGCGACCAACGGTCTGGTCGTGCTGGAGCGGTCCAGGCGTTCCGCCGACCCGACCACGCCGCCCGCCTTCAGCGAAGCCTGGGTTCGCCGGTACGGAGAGACCCGGCTGCTGTTCCTGGCTCGCTGATACCGTCGCTCCCATGTCAACGGAGCAGTCCGAGTCAACGGAGCGGCCCATGTCAACGGAGCAGCGAGGGCTCTCCGGCCGTCGTGCGGTGTGCCCCGGCTCGTTCGACCCGGTGACATCTGGCCACCTCGACATCATCGAGCGGAGCGCGTACCTGTTCGACACGGTGGTGGTAGCGGTAGGCACGAATATGAGCAAGAACGCCCTGTTCGCCCCGCAGGAGCGGGTGGAGATGCTGGTGGAGGCTTGTCGACCCTGGCCGGGCGTCGAGGTGAGGTTGTTCAGCGGGTTGCTGGTGGAGTTCTGCGCTGCCCACGACATCGCTGCCATCGTCAAAGGGCTCCGCTTCGTCTCCGACTTCGACTACGAGCTGCAGATGGCGCAGATGAACAAGCAGCTGTCCGGAATCGACACCGTATTCATGCCGACCGCCGCGCAGTGGTCGTACGTCTCCTCCAGCCTCGTCCGGGAGGTGGCCACCCTGGGCGGTGATGTCGACCAGTTCCTGCCGCCGCAGGTCGCTGCCCGGACCGCTGAACGGGTCCGACAGCGCGCCGCCGAGACCGGCTGAGCGGCGGAGTCGCTGCGAGATTTGAGTCCGGTCGGGGAGGCGTTACATTTCATGCCATGGCGGAGCGTGAAACGGCAGAACGAAAGCTCGCTCAGCTGCGGGAGCTGATCGCGAACGCTCGGGCGATGCCGATGTCAGCCTCCTGCGTGATCAACCGCGGGGAGGTACTAGCCGTGATCGACGACGCGATCCAGGGGTTGCCGGACGAGATCGCGGACGCACAGGCGATCATCGACCGGAGCGAGTCAAAGATCGCCGAGGGGGCGACCGAGGCAGGCCGTATCCTGCGCGAGGCTCAAGAGCACGCCGCCGAGCTGGCCCACAGCAGCGAGATCGTCCGGGTGGCCGAGGAGGTGGCGGCGAAGATCAGAGCAGACGCCGAGGCGGATGCCGCCGCACTCCGGCGAGAGACGGATGTCTTCATCGACTCGCGGATGGCCAGCTTCGAGTCGGTCCTGCACAAGACCTCCAGCCAGGTCAAGACTGCACGCGGTCGACTGGCCGAGCGCAGCGGCCTCGACCAGGCGATGACATGATGACATCCGGTCCGGCTTCCATTCCCTCCCCTTAGCCCTTCGCCCGCTTGGCCCTTCCGCCCTTTAGCCCGACGCCCGGGGATAAGCCGGTTTGGTCGATATCTGGTGCACCGGTAAAGTGGTGCGTCGGTCACGGCAGTGTCGGGCCGCTGGCATGGAAGGATTGCGATGAGTTCGCCGCATCGCCCGCTGGACCGCCGCTCCGGACTGGTCCTGGACACCCACGAGCTGGGACGTCGCGCGGGCGCTATGAAGCAGATTCAGACGTCCGTCGATGCTCCGGCGGACCTCGGGATTGCAGTGATCGGGGTACCACCCGGATCTCCGATCGAGCTGGATCTTCGGCTCGAGTCCGTGGTCGAGGGAGTGCTGGTCACCGGTGTCGCGAGCGTCACTCTCGCGGGTGAGTGCGTACGGTGCCTGACGGAGATCTCCGGCGAGATGGAGGTCGATGTGCAGGAGCTGTTCGTCTATCCCGGGAGCGAGGCGACCGAAGACGAGGCCAGCAGGCTGGAGGGCGACCTGGTCGACCTCGAGCCCTTGCTCCGCGACGGAGTGGTGCTCGACCTGCCGTTTCAACCGCTGTGCCGAGACGACTGCCAAGGGCTGTGCATCCTGTGTGGTGCCGACCTCAATGGCGACCCAGAACACACGCATGAGCAGCCGATCGATCCCCGTTGGGGCAAGCTCGCTGCTCTCGCAGACGACAGATCCAGCAGTGCCGTTAGTTCCAGCAGCGCCTATAGATCCGACAACGCAGAATCCGCCCAGGGATAGATGAACGTCTCCAGACACACTGGAGCAGCAAGGAGTGAACCGTGGCCGTTCCGAAGAGGAAGATGTCACGCAGCAACACGCGGCACCGCCGCGCGCAGTGGAAGGCAACCGCACCTGTCCTGGTGACCTGCGCCAATCCTGCCTGCCGCGAGAAGCACCTGCCGCACACCGCGTGCCCATCCTGCGGTCAGTACGGCCCCCGCGCGGCCCGTCGACAGGTGCTCGCCTCCTGACCATGTCGAAAGCGGCTTCCGGTATCACCGTGGAAGCGCTCCTCACCGAGCTCGGGCTCTCTCTTGACCCCGACCTCTTGGAGCGTGCCCTTACTCACCGTTCGTTCGCGTACGAGCAAGGCGGGTTGCCGACCAACGAGCGACTGGAGTTCCTGGGGGACTCCGTGCTCGGTCTGGTGGTGACGGAGCACCTGTTCGTGTCGTTCCCGGATCTCTCGGAGGGCCAGCTGGCCAAGTTCCGGGCAGCGGTGGTGAACTCGCGCGCTCTCGCTGACGTGGCGCGCGGCCTCGACCTCGGGGCGGTCGTCAAGCTCGGTCGCGGTGAAGAGGCGACGGGCGGTAGGGACAAGTCATCCATCCTGGCTGACACGATGGAAGCCGTGATCGGGGCGGTGTTCGTGCAGCACGGCATCGACTCCGCTCGGGTCCTGGTGCATCATCTTTTCGACCCGCTGATGGCCGATGTGGCAACCCGCGGCGCCGGCCTGGACTGGAAGACGAGTCTGCAGGAGATCGCGTCCCTCTCCGGCCTGGGCGTCCCCGTGTACGAGGTGGACGAGTCCGGTCCCGACCATGCCAAGACATTCGAGGCCATGGTCCGGATCGACGGGCAGAGCTACGGACCGGGTGCAGGATCGAACAAGAAGGAAGCCGAGCAGAACGCCGCGGCTGAGGCGTTCAGTGCGCTTTCGACTGCGCTGGATCAGCGCAACACCCGTCGAACCCCGCTCAGCGGGTAGTCCGGCCGATCTGCTGAGATGCTGAGCCGCCATGCCTGAGCTGCCCGAGGTGGAGGTGGTTCGCCGAGGCTTGGCGGCTGGTATCGCCGGGCGCCAGATCGCGCGGGTCGAAGTCTTGCATCCGCGACCCGTCCGGCGTCATCTTCTGGGTGCTGACGACTTCGCCACACAGCTGCAGGGACGCACCTTCACCGAGCCGTGCCGACGCGGCAAGTACCTGTGGCTGCCGTTCGCCGACGGGGACGCGCTGCTGGCCCATCTGGGAATGAGCGGACAGTTCCGCCTCGACGCGGCCGAGGCGGCGATCGCACCCAATACCCGGGTCCTGTTCACCTTCGGCGACGGTGACCCGCAGCTGAGGTTCGTCGACCAGCGAATGTTCGGCGGACTCTCGGTGTCGCCCGACGGCGCGGAGCTACCGGCGGAGGTTGCCCACATCGGCCGCGACCCCTTCGACCCGCAGTTCGACCTCGGCGCCGCCGTGGCGAAGCTACGAACCAAGCGCACCGGTGTGAAGCGGGCTCTGCTGGACCAGCAACTGGTGTCGGGGATCGGCAACATCTACGCCGACGAGGCACTGTGGCGAGCGCGGCTGCACTACGCCCGAGCCACAGATTCGCTGCCTCGCGCGGCGGCGGCGGCGCTCATCACCGCAGCAGCTGCGGTGATGCGGGAGGCCCTAGCCGAGGGAGGCACCTCTTTCGACTCCCTGTACGTCAATGTCAACGGGTCCAGCGGGTACTTCAACCGATCCCTTGCGGTCTATGGCCGCGAGGGGCATCCCTGCCCACGCTGCGGTACGCCGATCCGCCGGGAAGCCTTTATGAACCGGTCCTCCTATCGCTGCCCGCGCTGCCAGCGGGTGCCTCGGCACGCCCGGCTGTGACCGCCCTCACCAGGGCGGCTGCCGGTAGTCTCTACTGATCGTGGACCGCCTCAGACACTTCATCTTCGTCCGCCATGGGCAGAACTGGATCCTGCTGTTCCGGTTCGGGTTGGTGGGCGGCTCCGGCGTTCTGGTCAACCTGCTCGCCGTCATCGTCGCCAACAAGCTCGGCCCCGACGAGGACGGTGTCTTCTGGAACCTACCGCTGACGGAGTTCAACGTGCGGTGGTACCACGTCTACTCCACGATGGCCTTTCTGGTCGCGAACCTGTGGAACTTCCAGCTCAACCGACGGTGGACCTTCAAGAGTGCGGCACACTCCGGTTGGTTTCGGGAGTACTTCCCGTTCCTGGCCGTTGGGCTGCTCGGTCAGGTGGTGGGGCTGGCGATCCTCACCGCCCTGATGCACCCCGGCTCGCCGATCGCATTGTCGCCTGCCTTCTTCAACGACACCACCGGTTTCCGGACCCGGCTCTACTGGGCCCAGCTCATCACCGTCATCGTCATTACACCGGTCTCCTTCGTCCTCAACAAGCTGTGGACCTTCCGCTCGGTCCGCGGGCGGACGCGGATGGCGGCACTCGGGGTGACCCCGGACAGCACCTCCGAAGACACGCCCGCCGGCACCGCCTGAGGTTGCCTCGAACGGCGACGGCCTCGGTTACAGTGGCAAAGCCTTCCCACAGGCGACCGATGAAAGGCTTGTGTTGTACCTCAAGAGCTTGACGCTGCGCGGCTTCAAGTCCTTCGCGTCCGCAACAACACTGAACTTCGAGCCGGGCATCACCTGCGTCGTCGGACCGAACGGGTCCGGCAAGTCCAACGTCGTCGACGCCCTCAGCTGGGTGATGGGCGAGCAGGGAGCCAAGAGCCTGCGCGGCGGAAAGATGGAGGACGTCATCTTCGCCGGCACATCCGGCCGGGCGCCGCTGGGCCGGGCCGAGGTGGTGCTGACCATCGACAACTCCGACGGGGCGCTGCCGATCGAGTACGCCGAGGTGACCATCTCGCGCACCATGTTCCGCAACGGCGGATCCGAGTACGCCATCAACGGCAGCGCGGCGAGACTGCTGGACGTCCAGGACCTGCTGAGCGACTCCGGCATCGGCCGCGAGATGCACGTCATCGTGGGTCAGGGTCAGCTGGACAGCATCCTGCAGGCAACCCCTGAGGGCCGCCGCGGCTTCATCGAAGAAGCAGCCGGCGTGCTGAAGCACCGCAAACGCAAGGACAAGGCACTCCGCAAGCTCGACGCCTGCGAGGTGAACCTCAACCGGCTCTCCGATCTGATCACCGAGATCCGCCGTCAGCTCAAGCCGTTGGGCCGCCAGGCCGAGGTGGCCCGCAAGGCTGCCGTGATCCAAGCGGAGGTCCGCGACTCCAAAGCCCGGCTGATCGCCGACGACCTGCTGCAGGCGATGTCGACCTTGAAGACCGAGCTCGCCGACGAGCAGGCGCTGCGGCAACGCCGGACCGCGCTGGAGCACGCGCTGACCGAGGCCCGCACTGCTGAGATTGAAGCCGAGGAGGCGGTGCGCGGCGGTGCGCCACGTTTGACCAGCGCACAGGAGACCTGGTACGCGCTGGCGGCGCTCCGGGAGCGGGTGGCTACAACGGTGTCCATCGCCCGGGAACGGATCCGCAACGCCGACGACAACCCGGGCGAGCTACGTCACGGCCGTGACCCCGGCCAGCTCGATGCCGAGGCCGTCGCCGTAGAGGTCCAGGAGCAGGAGCTGGCCAGCGAGGTCGGCGAGAAGTCGCGGGCCTTGGCCGACGCCTCCGCTCGACGGGAGAGTGCCGAAGGCGCGCACCGGGCCGAGGAGACCCGGCTGGCTGGGCTGGTGCGGGCGGCAGCTGATCGGCGGGAAGGCCTAGCCCGACTCACCGGCCAGGTCAACTCGCTCCGCAGCCGGGCGGAAGCAGCCGAGGCCGAGATCGGTCGGCTCAGCGCCGCACAGCTCGAGGCCGAGGAGCGGGCGGAGCAGGCGACTCGGGCCTTCACCTCACTGGAGACCAAGGTCGCCGGGTTGGACGACGGCGAGCTGGGGCTGGATGCGGAGTACGAGACGGCCCAGCAGGAGCTGGACACCCTGGACGCCCGGCTGACCGAGCTGCGTCACGCAGAGCTTCAGGCCGCGCAGGACCGGGCGGCACTGGCGGCCCGGGTCGAAGCCCTCCAGGTCGGGCTGAACCGCAAGGACGCCTCCACCGCGCTGCTGGCAGCCACGGACAAGGTTGACGGGCTGCTCGGGTCGGTGGCCGCGCTGGTCAGTGTCGAGCCGTCCTACGAAACCGCGATCGCAGCCGCCTTTGGTGCCGCTGCGGATGCCGTCGCGGTCACCGGGCTGGACGCCGCCGCGGCCGCCTTCAGCCATCTCAAGGTGGCAGACCTCGGCCGGGCCGGACTACTACTGGGTGGCGGTCAGGCCGTGGACTCCTCTACCGGGTGGCCTCAGCTGCCCAACGGGAGCCGGTACGCCGTCGACGTGGTGGACTGCCGGGACGACCTGCGTGCGGCAGTGCACCGGGTGCTGCACAAGGTTGCAGTCGTGGACGACCTGCTCACCGCCCAGTCGCTGGTCGAGGCGACGCCCGATCTGGTCGCGGTAACTCGGGACGGCGACGTGCTGAGCACCTACTTCGCCTCGGGCGGGTCGTCGGCTCAGCCGAGCCTGATCGAGGTGCAGGCAGCGATCGACGACGCCGAGAGCCGGCTGACCGAGGCGCAGCATGTCTGCGAACGGCTCCGCTTCGCCCAGACCCAGCTGGAGGATGAGCACCGCCGGGCAGCCCAACGCGTTGAGACGGCTCTGGCCCGGCTGCACGAGTCCGACGCCGCAATGGCAGCACTGGCCGAGGAGCTGGGACAGCTCAGCTCGACCGCAAAGTCCGCCCGCGGGGAGGCCGACCGGCTGAGCCAGGCGATCGTCACCGCCGAACATGCCCGCGACGCCAACGTCGACGGCCTCGCCGACCTCGAGCGCCGCCTGGACGCAGCCGAGCAGACCGAGGACGATGTCGACCCAGACCCCAGCACCCGTGACGAGCTGGCCGAGCAGGCTCGGCTCGCGCGCGCGGCCGAGATGGACGCCCGGTTGGCCTTGCGGACGATGGAGGAGCGAGTACGCGCCGTCGCCGGTCGCGCCGACTCGTTGCGCCGAGCGGCAGAGAACGAGCGGCAGGCACGAGCCAAGGCGCTGGCGCGACGGGAGCGGATGAAGCTGGAGGCGGAGACGGCTGTCGCCGTGTATGCCGCCGGCGGGCATCTGGTCCGCAGGGTGGAGGAGTCGCTGGCGCAGGCGGCCGCCGTCCGTGCCGAGGCCGAAGCCGCCCGGACAGCGGCCGACGCAGCCTTGTCGCACTGTCGGGCCCGGGTCCGTGCCTTGAGCGCCGACTTCGAGACCCTGGTCGATTCGGTACACCGCGACGAGCTGGCGCGGGCCGAGCAGCAGATGCGGGTCGAGGCGCTGGCCGACAAGGCGATGACCGAGCTCGGCCTCGACCCGGACACCTTGCGGACCGAGTACGGGCCAGACGTGGCCGTGCCCGTGCTGGTCCGCGAGGACGGGTCAGCATTGACCGAGGACGACGAGCAGCCCGACCCGGTCCCGTACCGGCGGGAGGAGCAGCAGAAGAGGCTCCGCGCGGCGGAGCGGTCACTTGGGGTGCTCGGCCGGGTCAACCCGCTGGCCCTGGAGGAGTTCGACGCGATGGAGGAGCGGCACCGGTTCCTCTCCGAGCAGCTCGACGACCTGAAGCGGACCCGCACGGACCTGCTGGAGATCATCGACGAGGTGGACCACCGGGTGCAACAGGTGTTCGCCGAGGCGTACGCGGACGTCGAGCAGGCCTTCGTCCGGGTCTTCGCCCGGCTTTTCCCGGGCGGCGAGGGGCGCCTCATCCTGACCGAGCCGGGCAACTGGCTCAGCACCGGCGTGGACGTCGAAGCACGGCCGCCCGGCAAGAAGGTGAAACGGCTGTCCCTGCTGTCCGGCGGGGAGCGGTCGCTGGTCGCGGTGGCGTTCCTGGTCTCGCTGTTCGTCGCCCGACCCAGCCCCTTCTACATCCTGGACGAGGTGGAGGCGGCGTTGGACGACACGAACCTGGGTCGGCTGCTGGAGATCTATGAGGAGCTCCGCAGCAACAGCCAGCTGCTGGTGATCACCCATCAGAAACGGACGATGGAGGTAGCAGACGCGCTGTACGGGGTCACCATGCGAGGCGATGGCGTGTCGGCGGTGATCAGCCAGCGGCTACGGGAGCCGCAGGCGGAGTCGGTGGCCTGACCCGAGTGACGAAACTGTGACCCAACCGCTCAGCGAGCCACTCGGCCGAGGTCTTCGATCTGGTCCAGCCGGATGTCACAATCGGGTGTGGGCCAAACGAAGGCCTGCCTACCCCCGCACCTGTTCGCTGCTGTGAAAGGCCCGTCCGTGACGTCCATCGTCGTTGCCATGTTCGTGATCTTGTCTGTTGCCGGAGGTACGGCGGGGGTCGTCCTCCTCGGCATGGAGGGCCGCGGCAAGTCCCGCGCCCCGCTGCTCGCCGACCGTTTCGCCAAGGCGGCCAGACACCTCAACGGTGAGGCCGAACCGCCGGCGCGGTTCACCCGGATACTCAACCGGTACGGCGCAAAGGCGTCCAAGCGCCGGTAATCGACCCGGCCCGCGCTCACCGGCGCCATTAGGATGACCCGGTGGATGTAACAACTCTGTGGCTTGTTGTCGGCGCGGTCGTGATTGCTGCCCTGGTGGTCGTCGGCTTCGTGGCCGGCGGTGGGCCAGCACTGCAGCGTGGGAAGTCGGCAGCCGAGCTGGAGGATGGCCCGACATCGCGGGCGGCTGCCCGATCCGACGGTGCTGGCGGCGTCGACCTCGACAAACGCGACCGTACGGCGCCGCCCACCGACGCTCTTATCTCGCTGCAGCCGGACCTGGAGACTGCTCCGGAACCAATGCTGGAGCGGCCGGAGGCGCTGCAGAGCAGGCTGGCCCGGCTGCGGCTCCGGCTGGCCGGCACCAACACTGCCCTGAGCCGCGGCCTGCTGGCACTGATCGCCCGGGACCGGATCGACGAGGACACCTGGGAAGACTTCGAGGACACCCTGCTGACCTCCGATCTGGGGGTCGGTCCGACCACCGAGCTGGTGACTGCGTTGCGCTCCCGGCTGCGGGTGGAAGGACTCGCCGACTCCGGCGCGGCCCGGAACGTGCTCCGCGAAGAGCTGGTGAAGCTGGTCGACCCAAGCCTTGACCGGTCACTGAACACGGCCCGGACCGACACCCCGGCCGTGGTGCTGATCGTTGGCGTCAACGGCACCGGCAAGACCACCACCGCCGGCAAGCTGGCCCGGGTTCTGGTGGCCGAGGACAGGGACGTACTGCTCGGAGCAGCCGACACCTTCCGCGCCGCAGCCGCCGAGCAGCTCCAGACCTGGGGCAGCCGGGTGGGCGTGCCGACGGTACGCGGTGCCGAAGGCGCGGACCCGGCCAGTGTGGCTTTCGAAGCCGTCAAGGTCGGGATCGAAGCGGAGGTGGACGTGGTGCTGATCGACACTGCCGGCCGCCTGCACACCAAGACCGGCCTGATGGACGAGCTCGGCAAGGTGAAGCGGGTGATCGAGCGGCAGGCCCCGGTTAGCGAGGTGCTGCTGGTGCTGGACGCCACCACGGGTCAGAACGGTCTGACCCAGGCCCGGATCTTCGCCGACGTCGTCAACGTCAGCGGAATCGTGCTGACCAAGCTCGACGGGTCAGCCAAGGGCGGCATCGTGGTCCAGGTGCAACGCGAGCTCGGGGTTCCGGTCAAGCTCGTCGGTCTCGGCGAAGGGGTCGACGACCTGGCGCCGTTCGAGCCTGAGGTGTTCGTCGACGCACTGCTGGGCACCGGTTCGCACGAGATCACGAACAACCGCCACTGAGGATCTTGCCGAGGTGCACCGCGAGGTCGGAGTCGGCGTAGTGCCCGAACCTCGGCACGTCCAGGTACCCGGCTGAGCGGTAGAGCCCGATCGCGTCGACCTGGGGCGTGCCGGTCTCCAGGATGATGACGTCGGCGCTGGCTTCCGCGGCGGAGTACTCCAGTGCCGCCAGCACGGCGCGTGCGTACCCGCGGCCGCGGACGTCCTCGCGTACGAACATGCGCCGGATCTCGGCCGGCCGCTCGGCTGGGATCGGGGACGGCCCGGCGAAGAAGCGCCATCCGCCCATGGCGACGGCGCCCTCGGCTGAGTACCCGATCAGAAAGCTGCCGTTCGGCGCAGCGAAGTCGGCGGGAGAGACCGGATTGTCGTCCGACCCGCCGTACAGCCGGACGTAGTGGTCCTGGGCTGCCTCGGTCAAGGCGACGGCATCCGGGTGGTCATAGCCCAGCTGTCGCAGCAACAGCGAGTCAGGCACGGGCAGTGCCGGGATCCGGTGAGTTGCCGGTGACACAGAACACCATCCCGACCGGGTCCCGCAGCGCCACCCAGCCGTCACCCGACCAGAGCCGGACCGCGCCCAGCGCTACCAGCCGCTGGACCTCCGCCTCGATCTGGTTGGACCCGAGGTCAAGATGGGCGCGGACCGGTCCGCCGTCGGCGTCCAGCCGCTGGAACAGCAGCTGGAGCGGGGACCCCTGGTCGTCGTGCAGCTTTCCGGCGAACTCCGGAGAGTCCGAGCCGACCCAGCGCCAGCCCAGAGCCGCCCGCCAGAACTCCACCTCGGACTCGTGCAACCCCGGCGGAGAGTCGATGCAGACCTGGACCAGCCGGGTACGGTGACCGTCGGGCCACTCCACCGCAGCCGGCGCGACGTGCTCGGAGGCCTCGACCAGGCAGAAGGGGAGTGCACCGGGCGAGGCCATCGGCTGCCATCCGTCCTGCGCCTGGCCAACCGTCGCCCCCAGCTCGACCAGCCGCCGGCGTTCACGGCCGAGGTCGGTCACCTCGACGTCGATATGGGTGCGGGCGGGGCCGCCGATCTGCTGCAGGTGTACGTACGCGTGGCCGCCGACCGGCTCGAAGCTGCGCAGCTCGGGATGCCCCGGCCAGGTACTCCCTGCCCGCCACCCCAGTGCCTGTGACCAGAAAGCCGCAGCAGGTGCCACCAGCTCGGCCGGTACGTCGATAACCGCATGCATCCAGCTCACCGGGTCACCGTAATCCTCACCACCCGAGGGCTCGCATTCGCCGCCATGGCAACGGATCCGCGACGGTCGATTAGGCTTGCAGGGTTACCGCCCCGCTGAGATGACCGAAGGACTCGCTCGTGTTTGACACCCTGCAGGACCGGCTCGCAGCCACATTCAAGGGACTGCGCGGCAAGGGACGACTCTCCGACGCCGATATCGATGCGACGTGTCGGGAGATCCGGATCGCACTGCTGGAGGCCGATGTCGCCCTGGCTGTGGTGAAGGAGTTCGTCGCTGCGGTCAAGGAGCGCGCTCGCGGCGCGGAGGTGTCCGGCGCCCTCAACCCCGCGCAGCAGATCATCAAGATCGTCAACGACGAGCTGGTCACCATCCTCGGTGGCGAGACCCGGCTGCTCAGGTACGCCAAGCGGCCGCCGACCGTGATCATGCTGGCCGGCCTTCAAGGCTCGGGCAAGACCACCTTGGCAGGAAAGCTGGGGCTGTGGCTGAAGGAGCAGGGCCACTCACCGTTGCTGGTCGCCTCTGACCTGCAGCGGCCCAACGCGGTGACCCAGCTGCAGGTGGTGGGAAGCCGGGCCGGCGTCCACGTCTACGCACCCGAGCCCGGCAACGGGGTCGGTGACCCGGTCGCGGTGGCGCGCAGCTCCATCCGGGAAGCCGAGCGCAAGCTGTACGACGTCGTCATCGTCGACACCGCCGGCCGGCTGGGCGTCGACGCCGACCTGATGCAGCAGGCAGCCGACATCCGGGACGCGGTCAACCCCTACGAGGTGCTGTTCGTCGTCGACGCGATGATCGGCCAGGACGCGGTGAACACCGCCCGGGCCTTCGCCGAGGGTGTCGGCTTCGACGGGGTGGTGCTGACCAAGCTTGACGGCGACGCTCGCGGTGGCGCAGCGCTGTCCATCGCCCGCGTCACCGGTCGGCCGATCATGTTCGCCTCCAACGGTGAGCAGCTCAAGGACTTCGACCTGTTCCACCCGGACCGGATGGCCAGCCGGATCCTCGGCATGGGCGACATGCTGACGCTGATCGAGCAGGCCGAGAAGAGCTTCGACGCCGACCAGTCGGCCAAGGCGGCGGCGAAGCTGACCGGTCAGGGTGGCGAGTTCGGGCTGGCCGACTTCCTCTCCCAGATGCAGATGGTCCGCAAGATGGGTCCGTTGTCGAAGATCTTCGGCATGCTCCCCGGCATGGGGGAGATGAAGGAGCAGATCAACAACATCGACGAGCGTGACGTGGACCGGATCGAGGCGATCATCCACTCCATGACACCGACGGAGCGCGACAACCCCAAGATCATCGACGGCTCACGCCGGGCCAGGATCGCCAAGGGCGCCGGCGTTGAGGTGTCGGAGGTCAACAGCCTGGTCAACCGGTTCTTCGAGGCGCGCAAGATGATGACCTCGCTGGCCTCCGGCCGGATGCCCGGGATGCCCGGACTTCCCGGGAGTGGTGGGGGCAAGGCCCGCCAGGGCAAGCAGCAGCCGAAGAAAAAGGGTGGCCGTAAGGTCTCCGGCAACCCGGCGAAGCGGAACGCACCAGCCCAGGCAGCAATCCCCGCCGCCAACCCTGCCGCGGCATTCGGCGCTGCAGACTTGGACCAACGGGAGCTGGAACAGGCCATCGGCGACTTCGAGCTGCCACCCGAGCTGCGCAAGATGCTGGGCAACTCGGGCAAGTAACGCGATCTCGTGCCGGTGACCGGGCCCCGATCGCGCCTGTCCCGACGGCAACTGCCCCGACTGCATCTCAGCGGGACGGTGCTGCCCGACGGCGAGCGCCGAGACATCTGGGTGGTGGACGGTGTGGTCCGGACGGAGCCGGTGGCAGACGCCGAAACCATCGTCGCGGACGGGTTCATCCTGCCCGGCCTGGTCGACGCGCACTGCCACGTGGGTCTGGACGCCGCCGGAGCAGTGCCGGACGAGACCTCGGAGGCGCAGGCGGTGGCCGACCGGGACGCCGGGGCGCTGCTGCTCCGAGACGCCGGGTCGCCGGCCGACACCCGCTGGATCGATGACCGGGTGGACCTGCCCCGGATCATCAGGGCAGGCCGGCACATAGCCAGGCCTCGGCGCTACATCCGTCACTATGGCGACGAGGTGGAGCCAGACCAGCTGGTCACCGCTGTCGAGCGTCAGGCCGCCGCCGGTGACGGCTGGGTCAAGCTTGTCGGCGACTGGATCGACCGAGACACCGGGGACCTCGCTCCGCTGTGGCCCCAACATGTGGCCACGGCCGCCATCACCCGCGCGCACGAGCTCGGGGCGCGGGTCACCGCGCACGTCTTCGGTGAGCAGGCGTTGGCTGAGCTTGTCGCTGCCGGCATCGACGGGATCGAGCACGGCACCGGTCTGACCGACGCCAGCATCGCCACCATGGCGGACCGACAGGTAGCGCTGGTGCCCACCATGATCCAGCTGGAGAACTTCGAGTCGTTCGCAGCCGCAGGGGAGGCCAAGTTCCCGGCGTACGCCAAGCACATGCGCTCGTTGTACGCCGGTCGGCTGGAGCGCTTCGGGCAGGCCCTGGACGCCGGCGTACCGATGTACGCAGGCACCGACGCCGGCGGATACCAGCCGCACGGTCTGGTTGGGTCGGAAATGGCCGCAATGGCACAGTTCTGTTCCCCCGAGTACGCCCTTGGTGCCGGGTCGTGGCGGGCGCGGCGCTGGCTCGGCCAACCCGACACGCTCTGCGATGGTGTGTCGGCAGACCTGGTCGTCTTCGGCAGCGACCCTCGGGTCGACCTCGGAATCCTCCGCCGGCCGTCGCACGTGATCCTCCGTGGCGCCCTCGTTGGCTAGCCGGAGCCGCCGGGTCCCACGCCGGAACCGCTGCCACCGGGCGGTGGCAGCGGCTCTGGCAGCGGTGATGCTCGCCTGGATCCCCTCCGCCGCTGCCGCCGATGACCACGAGCTCACAGTCACCGAGACGGAGCTACAGATCACCGGCGCCGCGGAGCCGGACGGCCAACAGGTCCAGCTCGACGTCTCACTTCTCACCACCGACGCGGCGGTCGCGAAACCGGCGGTGGTGCTGGCCCACGGCTTCGGCGGCACCAAGATCGACAGCGCGGCCATCGGTCGTTCCCTGGCCCGGGACGGCTACACGGTGATCACCTACACCGCCCGCGGGTTCGGTGCCTCCGGCGGCCGGATCCACCTCAACGACCCGGCGTTCGAGGGTGCGGACGCCCGCAGGGTGGTCGACCTCGCAGCGGCCCGCGCCGAGGTGGTCAAGGAGGCCGGCGACCCGGTGATCGGCTTCGCCGGCGCCTCGTACGGTGGCGCCATATCCCTGCTGGCAGCCGGCCTCGACCCCCGGGTCGACGCCATCGCTCCGGCCTTCACCTGGAATCGCCTCAGCCACGCCCTGTTCCCGCAGTACGCGGTGACCGCGCCGCCGGCCTCGCTGGCTGAGGTGCGCTCGGTGCCGCAGACCGGGGTGTTCAAGCAGCGGTGGGCGTCGCTGTTCTTCCTCGGCGCCGGCGGTCGCAGCTCCTCCTCAGCAGACCAGGACCAAGCTGCAGGCGGCGGCTCCAGTCCCGCCGTCTGCGGCCGGTTCACTGCTGAGCTGTGCCGCGGCTACCTCCGTACCGCCGAGTCCGGCCGACCCGACCCCTCCCTGATCACGCTGCTGAACCGGTCCAACCCGGACCGGCTGCTCTCCGCCATCACAGCACCGACCTTGCTGATCCAGGGTGAGGACGACACCTTGTTCCCGCTCGACCACGCGGACGCCAACCTGCGCGGCCTGCCCAAGACCACGCCGGCCGCGATGGCCTGGGTGGACGGCGGACACGACACCGAGATCGACCTCGACTCGCTGCTGCCCGACATGCAGGCGTGGTTCGGCCGGTACCTGAAAAAGGACGGCTCCGCTCCGGACACCTCCTTCCGGGTGGCGGTGCCACGGACATCGCTGGTGGCTCGAGACCGGGACGAGGAACCGCAAGTGCTGGCCACGGCCAGCTATCCCGGCCGGGAGCTGGCGGTGCAGAGCCAGACGTATCCGCTGACCGGGACGGCGCAGACCTTGCTCTCCCCACCGGGTGGGACACCGGCCGCGCTGACCAACCTGCCGGGCACCGGTGGAGCGCTGGGCGGCGTGTCCGGCGTCGGCGGATACGCCCTCGGAGTGCTGCCAGGGCAGTCGGCCACGTTCACCACAGCACCGGTGACCGAGCCGGTCACCCTGGCCGGCAGCGGCAGCGTCGAGCTGACCCTGACCTCATCTGCTGGACAGGCTTCCGTGTTCGTCTCCCTGTGGGACCTCGGTCCGGACACCGTCGCGACCGACGGCGCTCCTGCCGCCCCCGCTACGGCGGTCCTCCCCGGATTGGCGCTGTCACCGGTGTACCTGGAAGGACTCCGCCCCAACACGCCGCAGAACGTACGGATCGCGCTCCCGCCGGTGGCACATCAGGTTCCGGTGGGGCACCGGCTGCAGGTTGTGGTGTCCAGCACCGACCAGGCCTACGCCGTACCGGCCGCGACCAGGGTGTACCGAGTGGACCTGACCGGACCTCGGGAGCTCGTGCTGCCGCGGCTGCCGGGCACCACACTGGCGGCGTCCACTTTGAACGTCCCGCTACCGCTGGTCGTGGTCGTCGCCGCGCTGCTATTGGTCGGGATCGGTGCGATGGTGCTCCTGTGGCTCCGTCGGCGTAGCGCCCATCCCCGCGACGACCTGCGGGATATCCCGTTGCTGGTGCAGGACCTGACCAAGACCTACGGTGACGGGTTCCGCGCTGTCGACGGCGTCTCCTTCGCCGCAGCGGCTGGCCAGGTGGTCGGGCTGCTCGGCCCGAACGGCGCCGGCAAGACCACCACCATGCGGATGCTCGTGGGCCTGATCCGTCCAGACTCCGGTGCCGTCTATGTCCACGGCCAGCTTGTCCATCCCGGCGCCGACGTCCTCGGCTCGGTGGGGGCGTTCATCGAGGGGCCCGGCTTCCTGCCGCACCTGAGCGGATACGCGAACCTGGAGGCGTATTGGCAGGCCACAGGTCGCCCCGCTGAGGAGGCTCTTCTGGAGGAGGCACTGGAGATTGCCGGGCTGGGGTCGGCGATCCACCGCCGGGTTCGCGGCTACAGCCAGGGGATGCGGCAGCGGCTCGGCATCGCCCAGGCCATGCTCGGGCTTCCGTCGCTGCTGCTGCTGGACGAACCGACCAACGGCCTCGACCCGCCGCAGATCAAGGCGATGCGTTCGGTGCTGGCCGAGTACGCCGCCAGCGGGCGGACCGTGGTCGTCTCCAGCCACCTGCTGTCGGAGGTGGAGCAGACCTGCAGCCACGTGGTGGTGATGCACCGGGGCACCGTGATCCTGACGGGGTCGATGGCGGAGCTGACCGCCAGTGACGACGTCACGCTGATCCGGCTGGGGGCCAGCGGGGACCCGGAGGCCGCTGCGGCAATCCTGCGCCGGCAGGGAGTCGACACCCTGGTCGAGGACGGAGTCATCCGAGCAACGGGGAACGTGCCCCGGGCAGATCTGGTTGCTCGGCTGGTGGAGGCCGGCCAGCCGATCGAGTCGGTCGACGGACGCCGCCAGCTGGAGGAGGTCTTCCTCACCCTGGTAGGTCCGCCCGGACAAGACACGGACGCCACGGACGCTCCCAGTGCAGCTGAGCTCGACCGCGCCGCTGCGGGGCCAAGCCATGCCTGACCGCTTCGCGGCTCGGTCTCCGGCACGGCCCGCGGCCAAGGCGCTGCCGTTGCGGGCTGAGATTAGACGACAGCTCCGGCGACGCCGCACCCAGGGCATCTTTCTGGTTGTGCTGGCCCTGCCGCTGATCTTGCTCGGAGCCTTCGCGCTCGGCGACGACGAGAGCGACTCCGGCGCCCGCGGTTTCGTCGACCTGGCACAGGAGAGCGGTGCCAACCTGGTCGTCTTCGCCCTGTTCGCCTCCACCAGCTTCTTGCTGATCGTGGTGGTCGCGCTGTTCGCCGGCGACACCGTTCCCTCGGAGGCCAGCTGGTCCAGTTTGCGATACCTCCTCGCTGCGCCCGTCCCGCGCGAGCGGCTGCTCAGGCAGAAGCTGATCGTCGCCGGCCTGTTCTCCATTGCCGCGCTGGTGCTGCTGCCGGCCTGGACGTTGCTGGTCGGCGGCCTGGCGTACGGGTGGGGCCCGTATGTCGGTCCCACCGGCGAGCAGATCGGTTGGCCCGAGTTCGGCTGGCGGCTCCTGCTCATCACCGGCTACCTGCTGGTCAGCCTGTTGGTGGTGGCGTCGTTCGCGTTCGCGCTCGGCGTCTGGACCGACGCGCCGCTCGCGGCCGTCGGCGGGGCGGTGCTGCTGATGATCCTGTCAGCCATCCTGGACTCCATCACCGCGCTCGGCGGCATCCGGGAAGGTCTGCCCGGGCATTACGCGTATGCCTGGGCGGACGCACTGTCGGCGACTGTGGACTACTCCGACATGGTGACCGGAGCGCTGTGGTCGGTCGGCTACGCGGTGGTGCTCATCGGGCTGGCGGTGTGGCACTTCCTGCGCAAAGACATCACCAGCTGAGTCTCAGTTGGCCCTCAGCCGGTCAACTCTGGCAGAATGGTCGGCGCGTCTGTCCCGTGTGGTGCCCTCTCATCGCTGCACGGTCGGATCCATCCGAAGTCGCTGGCTGTGGTGTTCCCCACCCTAGGTGCAGCGATTTCACCCGTTTCATGACTGGGTGACGATCCCAGGCATATCCCGTACAGGAGTAACCACACACGTGGCTGTCAAGATTCGACTGAAGCGACTGGGCAAGATCCGGTCGCCGCACTACCGCATCGTCGTCGCCGACGCCCGCACCAAGCGGGACGGTCGGTCGATCGAGGAGATCGGTTTGTACCACCCGAAGAACGACCCGTCGTTCATCGAGGTCAACTCGGAGCGCGCGCAGTACTGGCTCTCCGTTGGCGCCCAGCCGACCGAGGCCGTTGTGGCGCTGTTCAAGCGGAGCGGCGACTGGCAGCAGTTCACCGGTGACACCACCCCCTCCGGCGTGGAGCCGCAGAAGGGGAAGCGCAGCAAGCTGGACCTCTTCAACGCCGCACTGGCCGAGGCCGGCAGCGAACCGCAGACCGCGGCCATCTCCAGGCGGGCCGACAAGCCCAAGGCTGAGGAGAGCACCGCCCAGGCACCGGTCGCAGCCGACACTCCCGCCACGGCTGAAGCGGATGCTCCTGCCCCGGCTGAAGCTGATGCCTCCGCCCCGGCCGAAGCGGACGCTCCCGCAGCGGCTGAGTCGAGCGAGCAGGTCTGACCGTGCTGGCCGAGGCGCTGGAGCACCTGGTCCGCGGCATCGTCAGCAACCCCGACGCCGTCCATGTCACCGACAAGGACCTGCGGCGTGGCCGGATGCTGGAGGTGCGGGTTCATCCCGACGACATCGGCAAGGTCATCGGCCGCTCCGGCCGCACCGCCACGGCGCTGCGCACGGTGATGGCCGCATTGGCTGGTCGTGACCAGATCCGGGTGGACTTCGTCGACGTCGACCGGCGGCCACCTCGTACCGGCGGCGGCGGCCGCGGTCGCCGCTGACTCATCCCCGGTAGCGCCCCGACCTCCGCAAGGACGGTCGGGGCGCTTCGCTGTTCACACCGATCCCCAGGAGCTTCGATGACCCAGACGGTCGAGACCGTGGTCGGCGTGATCGGGCGCGCCCACGGCATCCGGGGTGAGGTCATCATCGATGTCCGTACCGACGACCCGGACGTCCGCTTCTGTGTCGGGGCTGTGCTCCGGGCTGAGGACAGCAGCCGCACCTTCACCGTCGCCGCCGCCCGGGACCACTCGGGCCGGTTGTTGGTCAAGTTCGCAGAGTTGGCCGATCGGACTGCCGTGGAGGCGGTGCGAGGCATCCGGCTGGTGGTCGAGGTCCCTGCCGACGAGACACCGGACGAAGAGGGCGTCTACTACGACCGTCAGCTGATCGGGCTCCGGGTACGAGACGCGGCCCGTACCGACGTCGGCAGCGTGAGGGCCGTCGTGCACCTGCCCGCGCAGGACCTGCTCGAGATCGACACCGCCAACGGGACTCGGATGATCCCGTTCGTGGCGGCTCTGGTCCCTGAGGTAGACCTGGCCGCTGGCTATCTCGGGCTGGCTGACGTCCCTGGACTGCTCAGCGACGAGGATGACGGCTGATGCGCCTGGACGTAGTCTCCATCTTCCCGGAGTACCTGGCGCCGCTCCGCCTGTCGCTGGTGGGCAAGGCGATCGAGAACGGTTTGGTCCATCTTGTCGTCCACGATCTGCGGCAGTGGACCGACGACCGGCACCGCACCGTCGACGACACCCCGTACGGGGGCGGTGCCGGGATGGTGATGAAGCCGGAGCCGTGGGGGGAGGCCCTGGACACTCTGGTGGGGGAGAGCGAGAACCCACGGCTGATCGTCCTGACCCCGTCGGGGCGGCAGTTCACCCAGCGAGTGGCCGACGAGCTCGCCACCGAGCCGCACCTGATCTTCGCTTGCGGACGCTATGAGGGGATTGACGCCCGCGTCTCCGAGCACGCTGCAACCCGGATGCGGGTGGACGAGATCAGCATCGGCGACTACGTGCTGAACGGAGGGGAGGCCGCCGCGCTGGTCATGATCGAGGCGATCGTCCGGCTGCTGCCCGGTGTGGTCGGCAACCCGAACTCGTTGACGGAGGAGTCCCACTCGGGGGCGCACCAGGGGCTGCTGGAGTACCCGGTCTACACCAAGCCGCCGAGCTGGCGAGGTCAGGACGTCCCGGAGATCCTGTTCTCCGGCAACCACGGACGGATCGCGGCCTGGCGTCGGGAACAGGCGCTGGCCACCACCCGGGAGCGTCGTCCAGACCTGATGCGGGGGGACTTGGTGATCCAGACCGCATCCGCGGCGGACGCCGGGGAGCTGTACACCCTCCAGCAGGCCGCCTTCCTGCCAGAGGGTCGGTTGAACGGGTCCCTGGACATCCCGCCGCTGACCGAGACCCTGCCGCAGCTGCGTGCCGCTCTTGATGAAGGCGTCGTGCTCACCGCCCGCCGGGACGGACGACTGGTGGGTTCGGTCCGTGGCGAGGTAACCGCGGACGGATCCTGGTACGTGGGTCGGCTGATGGTTGCGCCCGACCTGCGCGGCCAAGGCATCGGCGGCCGGCTCATGGACGCCATCGAAGCCCTGGCCCCTGGCGACGCTACCCACTGCCGGCTGGTCACCGGCGCCCTCAGCGCCGCGAACATCTCCTTCTACTTCAGGCGTGGGTATGTCGAGACCGGCCGCGATGTAGACCCCGAAGGTGTGCCCATCGTAAGAATGGCCAAGACCCTGCGTTGACGTCAGTTCGAGCGCCTTCCGCCGCCTTCATTGTGATCCGCCTAACTGACAAAAGGAGATACTCGTCACGGAGTGCCACCTCGCGTACCGGTTGTCAAGGAAGGGATCTAATGTTGGGGCGTGGCAACTGTCTCTATGACCCCTGCTCGCCAGGCAGCGAGGTCAACCGTGGCGCTGAAAGCGCTGATGGCGGTCAGCGGTTTGATCTTGATCGGCTACCTGATCGCCCATATGTACGGCAACCTCAAGGTCTTCGCTGGCCAGGCGTCTTTTGACGAGTACGCCCATCACCTGCGCGAGATCGGTGAACCACTACTTCCCCACACCGGGCTGCTCTGGATCATCCGGGTCGTCCTGCTGGCGAGCGTTATCGTCCACATGTACGCGGCCATTGTCTTGTGGCGTCGGGCGAACGCCGCGCGAGGTGGCGCCAAGCGCTACCAGAGCGCCAAAGCGAGGCGCGGTGTGCAACGAAGCTACGCGTCCTTCACCCTGCGGTGGGGCGGCATCATCATCATCTTGTTCGTCGTCTATCACCTGCTGCACCTCACCGCCAACGTGATCGCGCACGGAGGTGCCACAGCAAGCCCGTACGAGCGGGTGGTCAACGGCTTCCAGATCTGGTGGGTGGTGCTCGCCTACACCATCGCCATGATCGCGGTGGGACTCCATCTGCGCCACGGAACGTGGAGCGCACTCACCACTTTGGGCGCCAACACCAGCCCCGCCGCGCGCCGGCGGATCAACGTCCTGGCCTACGCGCTAACTGCGGTGGTCACGATCGGCTTTCTATTGCCTCCGTTCGCAATCTTGATGGGACTGGTGAAGTGATGCGTGAAGAGAAGCGACTGCCGCACCTGCCGCACCTGCCGCACCTGCCGCACCTGCAGCACCTGCGGCGTCACCAGGACGACTTCCGGTCGGTCGACGCGGATTCGGTCTACGTCGAAGGCGACCCCATCAAAGATGAGAAGGCTCCCAGCGGTCCGATCGAACAGCGCTGGGACAGCCGCCGTTTCAACGCAAAGCTGGTGAATCCGGCGAACCGTCGCAAGCTGTCCGTCATCATGGTCGGGACTGGCCTCGCCGGTGCCTCAGCCGCCGCCACCCTCGGTGAGGCCGGCTACAAGGTCACCACGTTCTGCTACCAGGACAGCCCCAGGCGGGCACACTCCATCGCAGCGCAGGGCGGCATCAACGCGGCCAAGAACTACCGCAACGACGGCGACTCCATCCACCGGTTGTTCTACGACACGGTCAAGGGCGGCGACTTCCGTGCCCGCGAGTCCAACGTCTACCGGCTGGCGCAGGTCAGTGTCGAGATCATCGACCAGTGTGTGGCCCAAGGCGTCCCGTTCGCCCGTGAGTATGGCGGCCTGCTCGACAACCGCTCCTTTGGCGGCGTCCAGGTCTCGCGTACCTTCTATGCCCGCGGTCAGACAGGGCAGCAACTGCTGATCGGCGCATACCAGGCACTGGAGCGCCAGATCGCCGCCAAGACGGTGGAGATGCACACCCGGCACGAGATGCTCGAGCTGATCATCATCGGAGGTCGGGCTCGTGGCGTGGTCGTCCGCGACATGGTCACCGGTCAGATCGAGACCCACTTCGCCGATGCGGTCGTGCTCGCCAGCGGCGGCTACAGCAACGTGTTTTTCCTTTCCACCAACGCAATGGGATGCAACGTCACCGCGACCTGGCGGGCGCACCGCAAGGGCGCGTACTTCGCGAACCCGTGCTACACCCAGATCCACCCAACCTGCATCCCCGTCAGCGGGGAGTACCAGTCCAAGCTGACCCTGATGAGCGAGTCGTTACGCAACGACGGTCGAATCTGGGTGCCGAAAAGCGGTGAGGACAAGCGTGCGCCGCAGGACATCCCGGAGGAGGACCGCGACTACTACCTGGAGCGGATCTACCCGTCCTTCGGCAACCTGGTCCCCCGTGACATCGCCTCTCGGGCGGCGAAGAAGGTGTGCGACGAGGGCCGTGGCGTCGGACCCACCGGGCTCGGGGTCTACCTGGACTTCACCGACGCGATCGACCGCCTCGGAAGGCGTGCGGTTGAGGCGAAGTACGGGAACCTCTTCGACATGTACGCCCAGATCACCGGCGAGGACCCGTACGCGATGCCGATGCGCATCTATCCCGCCGTGCACTACACGATGGGTGGCCTGTGGGTCGACTATGACCTGCAGTCCAACATTCCCGGCCTGTTCGTGACCGGAGAGGCGAACTTTTCCGACCACGGCGCCAACCGACTCGGCGCCAGCGCGTTGATGCAGGGACTGGCCGACGGCTATTTCGTGCTGCCGAACACCATCAACGACTACCTCGCAGCCGGACCGTTCGAGAAGGTCAACGACGGTCATCCCGCCGCAGTCGAGGCGGTCGAGGAGGTCAAGACCCGGATCAGCCGGTTCCTGAACACCAAGGGAACCCGCACCGTCGACTCCTTCCACAAAGAGCTCGGCAACATCATGTGGGAGTACTGCGGCATGGAGCGGACCGAGGAGGGCCTCCGCAAGGCGATCAGCCGCATCCGAGAGCTCAAGCAGGAGTTCTGGTCCGACGTCCGGGTGCTCGGCACCAACGAGGATCTCAACCAGACGCTGGAACGAGCCGGTCGGGTCGCCGACTTCTTCGAGCTCGGTGAGCTGATGTGCATCGACGCGCTGGCACGCCGCGAGTCATGTGGTGGTCACTTCCGCGCCGAGAGCCAGACCGAGGACGGCGAGGCGCTGCGGCACGACGACGAGTTCGCCCACGTCGCGGCCTGGGAGTTCACCGGCGACAACGCGAAACCCATCCTGCACAAGGAACCTTTGGTGTACGAGTACGTCGAGTTGAAGCAGCGCAGTTACAAGTGAGGATGCCTAAGTGAACATCACGTTGCGGGTCTGGCGGCAGCCGAACGCACAAACCGAGGGTCGCATGGTCACCTACGGCGTCGAGAACGTCTCCGAGGACATGTCCTTTTTGGAGATGCTCGATGTACTGAATGAGCGGCTGACCCTGGAAGGCGACGACCCCATCGCCTTCGACCACGACTGTCGCGAAGGCATCTGTGGCCAGTGCGGAGTCGTCATCAACGGCGCCGCCCACGGTCCGCAGCAGACCACAACCTGCCAGCTCCACATGCGGTCGTTCGCCGACGGAGCGGTGATCGACGTGGAGCCGTGGCGCGCCGAGCCGTTCCCGGTGATCAAGGACCTCGTCGTCAACCGTGGAGCATTCGACCGCATCATCCAGGCCGGCGGCTACATCAGCGTCCCGACCGGGTCCGCGCCGGACGCCCATGCCACCCCGGTGCCCAAGGCTGCCGCCGACGCCGCCTTCGACGCTGCCACCTGCATCAGCTGTGGCGCCTGTGTCGCGGCCTGCCCGAACGGCTCGGCGATGCTGTTCACCGCCGCGAAGGTCACCCACCTCAACCTGCTGCCCCAAGGCCAGCCCGAACGGTACAGCCGGGTGGCGAACATGGTTGCGCAGCACGACGTCGAAGGGTTTGGCGGCTGCACCAACATCGGTGAGTGCACCGCCGTCTGCCCGAAGGGCATCCCCTTCGAAACCATCTCCCGGCTCAATCGGGATCTGCTCGGCTCACTGACCAAGGGCAGCCGGTAGACCTTCGGTCTTAGGCCAGCTTCTTCGCGGCGACTGACATCATCGCGTAGAAGGGATGCTTTCCCAGGCCCTCCACCGGGTTGTCACCCCAGTAGTAGGCGTTGTCGTCCTGCCCCTGGACGACGCGGACCATGATCAACAACCGGTCGTCGACGACAAG
The DNA here is from genome assembly GCA_902805915.1 of uncultured Propionibacteriaceae bacterium. GTDB lineage: Bacteria > Actinomycetota > Actinomycetes > Propionibacteriales > Propionibacteriaceae > Microlunatus. The sequence goes on along the minus strand of CADCUO010000005.1, from coordinate 5,568 downwards.
CAGCCCCACGTTTTCGAAGGTTCCGCTTTCTGAAGGTTCACCGGGTTCGGAGTACACGAGGTCGTACGCCCGGCCCTGTCCGGAGCCGGTGTTGACAGTGATGGGCGCCAGGGAGTCTCCGACCTTCGGCCGAAGCATCCGATAGCCGTCGGCATCCAACGTGCTGGCGCAGTCCACCAGCCAGCCGGTGTAGGTGGCCTCCGCCTTGGCTGCCTGGGTTGCGTCGTCGAACTGCAGCGTCAGGGTGTAAATCTCCGGCAACCGACCAGTTGGGCTGTCGAGGCGACCCGGTCCAAAGTTGCGAGGCAGCGCTTCGGTTGCGCCCAGGTCGGTAGCCGATCCGGCTTGGCAGGCGGACAGTTTGTTGGGCTTCCGGCCGACATCGGGATCGGAGACGACCACCGCTTCGTGGTTGGCCCCCAGAGGCACCTCAGCCGCGTCGATCAAATCCGTCGGGGACAGAATGCGGGCCGGCGGTGGCGCGGTCGTCGACGGTGCGGTGGTAGTCGGCGGCTTGGTTGCGGGCGCCTTGCCTGTTGTCCGTTTGCCTGAGGTCCCTTTGCTTGCGGTCGCTTTGCCTGCGCGTGCCGTGGTGTTGTGAGATGGCTTGCTGGGGGGAGCGCTGCGCGACTGTGCAGCCGCGCTGGGCGCGTCGGTGGCTGGTGCGGTAACGGACCGCCCGGTGCCGGCATAAGGGCTGTCTGTGGCGGTAGGCAGGGCAGTGACTCCCGAGGACGCCACCGGGGCGGGGTGGCCGTCCGAGCTCAACCCGGTACCAGACAGGGCAGTGCCGCCGGCCACCACTGCGACGACTGCGACAGCAGCCGCGACCAGCGCGTGCCGGCGGCGCCGCCGTTGCGTACCGCGGGCGCGGACCAGGCTGGCAGCTAACGGTTCGGCGTGCTGCTCACCGACTCGAGCGAGCTCGCACAGCTGGGTGAACGGGTCGCGGTCAGCCATGGCGCACCTGCTCGGCGTCGTCGGCAAGCAGCAAGGCGAGGGCGGCACGGCCGCGGGAGAGCCGCGCCTTGACGGTACCTATAGGTGCGTTGACCTCCAGGGCGACGTCGGCAACCGACATGTCGCACAGATGGTGCAGCACGATCGCTCGACGTTGGTCGGCGGGCAGCGACTGCAGCGCCCGGGCCAGCGCCACCCGGGTGATGTCAGGTTCTTGTGGTGGCGGCGGTTCATGGGCGCGGTCGGCCGGCAGGAAGGCCTTCCGAGCCCGGCGCCAGCGACTCACTGCCAGTCGATAGGCGACAGTCCGTACCCAAGCTTCCGGGGACTGCTCGACGTCGAGCGACCTGCGCTTGTCCCAGGCGCGGACGAAGGCTTCCTGGACGCAGTCCTGCGCCTCGGCCACATTGCCGCACATGGCATAGATCTGTCCGACCAGCCGACGGAACGAGTCCTGATAGAAGGCGTCGAATGCTTCCTCATCCATCACCACCGTGGGGGCCGCCAGCAGAGTTCCCCGAGCGGAGATCCTGCCTGTCGTTGGCCGCTGGCGCACCGTCGCATTGCTCATCGCCGGCTCGGCTGCGTGCTGGCGAGTGCTCGCAGGCGTTCACCGCCGGCGGCGGCTCGGAGATCCCTCATGAACCGACTACGCATGCGGAGCCGGCTTGGTTGCATCCCTTCAGAGGCGGGAACGCAGCCCGTGCAGCGCCTGGATAGGGTGAGTCGTCGGTGACAGTACGAAAACCCGACGATCACCGAAGGCCGCGTGGACAACCGGCGGCATCATCCAGGTTTGAGGAGCGGTACAGATGGAGTACGGATTACTGGGCAGCAGCGGGACCGCGGTGTCCACGCTGACGTTGGGCACCATGACCTTCGGCGCTGAGACACCAGAGAAGGACGCCTTCACCCAGCTCGACACGTTCTGCGAGGCCGGCGGCACGCTGATCGACACTGCCGATGTGTACAACGCCGGGGAAACCGAGTCGATCATCGGGCGATGGCTGGAGGCCAGACCGGGCCGCCGTACCGAGGTAGTGATCGCCACCAAGGGTCGGTTCCCGATGGACAACACCCCCACCGGGGTGGGCCTGTCCCGGCGTCACCTCAGCGATGCTCTGCACGCGTCGCTGAAGCGACTGCAGGTCGACACAGTCGACCTGTACCAGATGCATGCCTGGGACCCGTACACCCCGATCGACGAGACGCTGCGCTTCATCGACGACGCCGTGCAGGCTGGAAAGATCCACTACTTCGGTCTGTCGAACTTCACCGGATGGCAGATCGCCCAGACGGCCGAGCGCGCTACCGGCCTGACCGCACCTGTGACGCTGCAGCCGCAGTACAACCTGCTCGTCCGCGACATCGAGCTGGAGATCATCCCCGCCTGCGACGAGTACGGTCTCGGTCTGCTGCCGTGGTCGCCGCTGGGCGGCGGCTGGCTCACCGGCAAGTACCAGCGTGACGTGGCCCCGACAGGCGCCACCCGGCTCGGCGAGAACCCGAGCCGAGGGATGGAGGCGTACGACCGCCGCAACGTCGACCGCACCTGGGCGGTGATTGACGCGGTCCGCTCCGTCGCCGAGCAGCGCGGCGACTCGATGGCTCAGGTCGCGCTGGCCTGGCTGGTTGACCAGCCGGCTGTTACCTCGGTGATCATGGGAGCCCGGACGCACGAGCAGCTGGAGCAGAACCTGGCGGCCGCCGGCGTGCACCTCAGCGACGAGGAGATGGATCTGCTCTCGGAGGCGGGCAAGCCGACGCCGGATGACTACCCCTACGGCGAGCCCGGCGAGGCGCAGCGCAGCCGCAAGATCGAAGGGGGACGCTGACCCGTGGCCACGGTCGCCATCACCGGAGCAGCCGGAAAGACCGGGCGGGTCGTCGTCCGCGACTTCCTGGAACACGGGTACACGGTGGTCCCGATTGACTCCACCGGGCGCGCGGGCGGGTACGGGGAGTTCGCGCAGGATGTCGGTGTCGGGCTGGTCCGTGCGGACCTGACCGACTTCGGGCAGACCGTGGACGTGCTGCAGGGTGTCGACGCCATCGTGCACCTGGCGGCGATCCCGGCACCAGGGCTGTTCCCGGCCAGCACCACCTTCACCGACAACACCGCGATGAACTTCAACGTGTTCTCGGCCGCCCAGCTGCTGAGGATCAACAAGGTGGTCTGGGCGTCCAGTGAGACGACGTTCGGCCTGCCGTTCGACACCCCACCGCGCTACGCCCCGATCGACGAGGACCACTACCCGCTGCCGACCAGCACCTACGCCCTGTCGAAGGTAGTGGGGGAGACCATGGCGGTGCACTTCGCGGAGTGGACCGGCGGCAGCTTCATCGCCCTCCGGCTGTCCAACGTGCACCTTGAGTCCGACTACCAGCGGGTGGCCGGATACCAGGACGACTTCGCCTTGCGGCGCTGGAACCTGTGGGGCTACGTGGACGCCCGTGACGTCGGCCAGGCGTGCCGGCTCTCGGTGACTGCCGAGCTGCCTGGCGCGCACAGCTTCGTGATCGCTGCGGCGGACACGATCATGAAGGCCAGCAACGCTGAGCTGCTGGCGGACCAGTTCCCTGGCCTGGAGTTGAAGCGCCCAGTTGATGATCATGAAACGCTGCTGGCCATTGACAAGGCCCGGGAGCTGTTGGGCTACAACCCGGAGTACAGCTGGCGGGACTACGCCTGACCGACGTCGCGGCCTGGCCGGGCGACACCCCGAAAGGTGTTGCCCGGCCAGGTCCTTCGTCCTAGGGTGGTCCCGTCTCTGCCGCCGACTCGAGGAACGCCAGTGTCGCTCTGACATCGAGATCGTCACCGCGCAGCCGCATCCGCGATGCTGCGCAACTCGTCGATGTCCGTGGAGCACTGATGCCTTCCTCCGTTGTCTGTTCTGACCTGTGGTTCGCCTGGCCGTCCGGCGAGCTCGCCATTGCCGGCCTTACCTGCGCCTTCCCTGACCAGGTCACGGGCCTGGTCGGCCGCAACGGGGTCGGCAAGTCCACCCTGCTCAAGATCATCGCCGGCGAGCTGATGCCGACCCGAGGCTCCGTGTCCAGACCGGAGCGGGTCGGCTACCTGCCGCAGCACCTGGTCCTGCAGAGCGACCGGACCGTCGCCGACGTGCTCGGCATTGAGGCCGTACTCGCAGCCCTGGCCACCATCGACGCCGGGCAGGGCCAGCCCGCCGACTTCGAGGTGGTGGGCGACCAGTGGGACCTGCCCGACCGGTCCATCGCCATGCTGGCCCGGTTCGGCTTCGCCGACCTGGACCTCCGGCGGCCCATCGGGACACTCTCCGGCGGGGAGGTGATCCTGCTGGCCCTCGCGGCGCAGTTCCTGTCCGAGCCCGACCTGCTGCTCCTCGACGAACCCACCAACAACCTCGACAGCGGCGCCCGGGCCAGGCTGTACGCCGCCCTTACCTCGTGGCGGGGGCAGGCCATCGTGGTGAGCCATGACCGGGACCTGCTGGACCTGGTCCAACACATGGCAGAGATGCGAGCCGGCGGCATCACGTTCTTCGGTGGCAACTTCACCGCCTTCACCGACGCGTTGGCGGTCGAGCAGGAAGCCGCCGCGCGTGGCGTACGCGCGGCCGAGTCAGACCTGAAGCGACAGCAGCGCGAGCTGGCCGAGGCGCGGATCAAGCTGGACCGACGTCAGCGCTTCGCCCGCAGCCAGGCCGGCAACGTGCCCAAGATCGTGGCCGGGGCCAAGAAGGGGACGGCGGAGGTGTCGGCCGGCAAGCTCCGCGGGGGCCACCAGGCCGATGTCGCCGACGCAAGGCGCCGACTGGAGGAGGCTGAAGAACGGGTCCGCGACGACGACTCGATCGAGGTGGACCTGAGCCGGACCAGTGTGCCGCCCGGCCGTGACATCGTCGTCACCGAGAACCTCGTCCTCCGCAACGGTGCGGTGGTCTCCCTGCACATCCGCGGTCCGGAGCGGGTCGGTCTGGTGGGCCCCAACGGCTCCGGCAAGACCACGCTGATCGACACCATCCGCGGCGAGATCGAGCCCCGGTCAGGCACCGTGTCGCTGCGGGTGCCGTACCGGCTGCTGCCGCAGCGGCTACAGCTGCTGGACGACCGCGACTCGGTGCTGGCCGCCGTCAGCCGGCTAGCACCCACGGCAGACGACAACCAGCTCCGGGCGGAGCTGGCCCGGTTCCTACTGGATGCCGACACTATCGCCCGGCCAGTCGGCACCCTGTCCGGCGGGGAGCGGTTCCGGGCGACGCTGGCGGCGCTGCTGCTGAGCGAGCCACCGCCCCAGCTGTTGATCTTGGACGAGCCGACCAACAACCTCGACCTGGACAGCATTCGTCAGCTCACCCAGGCCCTCACCCAGTACCGTGGCGCCTTGTTGGTCGCCAGCCACGACGATGCCTTCCTCAGTGAGCTCGGGCTGACGTACCGGATCGACCTGGGAGCCGTCGCCGATCCCCTTCTGGACGGCTAAACGGGATCCTGATGACTCATGTCAAGATGCCCGCGTCGTGGTGGTCGTTGACTCATCGGGTTTTGCCCGTTTGGTGGGGTTGAGTTTGCGCCGGCTGAGGTAGGTGGCGTTGGTTTTGGCTCGGTGCTGGATGAGGCCGC
>CADCUO010000004.1 GCA_902805915.1 uncultured Propionibacteriaceae bacterium | reverse complement strand
TTCGATGGAGGCCCGCATGGTTCCGCCGGCGAGCTGCATAGTGCGTGACCGTGGTGTTGCAGTGTGGAAGGTAGCCACGACCGGCGCCTCAGAGGCCCACAACGCGAGTACGGCGATGCTCGGAGTGATCGGCTCGTGGATGTGCACCAGGTCGAAATCGCCCTGCCGCAGCCAGCGACGCACTCGGGCCGCGCTCAGTGGGCCGAAGTTCACTCGTGCCACCGATCCGTTGTACGGAACGGCGATGGCGCTGCCGGCTGAGGTGAAGCTGGACCGGAACTGGGCCTGCCACGGGTCGGCATCGTCCAGGTCGCCGGGCGCGAGGATGAACGGGTCATGCCCCTGTGTCCGCAGGTGAGCGGCCAGTCCCAGCACGTGGTTCTGCACCCCACCGGGAGTGTCGAACGAGTACGGACACACCACCCCGACCCTCATGGCCCGACTCTCGTTGAGTCGAGGTCCGGGGCGAAGAATGGCTGGAACATGTGCCAGTCCTGCGGGCGGGCGGCGATGTGGTCTGCGAAGAAGTCGGCCACCTGTTGCGTCATTGCGACCAGGCCGGTGCGACCGGGGGATGCGTCGACGGGCGATCCGAAGCTGATGTGCATCTGCTGGCCGGCGAAGCTGCAGACCGCGGGAATCAGAGCAGCTCCCCCCCGCCGGGCGACCATCGCCGGACCGGCTGGCATCCGTACCTGTGCCTGTGACCCTCCCCAACGGACCTGCAACCCGGTGCCACCCAGGTCCCGATCTGCGACCAGACACACCAGCCGGCGAGCCCGTACGGCCGAGGCCAGCCGGGACATCACCGCCGGGTCATCGTGGGCGAGCACCTCCATGCCCAGTCCCTCGCGGAAACGCAGAAAGGCTGCGAACTCCTCCGCCGACAGCCGCTCTGCCACGGTGGATACCGGCATGCCCGTGAGACAGGCCCACGCGCCGGCCAGGTCCCAGTTGCCGCTGTGTGGCAGCGCCACCACCGCGCCCGAGGTGGCAAAGGCCTCCCGAAGGTGATGCTCACCGGTGGTGACCACCCGCTCGACAATGGTGCGCCGGCTCCAGCCCGACAGCGCGAACACTTCGAGGAAGGTACGCAGGTACGACTCGACCGAGGCCCGGATGAGCGCATCGTCAGCTGGTGTCCCGGTTGCCACCTCGAGGTTGCGGCGCAGCACTTCAATCGCATCCGGCGGCCTCCGCATCAGCAACCAGGCGCCGCTCCGAGCCAGCAGCGGTAGCACCCGCGACGGAAGTCGGGGCCCGATCCGCCAGCCGACCCGATAGGACGCCCGCAGCAGGTTCTCACGCAGGCTGGACATCTCCTGCCTTCGACTGCCGATAGACCTGCCCTATTCGCTGGCCCACGGTGATCACCCCCGCTATGGCCAGCGCCGACACGGCTATTTCCAGGACGTACGGCACGCCCAGGCCGGCCAGTAAGGTGCCGGCGAGGATCGCGAAGAGCCGGTCTGCCCGCGCAGCGAGACCGCCCCGGCAGGTGAAGCCCAGACTCTCCGCGCGCGCCTTGACATAGGAGGTGAGCTGACCAACGACCAGGGCCGCCAAAGTGACGCCAGCCCACAGCACCGAGTCCTGGGGGCCAGCGAACCAGAGCAGCAGGCCACCAAACACGGCGCCGTCGCCGAACCGGTCGAGGCTGGAGTCCAAAAATGCACCCCACGGGCTCGCCTTGCCGCTCATCTTGGCCATCTGGCCGTCGAGCATGTCGGAGAAGACGAAGAACGTCACCACGACCACCCCCTGCCAAAGCCAGCCCTGCGGGAAGCACACCAGTGACCCGATGACCACGCCCGCCGTACCGACCACCGTCACTACATCGGGTGAGACACCTCGTTCTAGCAGGATCCGGGCCATCGGCGTCAGGATCTTGGCCCAGCGCGCTCGGAACCGCTCGAGCATCTACCGACCCGCTCTCGATGTCACGTCGACAGCTCGTCCCAGCTGGACTTGATCGTCTTCCAGGTGTCTCCGAGCAGCTGTGGCAGGGCCTTCGTCTGACCGATCACGGGGAGGAAGTTGGCATCTCCGGACCACCGCGGCACCACGTGCTGATGGAGGTGAGCGGCGATCCCGGCCCCCGCGACGGCGCCCTGGTTGAGCCCGAGGTTGAACCCGTGCGGACCGCTCGCTGCTCGCAGCACCCGCATCGCCTGCTGGGTCAGCGCCGCGACCTCGGCCGTCTCGTCGGCATTCAGGTCGGTGTAGTCGGCGACGTGCCGGTACGGGCAGACCAATAGGTGCCCGGGTGCGTACGGGTACAGGTTCAACACCACGTAGGTGGACGTGCCGCGGTGCACGATCAGTCCCTCGGCATCCTCCCGAGCGGGGATGGTGCAGAACGGGCAGTCCGCCGACGCCGACGACGGTGGCTTGCTCTCCCCGTTGATGTAGACCATCCGATGCGGCGTCCACAGCCGTTCGAAAGCGTCGGGAACGGCGGGGCGCTCGCCCTCAGGTTCCATCACGCCTTCGTCTTCGCCGGCCGGCCGCCTAGCGTCGACATCGCTCATCTCAGACCTGCCGCCGGTCTGCGATCGAAGCGACGATCTCGTCCACCGCCTGCTGCACGGGGACACCGTTGTTCTGGCTGCCGTCGCGGTACCGGAATGAGACGGCGGCGGCAGCGACGTCGTCGCCACCGGCGATCAGCATGTAGGGCACCTTCGCCTTCTGGGCAGTCCGGATCTTCTTCTGCATCCGGTCGTCACTGGTGTCAACCTCGACTCGGACCCCTGCAGCGCGCAGCCGAGCCGCGACGTCCAACAGGTAGCCGTCGAACTCCGACGCGACCGGGATGCCGATCACCTGGACCGGCGCCAGCCAGGGCGGGAACGCGCCGGCGTAGTGCTCGGTCAGCACCCCGACGAAGCGTTCGATCGACCCGAACAGCGCCCGGTGGAGCATGTACGGCTGCTGCCGGGTGCCGTCGGAGGCGGTGTACTCCAGATCGAACCGCTCCGGCAGCTGGAAGTCGACCTGGATGGTGGACATCTGCCAGGTCCGCCCGATCGCATCCCGCGCCTGCACTGAGATCTTGGGTGCGTAGAAGGCCGCGCCGCCAGGGTCGAGCACCAGTTCGAGCCCCGTGGACTCGGCAGCTTCGCGGAGTGCGCTGGTCGCGGACTCCCACTGTTCGTCGGTCCCGACGTACTTGTCCTCGTTCCGCGTCGACAGCTCGAGGTAGAAGTCCTCCAGGCCGTAGTCGGCCAGCAGGTCGAGGACGAAGCGCAGCAGCGACTTGATCTCGTCCTGCAGCTGGTCTGGGGTGCAGTAGATGTGCGCATCGTCCTGGGTCATCCCACGTACCCGGGTCAGGCCGTGCACGACCCCGGACTTCTCGTACCGGTAGACCGAGCCGAACTCGAACAGCCGCAGGGGCAGCTCGCGGTAGGACCGGCCGCGGGAGCGGTAGATCAGGTTGTGCATCGGGCAGTTCATGGGCTTCAGGTAGTAATCCTGGCCCGGCTTGCGAACCGTCCCGTCGTCGTTCAACTCCGCATCGATGTGCATCGGCGGGAACATGCCGTCGGCGTACCACTGCAGGTGGCCAGAGGTCTCGAACAGCTGGCCCTTGGTGATGTGCGGCGAGTACACGAACTCGTACCCGGCCTCGATGTGCCGCTGCCGTGAGTAGTCCTCCATCGTCTTGCGGAGGACGCCGCCATTGGGATGGAACACGGCCAGCCCGGAGCCGATCTCGTCGGGAAAGGAGAACAGGTCGAGCTCGGTCCCCAGCTTGCGGTGGTCACGCTTCGCCGCTTCCTCCAGCCGCAACTGGTAGGCCTTGAGCTCGTCCCGACTCGGCCATGCGGTGCCGTACACCCGCTGCAGCTGCGCGTTCGCCTGGTTGCCGCGCCAGTACGCCGCCGACGTCCGCATCAGCGCGAAGGCCTGGATGTAGCCGGTGTGCGGGACGTGCGGGCCGCGGCACAGGTCCTTCCAGGCCACTGAGTCGTCGCGGCGGAGGTTGTCATAGATGGTGAGCTCACCGGCGCCTACCTCGACGCTGGACCCGTCGTCGGCGCTGGCGCCGCCTTTGAGGCCGACCAGCTCCAACTTGTACGGCTCGTCAGCAAGTTCGGCTCGGGCCTCGTCGTCGGAGACGACGCGGCGGCGGAAGCGCTGCCGTTCCTTGATGATCCGGGTCATCTCCTTCTCCAAAGCCCGGAGGTCGTCGGGGGTGAAGGGGTCGGCCAGGTCGAAGTCGTAGTAGAAGCCGTCCTTGATGGGCGGACCGATACCTAGTTTCGCAGCGTGGCTAGCTTGGACTGCCTGGGCCAGGACGTGCGCCGCCGAGTGCCGCAGGATCGCCAGACCCTCCGGTGAGGAGATCAGCACCGGCTCAACCTGGTCGCCGTCAGCCAGCGGCAGGTGCAGATCTTGGATCTCGCCGTTCACCCGGACGGCGACCACGCCCCGGTCTGCTGAGAAAAGGTCCAGGCCGGTGGTCGTCTCCTCGATCACCTGCTGGTGCGAGGAGCCTTCGCGAACCACGGTGAGCGAACTGGACACGGCCTTTCCTTCCTGGGTCAAGAGATACGTCTGATTCTGCTGGAAACAACTGAACCCTCGTTGCCTTGTGGAAACGAGGGCTCAGGCGGGTGGGCGATACTGGGTTCGAACCAGTGACCTCTTCGGTGTGAACGAAGCGCGCTACCACTGCGCCAATCGCCCGCGTGATGCGTCCTCATCAAGACGCGACGACAACCTTATCCCATCACTGTGGGGGGCTGGAACTTCAATACTGCGTCGGCGCGTCCGCCCCACGCAGGCGCGGAGGACCCGCAGCACCGGGCATCAGGTCAGGGTTCTGGCGTCTCCGCGGACCGGTGAGCGAAGAGCTCGGCAACCTGCCGGGTCCGCGGGCCGACCGGGTCCGCGCTGAACTGCACCTCGTCCCAGCGGTGTACGGCCTGGACGTCACGCAGCGAGGAGGTGAGGAAGACCTCGTCCGCTGCTTGGGCTTCGGTCAGGCTCAGATTCGCCTCGGTCACATCGCACCACTGGAGCACCAGGTCACGAGTGATGCCAGCGAGTGGACCGGCCGACAACGGCGGTGTGATGATTTCCGAGCCGTACACGAAGAAGATGTTGGAGCCGGTGACCTCGCAGACGTGGCTTGCCGTGTTCAACAGGATGGCCTCGCTGGCGTCACGCTCGTGTGCGTACGCCAGAGAGCGGACGTTCTCGCCGTACGAGGTGGACTTCACCCCCGCCAGTGCCCCCTTTTCGTTCCGGGTCCACGGCGTGGTGACGACCGCCGCTGATGGTCTGGCCAAGATCCGGCCGTCCGCCGCAACCACCAAGGTAGGCGGGCCGAAGGCTGCGTGCGAGCCAAGAGGACCGGGACCGCCGGTGTAGGTGATCCGCACCTTGCCGTCCACGAACGTGCGATCCTCCAGGACGGCCGCGATAGCCTCCCGAATCAGACCGTGGTCGGGATCGGGCAACCCGATGGCGCGCGACGAGCGGGTGAGCCGGTCCAGGTGCCGTTGCAGGGTGAAAGGTCCATCAGCGGTGACCTTGAGTGCCTCGAACACGCCGTCGCCAACGACGAGACCGTGGTCAACGGCGGACACCCGTGCCAGGGACGGGTCGGAGTAGACAGTGCCGTCAACCCAGATCCGTAGCTGGTCGGTTAAGTCGGGCGCGCGTGTGTTCGCCGTGGTGGACATGAACCCCACCATAGAGGGAGCTACTGACGTCCGGCCGGAGCGCGCCACGCGTCCCCGGCGAGGCGTTATCCGGCCGGCGTCACGTCGATATCCACCCGCCGACACGGCACGTGTTTCGTTTGGACACCTGCGCCCGGCTCGGCTATGGTTTTCGAGGCAGTCAGCCAGCCGGAACAGGGATGGCGGAGTGCATGCGGACGTAGCTCAGTTGGTAGAGCACCACCTTGCCAAGGTGGATGTCGCGAGTTCGAGTCTCGTCGTCCGCTCGGAGTGTTCTCGCCACGCCATAGGGGAGGGTTCTCCCACCACGGTGGAGTGGCCGAGAGGCGAGGCAACGGACTGCAAATCCGTGTACACGGGTTCAAATCCCGTCTCCACCTCGGGCGATTGGCGCAGCGGTAGCGCGCTTCCCTGACACGGAAGAGGTCACTGGTTCGATCCCAGTATCGCCCACAAGTAAGAACCCTAGTGTCGCGTTAGGTAAGTAGATTTACCTCGTGGGATGATCGGTTATGGCGTTGACTATGAGTGTGG
>CADCUO010000003.1 GCA_902805915.1 uncultured Propionibacteriaceae bacterium | reverse complement strand
ATGAGGCAGACGAGGAACCAGGTCGGCTCTTTCCCCGGTTATAAGCAGAATGAGCCCGGGCTGATCATGGTCAGCCCGACGCCGGAGCCTGTCAGTCGAAGGCTCGCGCGTCGAGCAGCTGCCGCAGCTGCACCAGGTCAGCATGATCAATATCCCGGGGTGGATACCCGCTGTGGAAGGCAACCTGCTGTTCCACGGACAGGCAGCCCACCTCGCGGCCCTTGATCATTCCAGTGACGAAGCAGGCGGACGGGTAGCAGAAGTATCCTCCGTCGACGTCAGCCTGGCGTCCGTTGCCCTCATCGTCGAAGACCACCGGATGCAGGTCCACCCAGCCGCGTCCGGGTGCGGCGACCTCCACCCGTACCGGGCGCCAGTCGCTTTCGATCAGGTAGCCGAGGTCAGCCAGCGCAGCCAGTGCCGCGTCCTCCGCACGGGCATCGAGTGCGAGATCGAGGTCGCGGTGCGACCGGGTCTGGCGCCCCACTAGAGCGTCCACACCCCAGCCCCCCGCCACCCATGCCCGACAGCCAGCAGCGGCGAGAGCGTCGAGGACTGCATGCACCTCCGCAGCAGCCATGCCGGTGTGGCTGGTCATCCACGTCAGCCTATCCACGCAGAGCCCTGCTAGGAGCGAATGAGGGCTTTGCTAGGAGCGGATGAGGGCTCGGCTGGGAGAGGATGAGACGGTGAACCCTAGTACCGTCCGAAAGCTGGTCGCAGAGCTGCCCGAGGCAGTCGATGAGTCGAGCGACGCTGCGCTGCGCTTCACCGTGCGTGGCAAGCAGTTCGCCTGGACCTACCCCGAACGCGTCGAGGAGGGCAAGCCCCGCCAGCCGAACATGTCCGTGCTGGTGGTGCGATGTGCAGCGGCGGACAAGGAATCGCTGCTGGCCTCGGACCCGGAGAAGTTCTTCACTGTCGCGCACTATGACGGCTACCCGGCAGTCCTGGTCCGCCTGGCGAAGGTCGACAGCGAGGAGCTCCGAGAGCTTCTCGCTGACGGTTGGCGGTGCCAGGTGCCCAAGAAGCTGGCGCAGCAGCTGGACGACGGCACCTGACCGCTACCTCTTAGACGCTGGGGTTGTCAGCGGACTTGAGCTCCACCTCGGCCGTGGCCTGGATCAGGGCAAGCAGCTCGGGATCTAGACCGGGTGAGAACTCCTCGCGACGCTCGGGTGCAATCGTCATCGGCGTCCCCTGCGGCATCAGGTCTGTGCTCAGCTCAGTCCCGTCCTTGGACGGCGACGCACCCCGGTACAGCTTCGCTGCCTCGCTCAGGTTGTCGGCACTGAAGGTGTACTGGATGCTTTGCAGGCCCTGGTCGAGCAGCCTTTTGACCTCCGGGAAGCGCTCGGCGCTCGTCTTGGGAATCGGCAGCGTCTTACCCCAGTCGACACCCAGCACCTCCAGCGCCTTGGCGAACGCGTTCTCGTGAGCCTGGTCGCGGACGATGAGGTACGCGATGGTGGAGCGGGCGGTCTTGTTGTCCGTCATCTCATAGATGCGGCACTTCTGCAGCCGTCCTGTCGATTCCAGCATCAGGTTGTACAGCAGGTCCAACACGAGGTTGCCGCTGTTATAGACGTACGAGCCGCTCCAGGGGTTGCCGGCAGCGTCGACCGGCAAGGCACCCTGCGCGGCCACCAGATAGTGGTGGATGTTGCTGCTGTCCAGTGCGATCTGCAAGGGAGTGGCGCCTTTGGCCCCCGGCTTGTCGACCGGGTCGGTCTTCTTGCCCTGGTACTCAGGCGACCCATCCAGGAGTCGCGCGATGGTGGTTCCGATCAGCTCCACATGGCTGATCTCCTCCGTACCGATGCCTTGCAGCAGGTCCTTGAAGGGTTTCGACGTTGGGTCTCCACGGAAGTTGATGCTCTGGAAGAGGTACTGCATCATGGTCCGCATTTCGCCGAACTGGCCGCCGAGGCCCTCCTGCAGCGCGTTCGCCGCTGCCGGGTCTGGCTCGTCAACGGCGATCTCGTTGATCAGCTGCTGGGTGTGTAGGTACATGCTCACTCCTCGTTGAAGAAGCGGCTGTCCCTACTGAACCGTTTTCCGAGTAGATCACAGCCAGATCAGCGGCCGCAACGGGGGCCGATGTTGGGTCGCAATCGTTCAGGGGCGTGGTTCACGGGCGAGGTGCGATGCCCCGCTTGTTGAACGGAGCCACCCGAGCAGTCTCGTTCGGCCCCCGCGCGGACGAGATGACTTTGCGCGCCACGTCTCGGACCTTGGTGTTGGAGGCCTGCGACTGACGACGCAGCAGGTCGAAGGCCTCCGCGGGACCAAGCGCCGCCCGCTCCATCAGAATTCCGATGGCCATGTCGATGACTCGACGGCTGTCCATGGCTGCGGAACGGTCATCGAGCTCGCGGGCTTGTTCGGTCAGCGAGCGGGCCAGGGCTACCCCACCAGCCACCTCCGCTGCGTAGCAGCCCGCGGTCCGTTGCTGGTATGCACTGAGACCGTCGATCTTGCCGGAGTAGACCTTCAGCACAGCTGTGGGATCGCCGCGCACCAGCACCGGGATCGAGACACATGACGCTGCTCCCCGAGCTGCTGCCCGGCGTCCGTACTCACCCCAGCGACCGTCCGAGCCGAGGTCGGGGACATAGGTCCCAACCCCCTCCTTCAATGCCTTCAGACAAGGGCCCGTCCCGACCTCGTACTGGATCAGGTCGACCTCCAAGGCCAACCCGGTGCTGGACCCCACAGTCATCGGCGCGCCGCTGACACCGAGGGTGACCGCGACACCTGCGACCTCGCCCAGCCGTTCGTGTGCGCTGGCGGCCAAGTGGTCCAGGTAGTCCGACAGCTTCGGAACCAACGCATCGGCGGCCGTGGTTTCGCCCATCTGCGTCCCCCTCCCTCGCCAGATAGCAGCGCTCGCGACGTCGTGCTGAAACCAGCCCGGTCGGCCAGCCGCCGGTGCGACGTAGACCACCCTAGAGGGGGATGGCGCTACCGGAACAGGCAGCGTCGCAGCTCCGCCCGACCCATGACTGCACAGCCACTATCTCTCCCCCGCTCGATCCAGGATCCGCTCGGTGAGTGAGATCCGCAGCTGCTGACCCGGCACTGCCTGCGCGGCGAGGTCGATGTCGGCGTCGGTCAGCACAGCCGCCACTGGGTAGCCGCCGGTCACCGGATGGTCGGCGAGGAACAGCACGGGCTGGCCGCCGGACGGGACCTGGATGGACCCGCGGACGACGCCCTCGCTCGGCAGCTCCTGTCCGGCTCGGGACTGGTGGCGTTGCAGCGGTGGGCCTTCGAGTCGGATGCCGACCCGGTCGCTGCGGCTGGACACCGTCCAGGTGGCGGCCAGCAGGTGTGGGTCAGCGAGCCAGTCAGCGCGCGGTCCGAGGATCGCCGCGATGGCGAGGGGCCCAGGTGCCAAGGGTTTCACCGGGGCGACATCGACGACAGGGAAGGATTTGGGCGGCGGACCGACCGGTAGCACGTCTCCGACCCGGAGCGGGTCGGGTCCCAGGCCGGACAACGTGTCGGTGGCGCGCGATCCCAGCACGGGCGGGACGTCGATGCCGCCGCGGACCGACAGATAGGTACGAAGCCCTGCGGAAGGCACACCCAGCCGCAGGGTATGCCCGTCCCGCAGCAGGAAGGGGGCGATCGGGGCGACCTCCACATTGTCGACTGTCCCGACAGCCGGCGCTCCGGTGAGCACCATCAACAGATCACCGTGTGCCCGGACCGCCAGACCACCGAAGGTGACCTCGATGGCCGCCGCCGCATATCCCTGAGCCAGCAGCCGCGCGCCCAGCTGGAACGACCTGCGGTCGGCGGCGCCTGATCGGCTGACGCCGGCTGTTGCCAGCCCAGGCCGCCCCAGGTCCTGGATCAGTGCCAGGGGTCCGGTGGCAAGCACCTCGAGCGTACGGTCGGGGACCGTCATCGCGAGGCCGCCTGATCGGCGTCGAGAAAGCGGACGACAGCGCCAGGCTGGAGCAACGCAGGTGGCTGCCGGTCGACATCGAACAGGATCGCGTCGGTGTGTCCGATCAGCTGCCAGCCGCCCGGGGAGGATCGCGGGTACACCGCGCTGAACTCCCCCGCCAATGCGACCGAGCCGGCTGGGACCGACGTACGCGGCTCGCTGCGTCGAGGGACCTCCAGGCGGGGGTCGCCGCCGACCAGATAGGCGAACCCCGGTGCGAAGCCTGCGAACGCCGCCCGCCATGGAGTACCGGTGTGGGCAGCCACCACCTCCGTCGGCGAGAGGCCCGTCAGGTCGGCGACCCCGTCTAGATCAGCGCCGTCATAGTGCACCACGATCTCCACGACGGGAGCCTCAGACTCGATCGAGCCGTTCACTGGCCCGCGCTTGAGGCCGGTCGCCAGCAGCGGAGGCAGCACGCTGCGGAGCCGCAGCACGTCGGCCGCATTGGCAACGACCAGCAGCAGCGTGCGGGCGGCTGGGACGAGGTCGACCAGTTCCGGGAGAGTTGGATCCCCCGCCTCGACCGCGCT
>CADCUO010000002.1 GCA_902805915.1 uncultured Propionibacteriaceae bacterium | reverse complement strand
TTGAGCAGCCCGACGACTGTGCTTGATGCGGAGTATGTGCTGCCGCTGCGGTGGTCCGCCGACACCGAGCTCGCCGAGCTGACCTGTTACCTGACCCGCCTGTGCGACTGGATTTCGGTCACCGTCGTCGACGGGTCCCCTGCGGAGCTGTTCGAAGCACACCGGACCGCGTGGCCTGGACAGGTCCGACAGCTGCGGCCGGAGGAGTGGCCCGGGGCCAACGGCAAGGTCGCCGGAGTGATGACCGGGATCCGGCATGCCCGGCATGAACGGGTGGTGCTCGCCGATGACGACGTCCGTTACGAACCTGACAAGCTCTCCCGCGTGGTGGAGCTGTTATCCGCCTACGATCTGGTCCGACCGACGAACTACTACTCCGAGCTGCCATGGTTCGCTTGCTGGGACACCGGCCGGACGCTGCTGAACAGAGCACTCGGCGCCGACTATCCGGGGACACTGGGGGTGCGGCGATCTGTCGTCCAGCGTGCTGGCGGTTACAGCGGTGACGTGCTGTTCGAGAACCTGGAGCTGATCCGGACGATCAAGGCCGTTGGCGGCGTCGAACACATCGCTCACGACATCTATGTGGCCCGGGTCCCGCCGACCAGCGGGCACTTCCGGGGACAACGGGTGCGGCAGGCGTACGACGACTTCGCTCAACCGGGGCGCCTGGTGCTGGAGCTCAGCTTGTTGCCGCTGATTGGGTGGAGTGCGCTGCGTCCGCGACGGCTGCTTGGGCTGGCCGCGGTCGTGTGCGCCTTGGCGGAGGTGGGACGCAGGCGGGCGGGTGGTGCCACGGTCTACCCGCCGAGCACGGTTTTGTGGGCGCCGCTCTGGGTGGCGGAGCGAGCTGTGTGCGTCTGGCTGGCGCTTGGCTATCGGCCCCGCGGCGTTCCGTACGCCGGTGGCAGACTCAGATCCGCTGGCACAGCGCAGCGAGTCCTGAACACGCGGCTGGCCGGCGCAACCGCCCCCTGAGCTGCTGGTCGGCACCCCTGAATCGGCGGGAACCGGCGCTGTCTCGCTGGCTCGTCGTTCATGCTCACTGGCTCGTTTGGTCATGGCTGGTGGCGGCCGAGCTCAGGACAGCCCTCGGTAAGAACCTGGCCAGACACCCGGTGAGTTCCACGGGCCGGAGAGGTCTCACTGACCATGAGGACCTTCCTGCACCTGCTGGTCAACACCCTGCTGGTCTCGGTGATCAACTTCACCGTCTGGTTCGCGATCACCTTCTACGTCTACCTGCAGACCCGGTCCGTGTTCGCCACCGGCACCATCTCCGGAATCTTCCTGGTAGCCACCGCCGGTACGGGAATCTGGTTCGGCAGCCTGGTCGACCGGCACCGCAAGAAGACCGTGATGCAGGTGTCGGCCGCGGTCTCCCTCGCGCTGTACGCAGCCAGCTTCGTGCTTTACCAGCTCACCCCGGCCGAGGAGTTCACTCAGGTCTCGAGCGTGCGCCTCTGGCTGTTCGTGGTGCTGCTGATGGCCGGCGTCATCGCCGGCAACATTCGTTCGATCGCCTTGATGACGCTGGTCACGCTGCTGTTCGACGACGACCGTAGGGACCGGGCGAACGGCCTGGTCGGCACCACCTCAGGGATCTCGTTCCTGGTCACCTCGGTGATCAGCGGGCTGCTGGTTGGGATGAGCGGCATGTTCCACGTGCTGCTGCTCGCTCTCGTCCTGCTTGCCCTGGGGCTGGTGCATCTGGCGTCGGTCACGGTGCCGTCCCGTCCGGTGCCGCCGCCCGAGGCCGGAGCGACCAAGATCGACGTGAGCGGCACCTTGCGTGTGGTCCGGTCGGTGCCGGGTCTGCCCGCGCTGATCGTCTTCTCGTGCTTCAACAACTTCCTCGGTGGCGCGTTCATGGCCCTGATGGACGCCTACGGGCTGTCGCTGATGTCGGTCGAGGCATGGGGTCTGCTGTGGGGAGTGCTCAGCACCGGGTTCATCCTCGGCGGTCTGCTGGTAGCCAGGACCGGGCTCAGCTCCAACCCGGTACGTCTGCTGCTCCTGGTCAACCTGGTGCTGTGGACCGTGACCTGCCTCTTCCCGCTGACGGCGTCGGCCGTCCCACTCGCGGTCGGCATGTACGTCTACATGCTGCTGATCCCGTACGCCGAGGCTGCGGAGCAGACGATCCTGCAGAAGGTGGTCCCTTACGAACGCCAGGGACGGGTCTTCGGGTTCGCCCAGAGCGTGGAGCAGGCGGCCTCGCCGCTGACAGCGTTTTTGATCGGCCCCATCACCCAGTTCTTCTTCATCCCGTCCATGACCGACGGTCTCTGGGCACGTTGGATCGGCAGCTGGTTCGGGACCGGCCAGGCCCGCGGCATCGCCCTGGTCTTTGTACTAACCGGCATCCTGGGTTTGGCGGTCGCGGCCCTGGCCTTGCTCAGCCCGTACTACCATCGGCTCAGCCGGCGCTACACCGGCGAGGAGCCGCAGCCGAGCACCCCCGCGGCCGCTTTCGCGGACCCTCCGGACCAGCGCGGAGAGCCGTCAGGTGTCACGCCAGTCCGGTGAGCGCTTCCGCGGCAAGGAGACTCACCACCGGGCGCGGCGAGTACCTGCTGGAGACCTACTTCCCGGTCCGCTCACCGAGGTCGTGTCTCTGGATCCAGGTTCGGCAACATCGACCGCCAGGCCTGGGCCAGCGCGACCCGCCTCTGCGGAACCGAGAGCACGTCGACGTTGTCCACCCACTGCTCCACCGACCCCACCCCAGCAGGCAGCCGGCGCAGCAACGGATCGTTGATCTCGGCGAGCAACAGTTGACTGACCGATGCACGCACCCCGGTGAACGGTCGGTCGAAGAAGGACTCAACGACCTCCGGTCCGGTGGGCAAGCCAACGGCCAGTTGCAACTCATGCAATGTAACCAGGGCCTCGACCAACGCCGCTTGCCGCTCCGGCCACGTCGACGCCGCCTGTGCTGCCGTCAGTGCCGGCGCAGCGGCACTCGCATCGGGCAGCGTCGTGAAGCAGGTGCCGACCCATTTGGGATAGGGCGGCCACCGGCGCTGCAACAAGAAGCCCAGATGCATCGCGGTACGTACAAGCTGGCCGGTCAGTACGGCGGAGCCGAGGTCATCCCCACGCGATCCGGTACGGCCTATGAATGGCAGCTCCTGACCTATCCGCTGCCAGTCGGCGGCCACGACGTAGCACCAGACGTCGGTGGGATACCAGCGAAGGCGGCGGCGGAGGTCGCTGATCTCGCCAAGGCTGTCAGCAAAGACCGCCCCGGCGGTCACCTCCAGCACTGACTGCCCCGTCACAGCCAGCCAGTCGATGGCGTCCCACGGGTGGTCCACCCGAACACCGAGCCGGGAAGCGCAGAAGTCCTCTGCGGTGGTGACCTGCACCTTGTGCCGGACCCGAGCATCCCAGGTAGTGGCGAAACGCGTCGGCCAACCCTGGTAGGTCTCCGGCAGAGTCTCTTCCAGATGTTCATCGACCGCCTCGACATAGTCACGGCCAACCAGCAGCGTCAGGCGTAGCCCGAAATCGTGATCTTGGGAGACCGTGTCGTCGAGACCGAGTACGTCGGAGCCGCTGCCCAGCCGGGCGGCGGCGTGCGGTAAACCCGGCCAGCGAGCGGCCAGCAACTCGGCCACGACCTCCTGGTAATAGTCGCCCGCCAGCTCTAGGCCGCTCCTGTGCACACCGACAGCGTCGCAGGCGCTCACCGGCTGTGATCACCCGGAAGGGTGGAAGATGTAGATGTCCAAGGGGTCGCTCGGGCCTGGTGGCAGGCTCCGGAACAGCTGCGGTGCGTGAGCATCAGTTGAGGGTCCCTCAACTTCTGCTCGCCGAATCCCTTGGTGGGCCATTGCCCGGAGGGATGCTGCGATGGTGGCCCGCAGTAGGCTCGCTCCCTGGGGCTGGTCACGGTGCACCGTCTCGGTGACGACGAACGTCCGGACTTCCCAGACGTCCGGGCTCACCAGGCTGAATGCGACGATGTGTCCGCTAGTGGTGTCTATGCTCAGTTAGGAGAACCAGGCAGATCTGACCTCCTCGACTGAGCAGCCTGCCATCGGTGTCGTCTCGTACCCGGCGGGAAGAGCTTGTGACGTCGCCCAGCGACGGGCGGTGGCGCTGGTGGGATCGATGCTGGGCATCGGGCAGTGGATCAACACCGATCCACCAAGGTGCTCTGCGAAGTGACGACGAATCGGGTGGCTGCTCATTGCGCGACCGAGGATTGACAGTCGTCGGTCGGCAACTTGCTGCAGCGCAGCGAGGAGGCGCGTACCGATGCCCCGTCGACGATAGGCCGGGGACACGGTCACCTGCACCAGGAGGCCGAATCTGCAGATCGAACTCAGCACTATGCGGAATGCCTTCAGACATGCCATGAGGGTCACACACGGAGACGACAAGAACAACGGACTGAGTAGCCCTGCCGAGCGTTCCGTCACCATCACGCCGCTTATACAGCACCTGGTAGCCCGGCGGCACGCTGCAGGACGTCCGGCAGCGAGCCCTCCGCGATCACGCCGAGTCGCCTGGTCGCCCGGGTCACCGCGACATAGAGGTCCGAGGCGCCACGCGGGGAGTCTCGCAGAATCGCGCCTGGGTCGGCGATCAGAACCGAGTCGAACTCGAGCCCTTTGGAATGGTCGACCGCGAGGATCGCGGTGGGGGCGTCGAGCAGTCGCGGGTCTGATCCCGCCGCTATCCCGGGCAGCGCGGCGGCCACCAGAGCGGTGAGCTCGGCGTACCGTGACCGTGGGACGATCACGGCGAGGCGTCCATCGCCGATCCGCGCCTGCTCGGCCGCGACGGCATCGAGCAGCGCCGGGCCGAACTGGTTGGCCGGCGCACACCGGCTCCAAGGGGCCACCCCGGTGGTCCGCGCCGATACCGGTGGTACGGCCGACGGGTCGATCGCGGTCAGCACGTCGGCGGCCACGGCCATGATCTCGGCCGGCGTCCGGTAGTTCACACTCAGCTCGGCGAGGCGCCAGCGGCCGGGCGCGTACCGGTCGAGCAGCTCAGCCCAGGACCGCACCCCGGCATTGGTACCGGCCTGAGCAAGATCACCGACCAGTGTCATCGACCGGCGTCGGCAGCGGCGCATCAGCATCCGCCATTCCACCGGCGACAGCTCCTGCGCCTCGTCGACGATGACGTGGCCGAACTGCCAGGTGCGGTCGGCCGCGGCGCGTTCGGCGATGGTGCCGGGAGCGTCGCGGTGTCCGGTCCGCTCCGCCATCAGCGCTATGAACGGTTCGACATCTAATGGGTCGACCGTCAGCTGCCCCGCCTGGAGTTGGCTGTGCACCAGCTCGCGGGTGTACGCCAGGCGCTCAGCATCGGCGGCGGCACGCTCGTCGTCTGCTTGGCGCCGCTTCCCGACCACCGCCCCGGTGTCGCCCAGCAGATCGGCCGCCTCGTCGAGCAGCGCCACGTCGGCCCGGGTCCAGGGCTCGCCGGGCCGCCGGTACAACGCGGAGCGCTCGGTGGCGGAGAGCTCCGGCGCGGCGGCGGCCAGCCGCTCCGGCGACGACCAGAGCAGGGTGAGCAGGCGCTCCGGCGTGACGTCCCGCCCGGTCCGGTCGCGCTGCACGGCCCGGACGGCGCGGTCAATCACCTCGACCATCTCGAGGCCGCCCTTGATCCGGCTCGCCTCCGGCGGTTCGGCCGCGGTCCCGACCACACCGGGGAGCAACTCACCGATGGTGGACAGCACCACCTTGGTCTCGCCGAGCGACGGCAGCACCTGCTCGATGTAGCGCAGGAAGGTCGCGTTCGGGCCGACCACCAGCCCTCCGCGCCGGGCGAGTTGGTCACGATGGGTGTAGAGCAGGTACGCGGCGCGGTGCAGCGCGACGACGGTCTTGCCCGTGCCGGGGCCGCCCTGGACCACCAGCACCCCGGGCAGGCCGGCGCGGATGACCGCGTCCTGCTCCGCCTGGATCGTGGCCACGATCTCCGACATCCGGCCGGTGCGGTCGGCCGACAGCGAAGCAATAAGCGCAGCCTCGCCTATCAAAGTGTCTTGACCACGATCATCCAATGCGGCCTGATCGAGGATGTCGTCATCGACCCCGACGACGGTCCGCCCGGTCAGACGGATATGGCGCCGCCGGAACACTCCGATCGGGTCCGCCGCCGTCGCCCGATAGAAAGGCTGCGCCACCGGCGCCCGCCAATCAATGAGCAGCGGATCGTAGTTCTCGTCGAAGAGTCCCATTCGGCCGACGTAGAACTTCGCCTTGTCAACGGTGTCGATCCGGCCGAAACACAGTCCCCGCTCGACCGTCATCAGCTGATTGGATCGACCGGCGTAGGTGCCGGCGAAGGAATCGCGTTCGGTCGCCGCCTGGTCGGTGCCGGTGGTCACACCCGCGTGAACCCGCCGGAGCTCAGCGGTGGCGTCAGCGCGGGCGCGGTCCAGCACCTCGTACAGCATCGTGACATAGCCTTGCTCCTGGGCGATCTCGTGCCTCAGCACGCTCTCGGTCATGTCTCTCCCCATTTCGGTGAAAGGTGGGTATTGACGGAAATCGCAGTCTGGGCTAATATCAAACTGAGGCACCGAATTTGCGGTGCCTTTTGTTGTGTCCAGACAAATACAACAAGATATCAATCCGCATCGGATCTAAGCAATAGCGAGAATGCGACGACGCCTGAATGGGCGAATTGCGAATCGGTGCACCGGTGCTTTCGGCACCGTGGGGCGGCACGCCGGGTCGAACTCGGCGGGGGACTTGTGCTCTACTCACCCAACGCGGCCTCTGGCGCTCCAGTTATCGGCCTTCTTGCGCCGCACTAACCGCTGCACAGCGGCCATCTGATCGGACCCCCGAACCACTCGTCCTCCACGTAGGCCGGGTGCTTTAGGGTCGTGCCCGCCGGTTCGTTGCGGCGACTGGTCCAGGGTGGTCGGTGGCCGCAGAAAGTTTGAGGGCGGTGTCGATCTGGCCAGGTGCTGCTCGTCTAGTGCGTGTCAGCATCAACTACCAGGAGGTACACGCCATGAAGTACATGCTGCAGGTCATCGGCTTCGCCGACGCTGAGTTCGCCGAGGGGGAGGGTCCCACCGCTGAGGAGTTCATCGGCTGGCAGCAAGCGGTGTTCGACGCCGGAGTTCACGTCGACGCCGGATTTCTCGACGACTATCAGCTCGCGACTTCAGTCCAGGTGAACCGTGCCGGTGAGCGCATCATCACCAACGGGCCGTTCCCCGAGACGCGGGAGTACCTGGGGGGCTGGGGCATCATCGACGTGCCGGATCTCGACGCCGCCCTACAGTGGGCGGCCCGCAATCCGGGTGCGAAGTATGGGCGGGTCGAAGTTCGTCCGGTGATGGGGCTTGAGCGTCGTGACGCAACGAGCAGCCGACTCGGTCGAAGCCGTGTTCCGGGAGGAACGGGCCGGCTGCTCGCGACCCTGGCCGCCCGGTTCGGCGACCTGGACCTGGCCGAGGAGGTGGCTCAAGAGGCGACCGAAGCCGCTTTGATCAGGTGGCGGTCGACGGAGTCCCGACCGTACCGCTGGCCTGGCTCCTCACCACGGCCCGACGCAAGGCGGTGGATCAGATCCGGCGTGATCGCCGCTACGCCCAACGCCTGGCGATGCTCGCGGCGGAGGCTGACCACACTGTCCCCGCGCTCGGGCCGGAACCGGACGGCGACCTGCCGGACGAGCGCTTGACGTTGTTCTTCACGTGCTGCCACCCGGGCCCGGCGCTCGAGGCACAGGATGCGCTCACGCTGCGCTTCGTGGCCGGCATGTCTACCCCGGAGGTGGCAGCAGCCTTTCTGGTTCCGGTGCCGACCATGCACCAGCGGATCGTCCGCGCCAAACGCAAGATTGTCCAGGCCCGTGCTCCGTTCCGGGTCCCCGAGGGTGCCGACCTGTCGGACCGGCTCACCGCCGTCCTGACGGTGGGTGTACCTGATCTTCAACGAGGGCTACGCCAGCACGTCCGGCGACGAGCTGGTCCGAGCCGGGGTCAGCGACGAGGCGATCCGCCTGATGCGCATCCTGCATCGGCTACTACCCCACGAGCACGAGGTGACCGGCCTGCTGGCTCTTCTGCTTCTCACTGACGCCCGGCGGCCAGCACGCGCGGATGCGGACGGACTACCCGTCTCTCTCGAGGATCAGGACCGCCACCGATGGGACGCTGACAAGATCGCGGAAGGCCGTGTGCTGGTACGCGAAGCACTAGCCGCACCCAGGGTCGGCCCGTACGCGATCCAAGCCGCGATCGCCGCGCTCCATGACGAAGCGCCCCGCCTCACCGCCACCGACTGGCCCCAGGTGATCGCGCTCTACGATGTGCTGCTGACCATCACACCGTCACCGGTGGTCCAGCTCAACCGTGCCGTCGCCATCGCCATGCGAGACGGACCAGCGGCCGGGCTCACTCTGATCGACCGGCTCGCCGACAGCCCCGAGCTTCGCGGCTACCACCTCCTGCCCGCGACGCGCGCTGACCTGCTCAGCCGACTCGGACGCCCGAGCGAGGCAGCCGAGGCGTACCGGAAAGCCCTTGAGCTCGTGACGAACGAGCCTGAACGGGCATACCTGTCGCACCCGTCTCGACCGTCTGGATCATCTGCGAGCCTGAGCCTCATCGTCAGCTCGCGAGTGCCAAGCCGACCAGCTGGGGCTATCAGTCGGCTGATGAGAGCTCACGGGCGATCGACCTCAGGCCCCAATCAGTGGGCAGACTACGAGGCGTGGCGGACCTAGGTGACTACGAGCAGTGGCATGAGGCCTATGACGACCCCACCTCAGGCCTGTCCTGGCGGTTGCGGACGGTCCAGCGGCTCATTGAGCAGGCTCTGGATTCCACAACGGGTCCGCGGCGGGTGCTGAGTTCCTGCGCGGGGGACGGCCGCGACGTCCTCCAAGTGCTCGCCCGCCGTGCTGACGCCGCACGGGTAACCGCCACTCTGCTAGAGATCCACCCCGCTCTGGTCGAGCGCGCGCGCAATCTGGCCACACACACCGACGCGCACGTGACAGTGCGCCTCGTAGATGCCGGGAACAGCGACGCGTACCGGGACAGCATTCCTGCCGACCTGGTGCTGCTGGTCGGAATCTTCGGCAACATCAGTGACGATGACCTACGCACCACCATCGCCACGGCGCCGCAGTTCTGCCGGCCCGGCGGTACCGTGCTGTGGTCCCGCGGCCGCGACCGCGCCGACCTGAACGATGAGGTTCGGATGCGGTTCCGAGACGCAGGCTTCGCTGAACTCGACTATCACGCGCTGGACACCGGAAGCCGGCCCGCCCTCGGAGCGGTCAAATATCAGGGTGACCCGCAGCCACTTATCCCGGGCCAGCACCTGTTCACCTTCCGGCGGTAGCCCGTGCTGATCGTCTGGCTCGGCGCAACCGGCGGGAACACGTCGTGGCCCACGGTCACCAGCACAGGCGCCTCGTACGGGGAACGCCAGCGGGATACGGTTGGGCGTGCAGTCGACGCAGAGAGAGACGGCGCTGCTACTGGTATGCCCTGGAGCCGAGTACGCGGTGGCAGCCCAGCGTGCACGCTTCGACCGAGCATCTGAGGACGGCGTTCCGGCGCACATTACGGTGATCTACCCATTCAAGGCCCTCGAGCTGATGACCGCCGACGACCACCGCCGTCTCGAAGAACTCAGAGCCCAGTTCGAGCCGTTCTCCGTTCGAGCCAGCCGATCTGGATGGTTCGGCGACCGCGTCGTCTACCTTGCCCCAGATGATCCCGAGCCCATCCGGCGCCTCACCCGCGATGTTTGGGCAGCGTTCCCGGACTTCCCGCCCTATGCGGGCGAGTACGTCGACACCGTCCCACATCTCACGATTGGTCACGATCACCCGGTGTCTGACCTCCAGGCAGCCGAACGCTCGGTCCAACGACGATTGCCCTTCATCCAGCGGGCGGACCACCTCGAACTCTGGGCCGGCCCGCCCCTCGAAGGTCGGACGCAGCCAGCGCGCTGGGCACACGTTCGCGACTATCACTTTGGCAGCCCTGCCTAGGTGCAGGGCAGCCTGTCATCGCGCAGGATGCCCCCGGCTAGCATCAATGCTCGATGGAAACCTTCGCAGTTGTGGTGTGCGGTGACTGCCGGACGTACTGGCGCCCAGATAAGGCGCCCGGGTGCTTGAGGTCTGATCACAGTCATCGCCAGGTAAACCTCCACCGGCACCACGATGTTGTGGTACTGCCCGACGGCGCTCCAGTCGTGGCCACATCGTTTGATGCTGACGACCCCTACCGCCGCGATCGGGCCCCTGACTACGGCTTGTACTTCGATCCACAGTGGCAACCGCCGTGGCCACACGCACACCTCGACTGGCCGGACTTTGGCCTGCCGACAAGCCGCGCTGCGCTCATCGCCGCCTTTCGGACGTTGCTTTCGCAGGCCAGCATGGGGAAGCCCGTAGAGGTGGGGTGTATAGGCGGGCATGGCCGCACTGGGACCGCCTTGGCGTGCCTCGCGGTCATGAGCGGCCTCCGTGCCGACCGGGCCGTTGAATGGGTGCGGACGGCTTACTGCGCCGAAGCAGTGGAGACTGCACAGCAACAGCATTCATCGCACGCTTCCGCGAATACGACTAGCTACATAAACGGAAACGCCGGTGTGAGGAAGCGGCGGTCCGGTGGTCCCATACAAAGAAAAACTCCGGTGCCGGACCCTTAGGTCCAGCACCGGAGTCAGTTCTTTCCTCAGCGGTTGCGGTCGCCGTCGAGGTCGGTGTCGATCCGTTCCTTGCGTACTTCGTCGGACACGTCAACCTGCTCGGTGACGGTCTCGGTGTCCAGGCGGACACGCTCGACCGGTACGGCGTCCTTCTGCACGACGGGACGCTCCTCGTGCAGGATGACCTCGTGCTCCTCTTCGCTGATGGCGGGGCCCGCCATAGCGGAGTCGCGATTGGCGTCCGTGATCGGCTCGCGCTCGACCCGCACCTCTTCTCGGCTGACCGGAACCGTCTGCGTCACGTTCTCGGTGACCACGTACTTGCGCAGCCGGGCACGGCCTGCCTCGCGGCGCTCCGTGCCAACCCGCAGCTGCTCTTCCGACAACGTCATCGCGTCGTCGGTGGTGGGGCCGGAGGTGTCATGGCCGACAGTGTCGCGCTCGCTGTTGAAACCGCTGTCGTTACCACGGCCGGAAGCGACGCCTGCACCCTCGGTGTCGGTGTAGCCAGAGGTGGTGTCGGTGTCGGTGTAGCCAGAGGTGGTGTCGGTGTCGGAGTAGCTGGTGCCGCCGAGGCCGTAGTAGGCGTACAGCCGATCCTCTTCCTCCGGCGTGATGTCGCCGTCGGCGTCAACCCGAGGGGCGTCCTTCACCTTGTCCTTGTCGTAGGCGACCTGGATGTCGTCGCCGTTGACGCTGGCGTTCTCCAGCGGCACGAATGACTGCGAGGTACCGAAGAGTCCGGTCTTCACCGTGACCCAGGTGGGGTCGCCCGTGGTGTCATCGACATAGATCTGGCCGATGCCGCCAATCTTGTCGCCAGTGGTGCTGACCACGTTGCCGCTCGAGCCCGCGAGGGTCTGAGCCTGTTCCTTGGTGACCATGGTTTTCCTTTTGGTAGTCGGACGGTCTTACCTCCCTCCGTACCCAGGGCTTTACCGGGTAAACCGGCGCCCCGCCCCAAGGTGAGTCATCTGCATAAGATCGGCGTCGCCTTTGTGGCCGCCGTCTCAGCCCGTTCCGGTGGCCACCCGTACGGCTGCGGCGCACAGCGTACGGGTCTCCGCCGCAACCTGCGCCAACCGGAACGGGTCGGCGCTGGCCTCGGCGAAGATGGCGTCGACGCCGCCCAGGTGGGCGCGGGTGAGGAGGTTCTTCTCGTTCGTCACCCATTCGGCGCGTGCAGCGAGTACGGCGTGGGCGGCCTGCGATGCGCCTTGGGCGAGCAGCCCCAGGCATTGCGCGACCCGCCCGAACGGCGCGTGGTTCGCCTCCGCGTACAACATGGTCATCTCCGCGTTGGCCCACCACGCCGGCGGCGCCGCCTCCTGCAGGGCCTTGGGAAACTCGGGCCTTGGCAGGTCACCGCGCAGCACCCGGTTGATGGCCAGCTCTGCCAGCACCAGATAAGTGGGGATACCGGCGAGGTGGAACAGCAGCGGCTCGAAGTGGACCCTGCCTGCTGCTGCTTCGGCGATCTCGACGTCGATCCGGTCCAAATCTCGGTAGTGCACGTCGACCGGTCGCCCGTCGACGCGCAGCCAGGCACCCCCGTTGAAGACGCCGCCGCCCCAGCCGCCGAGCTCCGACACCTCCCCCGGCCAGCCCAGGTCCCGCAGGTGCTGCGGATTGAAGCTGCCGCGGTAGTAGATGGCGAAGTCCCAGTCGCTGTCCGGTCGCTGCGTGCCTTGCGCCCGGGAGCCGCCCAGCGCTACCGCCCGTACGCCCGGCAGCGAGCCCAGCCGGTCAGCCACCGAGTCCAGCAGCTGCTCGTCGGTCAGCCCTGCGGGCTCGTGGCTGCCCGCGGTCATAGGGCCCTAACAGCGGCCAGCAGCTTGCTGAGGGTGTCCTTGGCGTCACCGAACAGCAAGGTAGTGCCGGGCTCGTAGAGCAGCTGGTTCTCGATCCCGGCGAACCCGGGTCGCATCGAGCGCTTCATGAACACGACCTGACGCGCCTGGCTGGCATGCAGGATCGGCATCCCGAAGATCGGCGCGCTGGAATCGGTCTCCGCAGCGGGGTTCACCACGTCGTTGGCGCCGACCACCAGCACCACGTCGGTCTGCTTGAACTCCGGGTCGATCTCGGCCATCTCCTTCAGCTGGCCGTACGGCACCTGCGCCTCAGCCAGCAGCACGTTCATGTGGCCCGGCATCCGACCGGCGACAGGGTGGATGGCGTAGTCAACCGTGGTGCCCCGCTCCTGAAGCACGTCGACGAGCTGGCGCAGGGTGTGCTGCGCCTGTGCGACGGCCAACCCGTACCCCGGCACGATGACCACCCGGTCGGCGTACCCGAGCAGGATGGCGATGTCCTCCGGGCTGGCGGACTTCACCGGGCGGTTGCTGATCGCGGTGGTGCCTTGAGTTGATCCGCCGCGCAGGGCGCCGAAGAGGGTGCTGACGAGCGACCGGCCCATCGCCGCCGCCATCAGCTTGGTGAGCAGGGTGCCCGCCGCGCCGACCAACGTGCCGGCCACCAGCAGCAAGGTATTGCCCAGAACGTAGCCGCCGGCCGCAACCGTCAGGCCGGTGAAGGCGTTCAGCAGCGAGATCACAATCGGTACGTCGGCGCCGCCGACGGGCAGCACCAGCAGCACCCCCAACGCCAACCCCAGCACGGCGAGCAGGGCACCCAACGCCAACGACGGCGTCACCACCACGATCACCGCGACGACGACCGCTACCACCATGACCCCGGCGTAGGCGACGGGGTAGCCGGGGAACACGACCGGGCGGGTGGTCATCAGCTCCTGAAGCTTCAGGAACGTGACGAGGGATCCGGCCAGGCTGACCGCACCGACCAGGATCGTGAACGCGGTGGCCACCAGATGGATGGTGGAGGCGCCGCCGGCAGTGGTGATGCTGCGCAGCTCGATCAGTGCAACGATCGCCGCCGCCCCACCGCCGACGCCGTTGAACAGCGCGACCATCTGCGGCATCTGCGTCATCTGCACCCGATAGGCGCCGAGCACACCGACCAGCAGGCCGACAGCGATGGCGATCAGGATCGGGCCGCGATGGTTCAGGCCGGGAGTGAGCAGCACCGTGACGCAGGCGATCACCGCGCCGGCTGCACCGATCAGGTTGCCGCGGCGCGCCGTTGCCGGCTGGGAAAGGCCCTTGAGGGCGACGATGAAGCAGACCGCAGCCAGCAGGTACGCCAGCTGGGAGAGCGTGGCGTTCATGTATCCGTCTTCCGTCCGCTGCCGACCGGGAGCCGGCGGCGGCTGGAGAACATGTGCAGCATCCGGTCTGTGACCACGAAGCCGCCGGCCATGTTGATCGCTGCCAGTACGACCCCCACCAGCCCGAAGATCAGCACCGGTGTCGTGTCTGCGGACCCGGTGACCAGGATGGCACCCACCAGGATCACGCCGTGGATGGCGTTGGAGCCCGACATCAGTGGCGTGTGCAGGATGGTCGACACCTTTGAGATCACCTCGATCCCGACGAAGATGGCGAGAACGAAAATCGTCAACCAGACGATGGACTCACTCACTGGTCCCTCCTGCGGTCTTGCTGAGCAGCTGCGCGGTGGGGTCGTGGACGACCGCGCCGGCATGGGTCACGCACATCGCCGCGACGATCTCATCACTGAAGTCAGGAGTGAAACCGCCTTCCTTGGTCATGAGCATGATCACGGTGCTGAGGTTCTGCGCGTAGAGCCGGCTGGCCGGCGCAGGCATCTGGCTGGGCACGTTGGAGCCACCCCAGACCTGGGCCTGCCCCATCCGGACCACCTGCCCGGGGACCACGCCCTCGACATTGCCGCCTGAGTCGGCGGCCAAATCCACCACAACGGACCCCACCTTCATCTGTTCCACCATGGCTTGGGTCACCAGAACCGGCGCCCGTCGACCCGGTACCGCGGCGGTAGTGATCAACGCGTCGGCAGCCGCAACGAACGGTGTTAGTCGCTCCCGCTGCAGGGCCGCTCGCTCCTCGCTCATCTCCCTGGCGTATCCGCCGGCCCCCTCCAGGGTGGGTAGCTGCAGGTCGATGGCAACGGCCCCCATGGATCGGATCTCCTCCGCCGCAGCGGCGCGGACGTCGTACCCCTTCACTACTGCGCCGAGGCGACGGCAGGTGGCGATTGCTTGCAAACCGGCCACTCCAGCGCCCAACACCACCACCTGCGCGGGTGGAAGCGTTCCTGCGGCGGTCATGTTGAGCGGGAAGAACTGCCGCAGCCGACCGGCCGCGACGAGGGCGCCGCGATAACCGGTGACCAGCGACTGCGAGGACAGCGCGTCCATCGCCTGCGCCCGGGAGATGCGGGGCACATACTCCATCGCGAACGTCGTCAGCCCGAGGTCGCGGCGGGCCACCACCTCGGGCAGCCGCTGGTTGGCCGGGAAGAACGACAGGGTGGCCGCCCCGGAGCGCAGCTCGCCCAAGGCTTCTGGGCTGAGCGGCTGCACACTGACCACCAGCTCGGCGCCGGTGAGCGCGGCCTGGTTGACGGCGGCGCCGGCCTGCCGGTACGCGTCGTCGCTGATCATCGCGCCGTGCCCGGCTGCGGGCTGGACCGCCACCTCGTACCCGGCCTTCAGCAAGCCGGCGATCACCTCAGGTACCAGAGCCACCCGCGCCTCACCCGGCTGGACTTCTCTCGCTATCCCGATTCGCACCCCTGCAACCTATGCCAGCAGATCCAATTGGCGGCGGTGCCGCACCGCGGTCGGCTCGCCACGGCACCAGCCCGGCTGGCCATCAACATCCGGCGAGCGGCTAGGGTCCCTGGCTAGCGCACCTCAACCGTGATGCTGTGCCAGCCGCTGGCGCCATCGGGAGCCGGCTCGGCGATCTGGTCAGACTGCAACATCTGGTTGGCGTCGGTGGCGCGGACGGTGATGGTGTGGTCCCCAGGCGTCGCCGCCCAGCTGAGATGCCACTGCCGCCAGGTGTCGGCGCCGGTGATCTCCGCCAGCTCGGCGGTCTGCCAGCCGCCTTCGTCGATCTTTACCTCGACTTTGCTGATCCCGGTGTGCTGCGCCCAGGCCACGCCTGCCACGGCAACGGTCCCAGCGTCGATGGTGCCTCGCCGGGGGGTGTCGATCCGGGATGCGAGCTTGATCGGTCCGCGGGCGGACCAGCCCAAGGGCGTCCAGTAGCCGTAGTCCTCCTCGAAGGTGGTGACCTTGAGCTCGACCACCCACTTGGTCGCGGAGACATAGCCGTACAGACCGGGGACGACCATCCGTACCGGGAACCCGTGCTCGATGGGCAGCGGCTCACCGTTCATCCCCACTGCGAGCAGCGCCTGCCGCTTCGGGTCGGTCAGCACGTCCAGCGGCGTACCGGCGGTGAAGTCGTCGTCGCTGCGGGACAGCACCATGTCAGCGCCCGGCAGCGGCTTGGCCTGGGCCAGCAGCTCGCGGATCGGGTATCCCAGCCAGAGCGCGTTGCCGACCAGATCGCCGCCGACCCTGTTGGAGACGCAGGTGAGCGTGGCCACGTGCTCGACCAACGGCTTGGCCAGCAGATCGACGAAACTGATCTCGACCTCGTTCTCGACCATGCCGATGATCTTCAGCGACCACTCGTCCGGGTTGATCACCGGCACCTGAAGGGCGGTGTCGATCCGGTAGAACTCGTCGTTCGCAGTGATGTACGGGGTGAGTCCGGCGATGCCAAGATCGGCGCCGGCGGGCACTGGTGCCGCCTTGGTGGCCGCAGCCGGAAGTCTGAGCGCGGCTCGGGCGGTGGCCGCGGCATTGGCCGCACCAGCCAGCGCGCGGCCCGCGACCGCGGCAACAGCGCTGGCCGCGCCGACACCGATGACCAGGCCGAGGAAGCTGCGACGTGCTGAGGACGATGTGGGCGACGCACGATCATCATCGTCGAGTCGTCGGCGGGGATGCCAGCGGGCCAGCCGAGCGGTCAAGGAGGTCAGGATCACGTAGGCGACCAGCAGCCCCACAAGCGTGGGTACCGGGCTGAGCAGACTCGAGTCGGACCGCAGGATCACCCCGGCAATGCCGAGCACCGCCAGCAGCACATACACGAGCCCTCCGACGGAGCGGCGCCGCAGCTCCAGCTGCCCGGCCAGACCGCTGACTGCGAGCACGACCACGGCGACGGTGGCCAACAGGATCGGCTTGTCGGCAGCACCGAGGGTGTCTTTGCCCCAGTTGACCAGGTCGGCCGGCAGCAGGCTGATGACCGCCTCCCCGACCGCAGCCACCGGTGACCCGGCGGGAGATACGAGCTGTGCCACCAGATCCGCGATGGTCAGTCCGGCCACTCCCGACACGATCCCCGCGAGCCGCGCCCACCACAGCGTTGGGCGCGCCGCGTTGGTCGTCGCCGAAGCCGCCTTCTGGTGCACCCCTCCATAGTGCGCCCTGCTGCCCAACGTGACCGCCCGGCGCCGGTTACGGACTGCGTACGTCGTGCGAGGCGTACCTTGGTCGGCATGCGGCCGGGCCCGAGCAGATCCTCAGCGCCGCCGTCGTGTGTGACGTACCGTCCGGGGTGGGTGTCCGACCATGAACAGGTCTTCGCCGACCTGGGTGAGTCGATCAGCTGGGAGCAGCTGGAGATCACCCTGTTCTCGCGTACGGTGCCGACGCCGCGGCTGACCGCCTGGATGGGCGAT
This sequence comes from uncultured Propionibacteriaceae bacterium, assembly GCA_902805915.1. GTDB lineage: Bacteria > Actinomycetota > Actinomycetes > Propionibacteriales > Propionibacteriaceae > Microlunatus. Next base: position 16,489 of record CADCUO010000002.1, on the reverse strand, counting down.
GCGGCCTACGCCTACTCCGGCGTGGTCAACCAGCCGCAGCCCTGGCCGCGTCAGCTGGCAGCACTCAGGGACCGGGTCTCGGCCGAGTGCGGCGTCGCCTTCAACTCCTGCTTGGCGAACCTGTACCGCGACGGGTCTGACTCGATGGGCTACCACAGTGACGACGAGCCGGAGCTGGGTCCCCTGCCGACCATCGCCTCGGTCAGTCTGGGCGCACGGCGGACCTTCGCGCTGCGACACCGGGCTAGCCGGGCACGGTGGACCTGGCCGCTGGGCGAAGGCGATCTGCTGGTGATGAGCGGGGAGTCCCAGTCCGACTACGCCCACGCCGTGCCCAAGACAGCGAAGCCGGTGGGGCCGAGGATGAACCTGACCTTCCGGCGGTTCGACAGCTGAAACCAGATTTGTCACACCAGTCGGCAGGTACGCCGTGAGTTCGCGCTCAACCGGCGGCGAACCCCTCAACTGGTGTGACCAATCTGGGTTGCATCGACCGGGCTCAGGAGATTTCTTCGAGGATTCGCTCACAACCGGGTGCCGTCGAGGGCCTTCCTATGCATGAGATCAACGACGCGATCCGAGATCGCGGCACTGCTGAGAGAATCGGGCGGGGTGATCGCGCGCCGGGAGAACCCGGAGTTGGTGGAAGGGCTGGCGTGGCTGGTCCGACAGAAGGTCTTGCAGCCGATTCTTCCGGGCGTGTAGGTGCCAACTGGCTGCGCCACCGAACCGCAGGTCGGGTCAGGGCGGCGATGCTCTGGGACCCGGACGCGGTCTTGGTTGGGCCGGCCGCAGCTTTGGTGTCGTTCTGGCCGACAGTGTCGGTCAACCGGATCGGTATCGCGGTCCGCCGCCAGCATCGAACCTCGCGCGCTGGTTTCCTGCTGGAGCGACGCGCTATCCCTAGTGGCCTGGTCGTGCACCAGCGCGGCCTCCGGTTCACCGTTCTCGCCCTCACTGCGCTGGACCTCTGCGACACCGTCGGGGGCGACGGTATCGACACTGCTCTGCGTACGAGGACGGCAACCCTTGGCCAGCTGCACGAAGCCATGGCCCTCACTGCTGGTCGGACAGGCAACACTCAGCGCCGGATGCTGCTGCTGGACTCCAGAGACGAACCATGGTCGGCTGCGGAACGGCAGGCGCAACGGCTGCTCCGCGCGGCTCGGATCACCGGGTGGAGGTCAAACGCCGCGACGTGGCTGAACGGCCGGCTCTACTACCTTGATGTCGCCTTCGACGCGGTCAAGCTGGCCCTGGAGATCGACGGCCGCCTGCACGAGGACAACCCGATGGTGTTCGAGAACGACCGTTGGCGGCAGAACGAGCTGGTCCAGGACGGGTGGCGGGTGCTGCGCTTCACCTGGACCATGCTGTCGGACCATCCCGATGAGGTGGTTCGGACAGTGCGCGCCGCCTCGGGCAAGCCGCCACGCCTCCGTCAGACGCGGGGATCCCTCAGCCAGCCGGGTGGCGGTGCTGACCGCCTCGGGAACCCTGAAATGTCACACCAGTCGGGCACCAACGCGGGCCGAGCGGATCACGGCGTCAACTGGTGTGACATTTCTGGGTTACGACCGCGGAGAACCGGCCGGAACTGCCTCATCGGGGGCCGATTCCTCCGAAGCGCCGGCGAACTGGGAGTTGTAGAGCTCGAAGTAGTGTCCTTCTCGGTCCAGCAGCTCGTCGTGGCTGCCCTGCTCGACGATGTCGCCGTGCTCCATTACCAAGATCACGTCCGCGTCGCGGATGGTGGAGAGCCGGTGGGCGATCACAAAGCTGGTGCGATCCGTCCGCAGCGCCGCCATGGCGTGCTGCACCAAGACCTCGGTTCGGGTGTCCACCGAGCTGGTCGCCTCATCGAGGATCAGCAGCGCCGGATCGGCGAGGAAGGCTCGAGCGATGGTGATCAGCTGCTTCTCACCCGCGCTGACGTTGCTGCCCTCCTCATCGATCACCGTGTCGTAGCCGTCCGGCAGGGAGTGCACGAACCGGTCGACGTAGGTGGCTTCCGCGGCGGCCAGGATCTCCTGCTCCGTTGCGGTGGGTCGGCCGTATGCGATGTTGTCGCGGATGGTGCCGTGGAACAGCCAGCTGTCCTGCAGCACCATGCCGATGCTGGACCTCAGCGCCGCCCGGGAGATCGTGGTGATGTCCACGCCGTCCAGGGTGATCCGGCCCCCATCCAGCTCATAGAACCGCATGATCAGGTTGACCAGCGTGGTCTTGCCGGCGCCGGTGGGGCCGACGATGGCGACGGTGCTGCCCGGCTCGGCTTGCAGCGACAGGTCGGTGATCAACGGCTTCGCTGGGTCGTACGAGAACGCGACGTGCTCGAACTCCACCCGTCCACGGATGGGGTTCAGCGCACCGGAGGCCTCCACCGACTCCTCCTCGGCGTCCAGCACCTCGAACACCCGCTCCGCCGACGCCACCCCGGACTGGAGCAGGTTGGCCATCGAGGCCACCTGGGTGAGCGGCTGGGTGAACATCCGGGAGTACTGGATGAAGGCCTGTACGTCGCCGAGGTTCATGGTGCCGCTGGCGACCCGGAGCCCACCCACGACGGCGATGACGACGTAGTTGAGGTTCCCGACGAACATCATCGCCGGCATGATGATGCCGGAGACGAACTGGGCGCCGAAGCTGGCCGTGTACAGGTCGGCGTTCTTGTCGGCGAAGACCGCCTGCACCTCCCGCTGCCGGCCGAACACCTTCACCAGCGCATGTCCGGTGAAGGCCTCCTCGATGTGGCCGTTCAGCTCACCGGTGGTCTTCCACTGGTTGACGAACAGCTTCTGGCTTCGCTTGCCGATGGCCCCGGTGATCAACACCGAGACGGGGATGGTGACGAGCGCGATCAGAGCCAGGGTCGGAGAGACGATGAACATCATCACGGTCACGCCGATCACCGTCAGCAGCGAGGTCAGCAGCTGGCTCAGGGTCTGTTGCAAGGCTTGGGAGATGTTGTCGATGTCGTTGGTGACGCGGCTGAGCAGCTCACCGCGGGTCTGCCGGTCGAAGTAGCTCAGCGGCAGCCGGTTGATCTTGGCCTCCACCTCGTTACGCATGGCGAAGATGGACCGCTGCACCGCGCCGTTGAGTAGATATCCCTGTATCCACAAGAACACCGACGAGGCGAAGAACAGCACCAAGGCCAGCAGCAGGATCTCACCCAACCGGTCGAAGTCGATGCCCCGGCCCGGGATGATGTCCAGGCGGGCCACCATGTCGGCGAAGGTGTTGTTGCCCTCGGCTCGCAGACCCGCCACCACCTGTTCCTTGCTGGCGCCGACGGGCAGCTGCTTGCCGATGATGCCGGTGAAGATCACGTCTGTGGCCCAGCCGAGGATCCTCGGCCCCACCACGCTCATCAGGATGCCGACCACCGCGAGCGCGATGACCAGGGCCATGATGACGCGCTCCGGTGCCAGGTGACCCAGCAGCCGCCGTAACGACGGCCCGAAGCTGATCGACTTCTCCGGAGCCGGACCCTGTCCGAACATCCGTGACCCCGGGCTCGGCTGGTACTTGGGGCGCTCCGGCGCTTTGGCCTTGTTCTCTTGAGCTGCGAGCGCAGCTGACTCAGTGGCCGGCTTCGCGTCCCGGGTGTCGGTCATGCTGCCGCCTCCTGGGCGCTGAGCTGGGAGTCCACGATCTCCACGTACGTCGGGCAGCTCGCCAGCAGCTCGTCATGGGTACCTGCACCGACCACCTCGCCGTCCTCGAGCACCACGATCTTGTCTGCGTCGGCGATGGTGGCGACCCGCTGGCCGACGATGACTACGGCTGCATCCCGGGTCTCGCTGCGCAACGCGGCCCGTAACCGGGCATCGGTGGCGACGTCCAGGGCTGAGAAGGAGTCGTCGAAGACATAGATCTCCGGCTTCTTCACCAACGCCCGGGCGATCGACAGCCGTTGCCGCTGCCCACCGGAGACATTGGTGCCGCCCTGGGTGATCGGTGCTTCCAGCTGGCCGGTCATCTCGGCCACGAAGTCATCGGCCTGGGCCACCTTGAGCGCCGCCCACAGCTCCTCGTCCGTTGCCGTTGGATGGCCGTACCGGAGGTTGCTGGCGACTGTTCCGGAGAACAGGAACGGCTTCTGAGGTACCAAACCGATCCGGCTCCACAGCAGGTCAGGGTCCATCTCCCGTACCTCGACGCCGTCGACCTTGACCGATCCAGCGGTGGTGTCCACCAGCCTTGGGATCAAGGAGATGAGGGTGCTCTTGCCGGAGCCGGTCGACCCGATGATCGCCGTGGTCTGACCGGGCAGGGCTTCGAAGGTGACATCGTGCACCACCGGGTGGTCGGCTCCGGGGTAGGTGAACTCCGCGGCCTGGAAGCTCACCACTCCAGCCCCGCGCAGCGTCGTCACCGGATGGCTGGGCAGGACGACGGAGGAGTCGGTGTCCAGAACCTCCTTGATCCTTTCCGCGCACACTGCTGCCCGGGGAGCGATCATCAGCAGGAAGGTCGCCATCATCACCGACATCAAGATCTGGACCAGGTAGGTGAGGAATGCAGTGAGCGACCCGATTTCCATCTGCCCGGAGTCGATCCGCCGGGCGCCGAACCACAGCACCGCAACACTGGAGATGTTCATGATGAACATCACGATCGGGAAGATGGAGGCCATCAGCCGGCCCACCGAGGTAGCGGTCGCGGTCAGGTTGGCGTTGGCCCGGCTGAACCGCTCCGTCTCGTACGGCTCGCGGACGAACGCGCGGACCACCCGGATACCGGTGATCTGTTCCCGCAGCACCCGGTTCACGATGTCGATCCGGGTCTGCATGACCCGGAACAGCGGCCCCATCCGCAGCACCACGAGCCCAATCGCCCCGGCCAGTACCGGGACGGCCACCACGACCAGCCAGGACAGGCCGACGTCCTCCCGTAGCGCCATGACGATGCCGCCGACCATGGTGATCGGAGCCGCTACCAGCATGGTGCAGGTCAGCAGCACGAGCATCTGCACCTGCTGGACGTCGTTGGTGTTGCGGGTGATCAGCGAGGGTGCGCCGAACCTGTTGAGCTCCCGGGCGGAGAAGGTCTGCACATGGTCGAAGATCGCGCCGCGAATGTCCCTGCCGAACAACATCGCTGTCTTGGCGCCGAGGTAGACCGCGGCGATGGAGCAAATGATCTGGACGAGGCTGACTGCCAGCATGATCCCGCCGGCACGCCAGATGAAGTTGGTGTCGCCCTTGGCGACGCCGTCGTCGATGATCGCTGCATTCAGGCTGGGCAGATACAGGGACGCCATCGTCCCGATGAGCTGCAGCACCACCACTGCGACGAGCAGTCCCCGATATCGGGCGAGGAAGCGGCGGAGCAGCTGGATCAGCATGGTTCTTCCTGTGTCTTCGGGGCGGGGTGTCTCATGAGGTGGGGCGAACAGCTGAGGCCTGCGCGGTTGGTGATGCCGTACAGCAGCACCTCCACCACCTGTTCCGGCGCGGAGTGCCGTTCGTCGGCGAGCATCGGGTGGGTGACGGCGAAGGTGAGCGTACGGAGCAGCGCCGCGGCGGCGTCCGCCTCGACCCGCAGCTGCGGCTGGTCAGGTCCGATCACCTCCGTGATCACCTCGTTGAGCGCGGCGTTGTCGCGTCGCAGTCGGGCGTGGAAGGCCTCCTGCGACTCAGGCGGTGGCCTCAATGTGACCGAATGGAACAGGACGAAGACCCGGCGAAGCCGCGTCTGAAGGATGTCCACCACGGCCACCAGACGGCTCTCCAGATCCAGCTCAGCGTCGATCCGCGCGATCGCGTTGCAGCTGGTGCTGATATCGAACGCCTCTGCGATGACGGCGTCGATGAGCTCCTCCTTGGTCGGAAATACCCGGAAGATCGTCCCCTCCGCGACGCCGGCCGCTTCGGCGATCTGCCGCGTGCTGACGGCGCGGCCGTGGACCTCCAGGAGCGGTTCGGTCGCGGCGATGATGGCGGCTCGGCGCTGATCCGGAGGAAGAGGGGTCGCACGAGCCACTGTGCGAGCATAGATGAGTGAGTACTCACTCAGCAAACGGTTATGTGGCCCGGGGGCGTAAGTTGTGGCCGGGTCGTCGTGGAGACGCGCGATAGCATGCGGGCCATGCCCGTGGCTCAGGTTGGTGGTCCGGCCGCCCACACGGTGCACGGGTTCTCCGCCGGCGCTGACGTAGCGGTGCTGGGTCCGACCGAGCCCACGGCCGAGCTGGCGGCCGCTCTGGCTGCTGTTGGCACAGCGACGCCGGTGCTGGTCACCAACCTGGCTCGCCTGGCGGAACTGGCGGCGGCGCGCGCCGACGTCGCGCTGATCGTCGCTTCAGCGGAGCTGCGGATCACGGCACCGGCGCTTCTGGACCTGCTCGACCGGCCTGGCGATACCACGGCGGCCCTGGTTGCGGACCCGTACTCGGTCGAGATGCCGCAGCAGATCACCGGGGTGGAGTCAGCCACGCTGGTCCGGGTAGGAGCGGACGGGGCAGCGATCGAGTCAGCCGGCACGCAGGCGCACTCGGTGATGACGCCCAATCGGGTCTCGGTCGGCATCCTCCGTATCTCCGCTACCGACCGCGCCGATGCGGCAGCCGTCTGGTCCGCAGCTGCCAGCATGGACTTCGCCGGGCTGGACCTGTTTGACATTGCCCTGGTGGCGCTGGTGCGAGCGGGTCTGCGAGTTGCTCCGGTGGGAGTCGGCTACTTCGGCTGGCAGCGAGGCCCAGTGGGGCAGCCGGGGTCGCCGGGATCGGCCTGGCAGCAGCGCCTGCGTACGGCGAGCCGGGGCGGCGACGGCTTCTTCTCTGCTGCGGTGGTGCGGCCGCTGTCCCGGCGCGGTACGGCTCTGGGCCTCCGCTACGGCTGGTCGCCGAACGCCGTCACGGCGCTAAGCCTTGGGGTGGGCCTGGTCACGGCCGCCCTGATCTGGTACGGACCCGGCTGGACTTGGGTGGTGGCTGCTTTCACCCTGCAGCTGGCGCTGGTGATCGACTGCATGGACGGGGAGATCGCCCGCTTCACCCGGCGGTTCTCCACCCTCGGCGCGTGGCTCGATGGGGTGAGCGACCGGGTCAAGGAGTACGCGGTGTTCGCGGCCCTGGCCGCGGTGGCCACCCGTACGGGGGAGGACTGGGGCTGGTTGCTGGGGATCATCGCCATGACCGTGGTGACCGCCCGGCACCTAGAGGACCGAAGCTTCAACGACCAGCTGGCGCCCAGCCGGGCCAGTGCGCCGGCGTTGATGGATCTGTCTCAGCTGGCGGAGCGGGGCGAGGGACGGACCACCTTGGTTCCTCCGACCCGAGCGGCGATGTTGCGGTTCTGGGCGAAGAAGGTCATCCACGTACCGATCGCTGAGCGGTACCTGATCGTGTCGCTCGGCCTGCTGACGTTCCGTCCGGTGTGGGTGCTGATCGCGGCCATTGTCTGTTCCGGCCTGGCGCTGCTGTGGGCCCAGGGCGGCCGAACCGTGATGCTGCTCCGACGCGGTACCGGTGTCCCGCCGCCCGACGCATCCGCGCCGCTGGACGACCAGCTCGACCTGGGGCCGCCGGCCCGCCTGACGGCTCGGTGGGTGCGGCTGCCGTTCCTGGTCGGCTTTCTTGCCGCGCTGGTGGCGTGGGCGGCGGCAATCGCGGCGATCTGCACCGAACGGCTGTGGCTCGCTCTGGCGGCCGCGGTGGTTGCTGCCTGCTGCTTCGGGGCGGCTTGCCGGCCGCCTATCCGAAGCCGGTGGGCCTGGCAGGCGTTGCCGTTGGTGTGGTGCGCGGAAGCCGCGGTCTTCGCGGCCCTGCTGTCCTTGGCGCCCGTGGGCGGGCTGGTGTTCTGTTTCCTGGCCGTGGTGGCGTACCGCCGGTATGACCTGATCTATTCGATCAAGCTGGCCGGTGCGCACCCGAGCCGATGGACCACCGCACTCGGCGGCGGTGCGGAGGGTCGAATCGTCGCCCTGACGTTGGTGCTGGCCGTCGGCGGGGCGCTCGGGATCGACCCGGTACGGTCGGTGCCGGTCGCGCTGGCAGTGGGCACTGGCTACTGTGCGTCGCTGTATCTAGCAGAATCGGTGCGGCAATGGCGACCGTCATCGCACCTGGCAGGAAGAGGACGTAGTGGATCTGGGCAAGCTGGCTGACGAGACCTTCGAGGCCGTCATCTTCGACATGGATGGCACGCTGATCGACTCCACGCCGGCGGTGATCCGAGCCTGGGACCTGTGGGCCACCGAGCACGGGCTCACCCGCGACGACCTCGCCGGTAACCACGGAGTTCCGTCCGCCGGTGTGGTTCGCGCGGTGTTGCCTGAGCACCGGCATGAGGCGGCCATTGACCGGATCAACGAGCTGGAGATCGCGGACGTGGAAGGCATCGAGGTGCTGCCTGGCGCGGCTGAAGCGCTCGCCTCGCTAGCCCACGGCAAGAGTGCCATTGCGACGTCATGCACCGTCCCGCTGGCCGCGGCACGGATTGCGGCTGCTCAGCTGGTGCCGCCGTCGGTGTTGGTCACCGTGGACGATGTTGCCCGAGGCAAGCCGCATCCCGACCCGTTCCTGGAGGCAGCGCGGCGGCTCGGTGCCGACCCCACCCGCTGCCTTGTGGTGGAGGATGCCCCAAAGGGGCTGTTGGCTGCCCGCGCGGCGGGGTGCTTCACCTTGGCGGTGGTCACCACGACACCGGTCGACGAACTCGATGCGGACGCCGTGGTGCCCAACCTGGCCGCGGTGCGGTTCGAGACCGTCCAGAACGGCATCCGGGTGCTGCCGGCGGAGGACTGACTAACCCGGTGACGCCTGCTGTTGCGCCGGTCTTGCGTCTCCTGCTAGCCGGTCTTGCGTCGGAAGACGCGCTTCGACTCGACCGGACCGTGGGCGTGGACGGTTGGCTGCTCAGGGTCCACGTGAGCCTCGCCCTGACGGCCCTTCTTCGCCTCCAATGCCTCGCGGAACTTGCGCTTGGTTGCCTCAGCCGCAGTCTCTTCGGCCGTCGGCTGGGCGTCATCGTTGGCGGTCATGGGTCATTCTTACCCGGTCACGCTCGCGGGCGCCACTGTTCGGGCGGCGGCCACTGACCGGGACTGGTGGCGGCGGGGTCGATCGCGGCGGGGTCAGTTGGATCGGTGCCCGCGGCGTCGGTTGGAGCGGCGTCGGTTGGAGCTGGGTCGGTGGCGTTGGGGGCTGTTGGCGCGCCGGCTGACGCCAGGTCGCCGTCGCCCTGGGCTGGCGGAACACCGATTACCTGCGCACCGCCGCCATCCGGACCGCCGCCATCCGCACCGCCGCCATCCGGACCGCCGCCATCCGCACCGCCTCCTACCGCAGCCGCCTGCTCGCCAGCGACGGCGCCCTCGTGCTCACTGGCTTCGGCGGCCAGGGGCACCAGCCTGACCGCCGTTCCGTAGGCCACGATCTCGCTCAGCGACGGTGTGATCTCGCTGGAGTCGAAGCGGAGCCCAACTACCGCCTCAGCTCCGGCGGCCTCGGCCATCTCCGCCAGCTGCGCGACGGCTTCCTGCCGGGAGCGCGTCAGCATGGTCGCGTAGTCCTGCAGCGGGTTGTCCGTCCGCATCTCTCGTGGCAGCTCGCGGCTGCGTGCCACCACGCCGAGCACCTCTCCAATCGCCCCGGCAATCTCTCGCCCTGGCACGGAGTCCATCGTGACGACGATGACCGTGCGCTCCACGACCTGGGGCTTGGTCTGCGCCGACGGTTGCTGCTGCCACTGCGTCGGCGCGCCGTACCCCTGGTTCGGCTGCCGACCGTAGCCGGGCTGTCCGTACGGGGGCTGCGGTGGTTGCCCGTGCGGGCTGGGCTGGCCTGGGTACGGCGGCTGGGGCTGCCCGTACTGAACCGGGCGGCCGTACGGCTGCTGCGGCTGCCCGTACGGGTTCGGCTGCGGCTGCCCGTAGGGCTGAGACCCAGGTGGCGGCTGCTGACCGTAGTTGCTCATGGCCACAACATAGTGGCCGCGGGTACCACCGGCGGGCGGCCCGCTGCCGAGGGTCGGGACCGTTAGCGTGGACCTCCCGGGGCAGTTCGCGACTGGAGAGGGACAACGTGCGAGTGATCGGCCTGATGTCGGGCACGTCGTTCGATGCCATCGACGCAGTGGCGGTTGACTTCGACGTGGTCGACGACTCGGTCAGAGCCGGACTGCTGGGTACGCTCTCGATGCCGTACCCCGAGGACATCGTCACCAATCTGCTGGCGGCCCAGCCGCCGGCGCCGGTCACGATGGCCGGGGTGTGCTCGCTCGATACCCGGATCGGACAGGCCTTCGCCACCGTGGCTGCGCGAGCCGTGGACGAGCTGGGCGGTGGAGCCGCCGACCTGGTCGCCTCGCACGGCCAGACGGTGTTCCACTGGGTGGAGGATGCAACGGTCCGGGGCACACTCCAGCTCGGGCAGCCAGCCTGGATCGCGGAGCGGACCGGTCTTCCGGTGGTGTCGGACTTCCGACCCAGAGACGTCGCAGCCCACGGTCAGGGCGCGCCGCTGGTCAGCTTGCTGGACGTCTGGTGGCTGCGTTCCCGGCCGGGGCGGCCGGTGGCGCTGAACCTCGGCGGCATCGCCAACCTGACCATCGACATCAACTCGGAGCAGCCGAGCGCCTTCGACGTCGGCTCCGCCAACGCCTTGGTTGACGCTGCGGTCCGCTATTTCAGCGCCGGGGCGCGCAGCTGCGACACCGACGGCTCCGCCGCGGCCCGTGGCCGGCTGATACCGGACCTGCTGGCCGAGCTGCTGGCCGAGGGGTACTACCGCCGGCCGCCGCCGAAGACGACCGGCAAGGAGCTGTTCAACACCACCTATCTGCTGGGGTTCCTGTCCCGGCATCCCCACATCGAGCCAGACGACGTGTTGGCAACGCTGACTCAGCTGACCGCACGCACCGTGGCCGACGCGGTGACAGCTGCCGGCGCGACCGAGGTGATCGCATCCGGCGGTGGCACCCGCAACCCCACTCTGATGGCGGCACTGCGGGCGGCGCTGCCGCGGGTGGCGGTGCGTACCTCCGACGACTGTGGGTTGCCGTCGGCGGCCAAGGAGCCACTCGCCTTCGCGCTGCTCGGATTCCTCACGCTGCACGGGTGGCCGGGTACAGTGGCGTCCTGCACCGGGGCTGACCACCCCAGCGTCCTCGGGTCCATTACCCCTGGCCGGGGACCGCTTCCCGTTGTGGCTTCTGCCCCGGCCCCGACCCGGCTGCGGCTCGAGTAAGCAGCGACCCGGATGCCAGCACCTCAGTGCCGACAGGCCCGTGAGGACCTCGTTGCCACGGCCGGGAGGAGCGGCATGGCGGCGATATCGCGGTCGGTTGAGTGAGCGGCAGGTCGCGCCGGGCTCGATAGGCTGGCTCGGTGCCCGACGTTGAAGACATCTCTGCTGCCGAGTTCGGCCCCGACGTACCCGAACAGACCCGGGTCCGCCGGGAGAAGCGGGCCCGGCTGCTGGCCGAGGGCCGGGAGGCGTACCCGGTGTCGGTGCCGCGCACCCACAGCCTCCGCGAGGTTCGCCAAAGGTGGGGCAACCTCCGCAGGGGCGAGGAGACCGCCGATGTGGTGGGGATCGCCGGCCGGGTGGTGCTGGCCCGGAACACCGGCAAGCTGTGTTTCGCCACCCTCGCCGAGGGGCTGTCCCAGACCGACTCCGGCACCCGGCTGCAGGTGATGCTGTCGCTGGCCGAGGTCGGGGAGGAAGAGCTGGCGGCCTGGAAGAGCGACGTGGATCTAGGCGATTTCGTCTTCGTCGAGGGCCGGGTGATCTCGTCGAAGCGCGGCGAGCTGTCGGTGATGGCCACGCGCTGGCAGATGGCGGCCAAGGCGCTGCGTCCGATGCCCAACCTGCACAGCGAGCTGTCGGATGAGACCCGGGTACGGCAGCGCTACGCCGATCTGACGGTACGGGAAGCCGCCCGGGACATGGTCCGCACTCGGGCTGCGATCACCCGCAGCATCCGGGAGACGCTGCACAACGACGGCTACGTCGAGATCGAGACACCGGTGCTGCAGCTGGTGCACGGCGGAGCCCATGCGCGTCCGTTTCACACCCACCTGAACGCCTTTGACATCGACATGACGCTGCGGATTGCGCTGGAGCTGTTCCTCAAACGCGCCGTGGTCGGAGGTGTGGAGCGGGTCTATGAGATGGGCCGGGTCTTCCGCAACGAAGGGATCGACTCCAGCCACAGCGCCGAGTTCACCATGCTGGAGGTCTACCAGGCGTGGGGTGACCAGCACACCATCGCCGAGCTGATTCAGCGGATCATCCTGGACGCGGCGGACCTGCTGGGGTCTCGGCAGATCGAGACTTCGAAGGGCACTATCGACCTGGACGGGGAGTGGCGCTGGCTGTCGGTCTACCCCGGGTTGTCAGAGGCCATTGGGATGGAAGTCACCCCGCAAACAGGGATCGATGACCTTCGCGCGCTGGCAGACAAGCACGACGTCGCTGCGGACCCGGGCTCGGGAGCGGAGAAGTTGGTGCTGGAGCTGTTCTCCGAGCTGGTGGAGCCGACCCTGATCCAGCCGACCTTCGTCTGTGACTATCCACCGTCGGCGCAGCCGCTGGCCCGACCGCATCGCAGCGATCCGCATCTGATCGAGGCGTGGGACCTGATCATCGGCGGGGTGGAGTGCGGTACGGGTTTCTCCGAGCTGATCGACCCGGTGATCCAGCGTGAGCGGCTCACCGCCCAGTCCCTGGCAGCCGCCGCCGGAGACCCCGAAGCCATGCAGCTGGACGAGGACTTCCTCGCTGCGCTGGAATTTGGAGCTCCGCCCATGGGCGGGCTCGGTCTGGGCATCGACCGGTTGGTGATGTTGTTCACCGGGGCCGGCATCCGCGAGACGATCTTGTTCCCGCTGCTGAAGCCGTCCTGACTGCGGCGGAGGACAGCTAGATCGCAGCTGTGCGACGTACGGTGTTGGTGAGCGTTCCGACGCCGTCGACTGCGATGGTCACGACGTCTCCATCGGCGAGTGAGAATGGCAGCTCGGGTACCAGACACGTGCCAGTGGACAGCCAGACGCCGTCAGGAAACTCAAGTTCACGAAACAGCCACTCCACCAGGTCGGTTAGCTGCCGGTGCAGCTGGGACGTGCTCGCCGAGCCCTGCCAGACCAACGACTTGGCTCGTTCGATGGTGCAATGCAGTGGGAGGGCGTACGGGTCCGCCACGTCCCACACCGGCTTGATGCCTGGGCCTAGCGCGCAGGAGCCGGTGTAGATCTTCGCCTGCGGAAGATAGAGCGGGTTCGCCGCCTCGATGGAGCGGGAACTCAGGTCGTTACAGATCCCGTAGCCGACGATCTGACCCCGCGAGTTCACCGCCAACGCAAGCTCAGGCTCCGGAACGTCGATGGAGGAGTCGGTACGACACCGCACCTGGCCGTTGTCAGCGATGGTGCGCCACGCCACCGACTTGAAGAAGAGCTCGGGCCGGTCTGCGTCGTAGATCTGCTCGTACACGCTGGCAGCCCGCTCGCTCTCCTCCATCCGCGCCGACTGCGAGGTCTGGTAGGTCACCCCAGCCGCCCACACCTCGGTACGGCCGTCCACCGGTGCCAGCACTTCGACCTCGTCGTAGTCAGCGGCTGGACCGGCCAACGCCTCGTCCAGCGTTGCCCGTAGGTCGGACACGCTGAGCCGCAGCAGCGGAGCAAGCTGATCAGCCAGCGGGAAGACCCGATGGCCGTCGGTGACTCCGGCCAGAGTCTCGCCCTGGTGGTGGTATCTGATGATCATCGAGTGCCTCCTGAGCAGACTCGGCCCACCGAGCGGGGGCGGGGCAGGGTCTATCTCGCCATAGTGGCACGCCCTGGCCGACTGCGGTTGCGGGGGCTTCCGCGACAGTCGAGCTCTTGTATCGAGATTCTCACTCTGCCTCGGAGGTGGCCGGAGCTGGCGCACGATTGGTTCCGCCGCCTCGCCATGACGGTGCGGAAACGGCCGTGACAGGATGAAACCGCCGTCCGGGCAGATGGGTGCGCCGGCTCACCGGCACGTCATTGGCGAAGAGGAAGGCCCCACATGTCTAATCAGCCGCAAGTCGTCACGGACCAGCCGCAAGTCGTAGCTGACCAGCGGGAAGCCGTCACGGATCCGTCGGGAGTCATAGCTGACCAGCCGGAAACAGCCACGGACCAGTTTGACCTGGAGTCCGTGCTTGAGGCTGCCGCCGCCGCCGCTCCCGCCATGGCGCGGACCTCGCCGATGGAGAGGGCCAACTGGCTCCGCACCATCGCCGACGACCTCGAAGCCGACCGAGATGCGCTGGTCGCACTGGCCCAGCAGGAGACGCACCTGCCTCAGGGCCGACTCGTCAGCGAGCTGGGTCGCACGACATTCCAGCTTCGACTGACCGCTGAGGTACTGGAGGAGGGCTCATGGCTGGAGGCGGTGGTCGACCACGCCGATCCGGCTTGGCCTACCGGACCTCGGCCCGATCTTCGCCGGATGCTGCGGGCCATCGGGCCAGTACTGATTGTCGCCGCCAGCAACTTTCCGTTTGCGTTCAGCGTCGCCGGTGGTGACACCGCTACTGCGCTCGGTGCCGGCTGTCCCGTCATCCTCAAGGCCCATCCAGGCCATCCCGAGCTGTCCCGTCGGACCGCCACGATCGTGCAGGCCGCGCTCCGGCGGGCCGGCGCTCCCGATGGCGCTTTCGCGCTGATCGAGGGTGAGGCCGAGACCCAGCAGGCGCTGAAGGACCCTCGCGTCAGAGCCGGGGCCTTCACGGGATCGGTTCGAGGTGGCCGAGTTCTGTTCGACATCGCCGCCTCCCGACCGGACCCGATTCCCTTCTACGGGGAGCTGGGCAGCATCAATCCGGCCTTCGTGCTGCCGTCCGCGATCCAGCAGCGGCGAAGCGAGGTGCTGAAAGGCTTCGTCGACTCGTTCACTCTTGGCGTCGGCCAGTTCTGCACCAAGCCCGGGGTCCTGTTTGTGCCGAAGGCTGAAGGTCTGCTTGATGAGCTGGGCGAGCTTGTGTCAGCGGTTGATGCCTCGCCGATGCTGAACGACCGGATCGAGTCGGGCCTGCAGCAGCGGCTCGCCGAGATGCGGCAGCAGTGGAACCCAGTCAGCGATGCAGAGGCCGACGAATCCGGCGTTCCGCCATCCCTGTTCGCCACGTCAAGCAGCGCCGCGATAGAAGACATGGACGCGCTGTTCGAGGAGGCGTTCGGTCCGGCGGCGGTTGTCGTGGAGTACGACGACCCCAAGGAGCTGGTCGAGATCGCGTCCCGGCTGCCCGGACAGCTGACAGCCACTGTGCAGTCGGAGGATGGAGACGCCGCCGCCCCCGCCTTGCTGGACGCGCTGTCGGACCATGCCGGACGCATCGTGTGGAACGGCTGGCCCACCGGCGTGTCGGTCACCTGGGCGATGCAGCACGGCGGGTCCTGGCCCTCCACCACCGCCTCAGTGCACACCTCGGTAGGTCCGACCGCGCTTCGTCGGTTCCTCCAACCGGTCTCGTTCCAGAACCTGCCCGCTGCACTGCTGCCGGATGCTGTCCGAGACGAGAACCCACTTGGGATCTGGCAGCGGGTCGACGGTGAGCTGACGCGGCCGGAGCAGAGCGCATGAAGTCCCAGCAGCTGACCGACGTGGTCACCGAGCATGGTGAGGGACCGGTCTACTGCAGCAGATGGGCCGGACCGCGGTGGGTGGACATGATGGCCGGCGACATCTTGGAGCTGGCTCCTGACGGCACCGTGAGCCGGCACCACGTCGGTTCCGTAGCGGCGGTGATCCGCCCACGAGCCGACGGCGGCCACCTCATAGCTGGCGAGCGCGGGCTGTTGCTGTCCGGTGACGACGCGCTTGACGCACCGCTGCAGGCACTCCCGGAGATCTGGAGTGACGACTCGGTCCGGTTGAACGAGGGTGGCTGCGACCCGGACGGCAACTTCTACGTCGGGTCGATGGCCTACGACGGGCGGGTGGGTGGCGGCAAGCTCTACAGGTTCGGGCCGGACCACGAGCCCAGCATCTTCTTGGACCACGTCACGGTCTCCAACGGTCTCGACTGGAGCCCAGACGGAACGCTGGCTTACTACAACGACACCCACACCGGTCGAACTGACGTCTTTGACTGGAGCTCCGCGACGGGACTCACCTCCAGACGCCCCTTCGTCACCATCACTGCTGACGGTGGGCCTGACGGGCTGACAGTTGACGCCGAAGGGGGCGTGTGGGTGGCTCTGTTCGGCGGCTCCGCAGTCCATCGGTACGACCCCGACGGTCGACTCGACGCTGTGATCGAGCTGCCCGTCAGCCAGGTAACTGCGGTGGTCTTCGCCGGTCAAGATCTCGATCGGCTGGTCATCACCACCTCTCGACAAGGCATGGGCGACTCTGCTGAGCCGCTGGCCGGCGCCTTGTTTGAAGCGGATCCCGGCATTCGCGGACGCGCTGTCCTGCCCTATGCGGGCTGACAGTTCGGCCCGATTTCTGTCCGGATGCCATCCTCAAGCCGGCTGGGGTACCAAGCGGCGCGTATCTATG
>CADCUO010000001.1 GCA_902805915.1 uncultured Propionibacteriaceae bacterium | reverse complement strand
CAGATGATGCGCGAAGCCCGCGACGACCTGCTCGCCTTCACCGGCTTCCCGCAGCCGCACTGGCGCAAGATCTGGTCCACCAACCCGCTCGAGCGGGTCAACCGGGAGGTGAAACGGCGCACCGAGGTCGTCGGCGTCTTCCCCAACCCGGCCGCTCTGCTCCGCCTGGCCGGCGCCGTCCTGGTGGAGATCCACGACGAATGGGCTGTGGCCAGCGAACGGCGTTACCTCTCCGAAGCCAGCATGAAACTCATCACCAGCCCAACCACCAAACCGCAGGAGGAGGTAGCCACACCCGCCGCACTCACGGCATGATCAACAACACTGACCAGCACCAAGAACTCCACCACTCAGCGGGACGTCATCTCTCGGTGCTCCTTGAGGAAGTGACGCCATACGAGGGCTTCGGAGCCCTCAACTAGGACATTCGTGCCAACGCTGAGCTGGTGAAGGCCAAGTTCTTGGACCTATCTCTGGAGCAGCAGAGGCTTGTGGTCCAGTCCGTGGTGGTCGTAACGGTAGGCCCTGCTACCCACAAGGGAGGCTTCACAGCCGTACGTCCGGGACCGGATCAGCTTTGCTCCGGTTGACCCTCAGGACTGATTGCTGGCGGAGGTCCTGCCTCGGAGCCACCGGTCCCACACGGCTTCCAAGACCCACCGGTTCACATCTACACGTAGTGGACGCTCAAGTCGGCTGGCAGTCGCTCCTGAGGCTCGTCGCCACCTGCTGCTGATGCCCGCAGCGGGAGACGGGTGGAACCCATAGGACCTTACAGACCCATCGGGGCCAGACGGCCCGCCTGCTCCTAGTACTGAGCACCTACAGCGGCCGGTGCCCGCTCGTTCCTTTGGCCGTAGATCAGCAGGACGGGCATCGTGATCGAGGTCAGCATCTTCCGCAAGTCGGCGGAGGCGATGGCCAAGACAAGGCGTCGCGATGCCTCCGGCCGGACGTCGCGGAGGATGGCCACCGAGGCGTCCACCACCTCCGCCGGTGTGGGAGAGGAGTGCGAAGAACGTGGCGGGCACCGTGATCGCCGCACGACGATGAAGCCCCCACAACGTCCACCGCTGCGGTCAGGTGCGGGTCCGTGCGTCTCGTGCTGTGCTCATGCTCCCAGTGTCGATGCCGTGGCCGAGGCCGAACCGAACAGAGTTGGACACTCAACGACCGCGTATCTCGGCATAGGTGTCCGGATGGGCGCAGCGCACGCTACGCGGCTAGATGAGTGCGTTTTGTTTCCAGGCATGCACCAGAGTGGGAATATCGCGGCATGGATCTCGACCTAACGGCCGTCGAGAGCTTCACTGCCGTCACTGAGCTGCGCCACTTCGGGAGAGCTGCAGAGCGCCTCGGAGTCTCGGTGTCGGCTCTGACGAAGCGCATCCAGCGGCTCGAGTCGGCGCTCGGTGTTCCGCTGATCGAGCGGGATTCGGGTGGATTCTCGGGTCTCACCCCGGCCGGCCAGAGGTTCGTCCAATTTGCGCCCCAGCTGCTGCACGCGGCACACGCAGCCAGGCTCGCCGCGACCGATGATGCCGTCACGGTCTTACGGCTAGCCGTGCCGGCCGGCGTGGGCGTCGTGGCGCCATTGCTGCCTGCCGCTCTTGACACCCTGGAGCTGGCCCTGCGCCACGCGCACCCCGGGGTGGCCATCGAATCGGTGCCCACGGCGTTCCCCAGCCTGACAGGAGACCTTCTCGAGGGGAAGGTCGACGTGGTTCTTACCTTCGGTGCCTCGGCAAGACCCGAGATTGCCTCCACGCGCTTGTCAGATATCCACCGGGTTGGTCTAGTAGGTGTGACCCACCCGCTGGCCTTCAGGCGCACGGTCGAGGTCCGCGAGTTCGCCCGGCTTCCCCTTCTCTACACCCCCGGCCTGCCCGACGAGTACATGCACCCGTTTGTGCTGGCCGACGTACGGCCACTGGGTGAGGCCACGCTCGTCCCGATCGACGCTTCGAACACCGCGCACGTCGCCCAGCGCATCCTGCAGGGCCGGGAGGTGACTGTGGTGCCGCTGGCACTGACCGCGAACCTGCCCCCGGAGCTCAAGCGGGTGGGGCTTCTCGGCGTTCCCGCGAGCTGGTACCACGCGCATCGCCGTCGGGAGGATGAACGGCCGGAACTGCTCACGACTGTTGAGCTGATGGCGGACTTCACCGAGTCGGTCACCCGCGCCGCGCTTCGAGGATGACTGCACCGTTTCCTGGTTGGAAACAGGACTGCACCAGGGGAGAGTTCGGGCGTACGGTCGCTGCGTTGGGGCGCAGCGGATGACATCGGTTGGCAGGGCGATGCGCATCGTGGCCCGGTGCTCGATGGAGGCCCGGCGATGACAGATCGTGGCATGGAAGTCGGCAACGCGCAGCGGGACGGACTGACCGGCCCGGCGAGCAGGAGCGCGTGGATATTGTTGGTCTTCCTGTCGGCCGCTTGGGCAGTGAACCACGTGTTCGGAGCGTTCGTGAGCGACCGCACGCTGTGGCTGTTTGTCCCGTTCGCCCTGCTCGACCTTGCTGCCGTGGTGATCCTATTCGTGCCCTACCGCCGGCTTCAGATGTGGGCTTGGTGGGCGGTCTGGCTGGAGGTAGCCGCGGTCGCGTCGGTGGTGGCTTGGGCCGAGCCGGCTGTTGGTCTTTGGTACGGCGCGGTGGCCGTGGTGATGGGCATCGCGCAGCTCGTGACCCTTCCCAGGTTCAGGCGAGTCTCGTGAGGATGAGCCCCGGGCTCGCCTACCCCCTCTTGGGCGGCCTGGGCGGGCTCGCGTGGGCGAGCGCGCTCCGCGGGTGGATGGTCGAACTGGCAGGGCCCACCGAGTCCGAAGTCACCTGGCTCACATTCCTGCTAGTGCTGCTACCCGGCACCCTGGTCGGTGTGGCGTTCGGACGGGCCGCCCACCTCCGCGCCGCTGGTCGGCAAGCCCATCGAGCCATCGCCCTGGCGCCTCTCCTGCTGGCATCGGCGATCCTCGACCCCCAGATCTTCCGCGCCCTCATCACCACCGGAGAGGGCGGTGGCGCGCTTTTCGTTGTCGCCACCGTGCTGGCCGGAGGCCACGCGCTCAGCCACCGCGGATGGTCCCCCACACGGGTCGCGACTGCGACGCTCGCGGCCTTCGGCGTGGGTGCGATGTTCGCGGTCGGCGCCCTGGCGGCCCCACTCACCTCGCCCCGCGGGCTCTGGGTCGCCCTACTCGGCTCCTCACTTATCGCACTCGCATGCCTCGCCGCATCTCTGCCCTACCCACGCCCTGGACAGTCGACGAACTCCACCACGAAACAGGCCGTCCAAGGACTCCGATGAAGTGTCGTTCGAGAGCTCGCTCGATCTGGAACGCCAGCCCTGCATGACTCACGGCCGCTGTCGATGACCGGAGCGGGGTATTCGGCAGCGGCCGCAGCCCCGGGAGCGCCTAATTGTCCGGCTGGCAGGACTCTGCCGACTGTTTCTCTGGGGCTCAAGTGAAGGATGGACGCCACCGCCTCGAGGCGGTGCTCAGCGCTGACGGCTTAGCCGCGGACGCGCGCCATGTAGCGGTCGTACTTCCGCTTGCCCGTGAGGCGCCAGATCAACCGTACCGGCGCAGGGACTCCGTGCATCATTCTCGACCCCTCTTCGGGTGTGGCGACCTCCAGCAGCTGTCCCATGGCGGTGAACCGTTGCGCCGGGGTGAACTTGTCGAACGCCGTCTTGCCCAGTTGGTCCCACTCCTGCTGGGTCACGTGGCGGGGGATGAGGGGCACAACGTCACGCTCCTCCTCAGCCAGGTGTTCGGCCAGCCGTGTGATGACATCGCGCAGGGCTGCGGCGAGCGCCGCCGTGGTGCCGGGGGTCGGGTCGCGCACCCATGGATCGAGAAGAAGCCGCACTCTATCGAT